>CAZFZB010000173.1:0-4592 GCA_964523415.1 uncultured Chromatiaceae bacterium | reverse complement strand
TTGAGCACATAGCGGTAGAAGAACTGCAAACCACAGCGGTCGAGCTTGACCGTAGACCAGGAATGGGACTTCAGGAGTGCCGCGAAGTAGGTCTGGATCTCTTCAGCCGTCAGGTCGTCGGGGCAGCGGTCGAAGAAGTCGGCGCTGCGCCGGATCGCACGCGCATAGGCCTCGACGGTCTTCTCGGCCTTGCCCTGGAGCTGCAGGGCGCGCAGCATGGCGGCGTAGAGGGGGTCAAGCCGGGCTTGCTCGATAGAATTCATGGGGATACTCTCCAGCAGAAATGTCGCGATGGTCGCGACCGCCCGGAGATCGGGCGGCTGGGAGAGTATCGGGGGTCAGATCATCTGCCGCGGCAGCGGCTTCGTCCAACCAATGTACCGAAATCTTTTCAGGCATTGGTCCTAACCTGCTCGGGGACTCCGCCCATGCCCAAGCTCGCGGGACCTGAATAGTTTCCATTTTAGAAAAATTAGGTTTGACCTTCCTATCGATAGTTGCTTATAATTTCAAACTTTTTTTGGGGTAAGGGGTTTTAACTTAACCGCTTACTCCATACAACCCAACACCCAGCAGGGCCTTGTAGGCTCAGATGGATCCAAAGGAAAACAAAGTCTATGAAAAGAACCTTCCAACCCAGCCGACTCAAACGCGCGCGTACCCATGGATTCCGTGCACGGATGGCCACACGTAATGGTCGAAAGGTGCTCCAATCTCGTCGCGCCAAGGGAAGGGTTCGGCTTATTCCCTAAAAAAATCTATGCACGAAACCCGCGCGATCAGGATAGGAATAGGCTATAAGGGTTTTCCTCGCGAGTCCCGACTGGTGCGACAGGATGACTTTAACCTTGTCTTCTCAGGGCCTAAGCGATACGTCAACGACCTTTTCACGATACATGCTAAGAAAACAACGTTTGGTTTAGCTCGACTAGGCTTAGCAATTGCAAAAAGATGTGCCAAGAAAGCGGTCGAACGAAATAGGCTCAAGCGAATAGTCAGAGAAAGCTTCAGGGCTCACAGGGAAATGCTGTGCCAATTTGATCTGGTCGTCATGTGTCGCCCTAAAGCCCTGATGGCGACGAACACTGAACTCTCAGATTCATTGATCAAGCTCTGGAATCAGGTAGAAAGGGATCACTAATGCGCAAGCTAATGATTAGCTTGATCCGTGGCTACCAGTACTTCATCAGTCCATTATTGGGGAATCACTGCCGCTTCCATCCCAGTTGTTCCCATTATGCAGTGGAATCTTTAAAGATCCACGGTCCATTCGTCGGGTCTTGGTTGGCATTGCGGCGGATAGGCTGTTGCCACCCCTGGCATGAAGGTGGATACGATCCAGTTCCACCCAAAATCCAACGCGACTCACCATATAGTGAAACATCTGCCTACAAACAACCCCCCGACCGCACCTCTTGATGTGACTGGCCATGGATAATCTTCGACTCGTTCTCCTCTTCACACTAGCCGCGATCCTGCTGTTACTGTATCAGGCCTGGGTGCAGGACTATGGTCCCATAGGTGGGCAACCCAAGGTATCGCAAGTACAAATAGTGCCTGATGCCAAATTAGAAAAGCAGCCCAGCAGCGCCGAAATCCTCCCCAACCTTGAAGTTCCGGCAACAGTAATACCCGCCTTACCCTCAACGTCGGGTATGGGCGGAACCAGCGCGCCGGCAGAAGCGGGGGACTTTGCCTCTGGCACCGTCCATGTCGAAACCGACCTCTTTTCCTTAGAAATCGCCCGTCGGGGCGGCGCCATTGTCAGCGCCCGCCTTCTCGATTATCCCCAGAGCCCGAACGATCGTGAAACCAAATTCCGCCTACTCAAGCCAGAACCCCCAAATTTCTTCGTCATAGAGTCCGGCTTGCGGGGGCCTGAGACCGGGCCACTTGCGTCAGACAGTCGCTCCCTAACATTCCAAGCCCCACAGGAATCCTTTGCCCTAAAGCCCGGGCAGCCTGAACTTGAGGTAGTACTTTCCTGGAGCGATCCCACCGGAATCGAAATCCACAGACGATATCGATTTACTCGAAATAGCTACGTCATTAGCCTAACCCAAGAAATCGTTAACCAAACAAGTTCCCCATTGGCGGTGCGTGCCTACACCCAAATACTTCGAACCGAACTGAATGATCCTGACGCCTCTCGTTTCGTCTACACCTACACGGGAGGCGTCTATTACACCCCCGAGGCCAAATACAAAAAAGTTTCCTTTGAGGATATGCGCACCGAGCACCTCTCAATTGAGGCAACGGGGGGGTGGGTTGCCATCATTCAACACTACTTCATCACTGCTGCTCTGCCACCAGATAGGGAACCACAAACCTTCTTCACCAGCGCCCGCGAGGATGGCAAATACCTCATAGGTACCTACACGAACCCTACCACCATCGAGCCTGGGATCACTCACGTATTCAACGAACGTATCTTCTTAGGACCCAAGCTTCAAGATACCCTAGCTTCCGTAGCACCAGGACTAGATCTTGCGGTTGATTACGGTCGATTAACCATTATCGCGCAGCCAATTTTTTGGCTGCTCAACAAGATCCACTCCGTGGTTGGGAACTGGGGTTGGTCGATTATTTTCCTAACTATCCTCATCAAACTGGCCTTCTACAAATTATCCGAAACCAGTTACAAATCCATGGCAAATATGCGCAAGGTCACGCCGCGCATCCAAGCACTCAAAGATCGTTATGGAGATGATAAGGAACGCCTTAATCAAGCCATGATGGAGATGTACAAGAAGGAAAAAATCAACCCCCTTGGCGGATGCCTGCCTATTGTGGTTCAAATCCCAGTATTTATTTCCCTGTACTGGGTGCTCCTAGAGAGCGTGGAGATGCGTCAAGCGCCCTTCATGCTTTGGATCAACAATCTTTCCGCGCCGGACCCCTATTTTGTCCTGCCCCTTATAATGGGGGTATCCATGTACGTCCAACAGAAGCTTAATCCAGCTCCGCCGGATCCTATTCAAGCCAAGGTCATGATGAGCCTGCCCTTTGTATTTACAATATTTTTCGCATTCTTTCCATCCGGTTTGGTGCTGTATTGGGTAGTAAATAATCTACTTTCCATCGCCCAGCAATGGTATATCACCAACAAAATCGAAAAAGCAGTTACAAGGCATTAGTAGTTTTCGAAAAGAGATAATGATTCGTGGCGGCCGATACGATCGCCGCTATTGCCACCCCGCCTGGTTTTGGTGGCGTCGGAATTATCCGGTTATCGGGAACCAAGGTACCCACCATTTCCGAGGGAATAATAGGTCGGCTACCAAAGCCTCGTCGGGCTACGATAGCATGGTTCCGCGATGGCCAGGGCGAGGCATTCGATCAGGGTCTGGCCCTCTTTTTCCCCGCCCCCCACTCCTTCACCGGGGAGGATGTCCTCGAACTACATGGCCATGGAGGGCCCATCGTCATGGATCTATTGCTCCGTCGTCTGCTAGTGCTTGGGGCAAGATTGGCACGTCCAGGGGAGTTCAGTGAACGCGCCTTCCTGAACGGTAAGTTAGACCTAGCTCAAGCCGAGGCGGTTTCCGATCTTATTGCCAGTGGTACCGAGTATGCCGCTCGCTTGGCAGGGCGCAGCCTAAGTGGAGAATTTTCAAGGCATATCCATGGCCTGGTCGAAAGCCTTATCAACCTCCGCACCCTTATTGAAGCCGCCCTAGATTTTCCGGAGGATGAGATTGATGACATCACCAATTCCACCATAGCTGCTGATCTGAATAAATTAAGGGCAGACCTCGATGCCTTACAAAAGGGTGCCCATCAAGGAAATCTTATCCGAGAGGGTATTCAAATCGTCATCGCCGGTCCACCCAATGTTGGTAAATCAAGCCTTCTCAATGCATTATCAGGTACTGAGTCCGCCATTGTTACTCCGGTTCCTGGCACCACCCGCGACCTCCTTCATAGGGAGATCCAGATCGACGGACTGGCTGTACATGTCATCGATACTGCCGGCTTACGATATTCAGATGACCTGGTTGAAAGAGAGGGCATCCGACGCGCCCAAGACCAGATTGAAAAGGCCGACATGGTTCTATGGTTGTCAGACGATAGTCACAATATAGACCCATCGGCATTGGCTCTAACCAAGGTACCTGATCATATTCACGTTATCTTTGTACGCAATAAGATTGACTTGAGCGGACGTCAACCAGGTCTCTACCAAACGCCTCAGGGTACCGAAATAGCTATCTCCGCGAGCGAAGGAACCGGTCTTGACTGTTTGCGCTCCCACCTCAAGCAAGTTGTTGG
The DNA here is from genome assembly GCA_964523415.1 of uncultured Chromatiaceae bacterium. Lineage (GTDB taxonomy): Bacteria > Pseudomonadota > Gammaproteobacteria > Chromatiales > Chromatiaceae > M0108. Next base: position 320 of record CAZFZB010000173.1, on the reverse strand, counting down.
ATATCAGGAAAGGGATGAAGGTATTTTTCTTGCGCGCCGCCGACACCTGAATGCCTTAGCCCGTGCTCAGGAAGCTTTAACACTTGCGCAAAAAAACTTGAACATTGGCAACGACACCGAAATCGCTGCCGAGGAAATGCGAATTGCCCAGAGAGCTTTAAGTGAAATCACCGGTGAATTTAGCTCAGATGATTTGCTAGACAGAATATTTGCTAGTTTCTGCTTGGGAAAATAATGGCTATGTCTGCGTTAAGTGTTGGTCCCTGCTGAGGGCTTCGAAGGCCTGCCCGAGAAACAGCTCTGGCGTGAGGATGCCGGAG
>CAZFZB010000172.1:2978-4673 GCA_964523415.1 uncultured Chromatiaceae bacterium | reverse complement strand
GGAATACAACGAGTATGGGATTTACACTCGATAAAGTCGTACCTTGGGGACGCTCCTATGAAGAGTACGTCGGCATGTTCGATCTTTCGGCAGAGGACCTCCGGTTGAACATTCTTGGCTGTGGCGACGGTCCCGCTGCATTCAACGCGAGGTTTGCCGAGCACGGTGGAAACGTCACCTCTTTCGACCCAATCTATGAGTTCGATGCCTCGCAGATTCGGAGTCGCATCTCCGAAACATACAATACTGTGATGGAACAGATGCGCAAGAACCACGCTGACTACGTCTGGGATGTCATTCCGTCAATCGAAGATCTTGGGTGTATTCGCGTGTCGGCCATGAACACTTTCCTGTTGGATTTCGAGGCAGGGAAACGCGAAGGTAGATACGTCGCCGGCGAACTTCCATTGCTTCCTTTCAAGTCAGATAAATTCGACATCGCTTTATCGTCTCACTTTTTGTTTTTGTACAGTCTCCATCTGTCCGCAGAGTTTCACCTCCAATCTATTCAAGAAATGCTGAGGGTCGCTCGCGAGGTGCGTGTATTTCCTTTGCTCACGCTCGACGGCAAGCGTTCGCCACATCTCGCCTTCGTCACCAAGCATCTTGCCGATGCTGGGTTCAGCATCAACTGCAGGCGCGTGCCCTATGAATTCCAGCGGGGTGGCAATGAAATGCTACTCATTGCAAGAGGCCCAACCCATCATTCCGCCGGAACTTGCGCATAAAGTCGCGCGAGGCCGCTCAACTTCGACGTTCAGCCCCTTCAATGTCAGCTCACATCTGCCGTCGTTCTTAAAATCGATAATCATGCGTCATCCCGATCAGCTTACATATGAGCTACCAAACGAAACGGTCTCACGGCTGAACCTCGACTACACTCCGTTTCACTGGCCGAGTTCTAAAGAGTTTCCTGAGTATGGCGGTTTCTCAATCGCTGAACCGTGGGAGGGTTATAGGCAGAAGAAGTGGTATGCAGCAGCGCGAGAACCCTACGACCTGTTACAGAAATTGCTCACGCTAAACCTCGCCGCAAGGATGAGCCGAAGAACCCGGGAGGGAGCGCCGGGGTGACGACCGCGCTAGCCGATGGTTTCCGGAGACCAGCCGGGGTTGCCCTTGTAGAATGGGTGCAGAAAACTGGGTTAATTCCCATTTCCTAAATTTTGACAGGCAAGCCGCACGGCCGAGGCAGAGACCGTCAACCGCAGGGAGGTCTGCAATGAATTACCGGGCCGTCAACCGCATCTGGCAATCGGCGACGCTGTTCCTCGCTCCGCCGCTCATCGTCCTCCTCGTCTGGTTCAGGCCTGCGATGGACCTCTACCAGTGGCTCCTGTGCCTGCACCTGCCGTTGCTCATGCTCCACGAGTCCGAGGAATACGTGCTTGCCCCCCTTGGGTTCAAGGAGTTCTTCAATCTCAAGACTCCGTTCGGCTCGAAGACCAACCCTGACTTTCCGCTGGATGACGCCTATGTATTTCAGGTCAACATCCTGATCGCCTATCCGACCGTGATCCTCGGCGCGCTCCTTGCGAACGTGGCGCCATGGCTCGGTTTCTCGATGATCTGGTTCGAACTCATCATCAATAACGCGACGCACACGATCCTCTTCCAGGGGTCCAAACCTTCGTACAACCCTGGGCTACTCACCAACTCGTTCCTGCTCTTGCCGTACGGTATGGTCACCCTGTT
>CAZFZB010000172.1:0-2878 GCA_964523415.1 uncultured Chromatiaceae bacterium | reverse complement strand
TTAGTATTGCCACCGGTAACCACGATCGAGGGAACGATTACCCAACTTACCGATAGCGGTTTCACCCTAACCGACAGCTCTGGATCCATCTTTGTAAGGGCACATTTGCCAGACAACAAAAGACTAAATGTCTCGTTAAATGAGAAGGTCAGGGTATATGGCAACCTACAGGGCGGCCAGGAAAAGGTATTTGACGGGTATGTAATCAAGAAGCCTTCGGGGGAGCAAATCATCGTCACCAATCCTACCCCTCATGTTGGCTTCATAATCCAGGGTTCATTTCAATAGTCCCCCTCACTCTAGCCGTCCCTCTGGATCAGGAATCGCTTCCATCAACCCTAAGACGCCCCCATGAACAAGGGAGGAGACGTAGACATGGCAAACACAAGACGCCCACTCGCATACTGGTTCATCATCGCCTACCTGGGGCTGTCCGTCCCCCTGTTGCTGTTGGGACAGACGATGGCCATCTTTGACTACGATTTCACGATGGGACTGGGTCTGCAGGAGACGCCGGCGCAGGTGGGAACCCATGGCGTCCAGGTAAACCGGGCCTTCGGGGCGGGGGATACCTTCATCTACATCCCCTTGATGCTGGCTTCCTTGGCCGGCTTGTGGCTCAGGAGGCGCTGGTCGCTGCTGGTTACCGCAGCGGTCGCCGGGATCTCGGCCTACTGGACCACGACGGTCGGATTCATGCTGGCGTTTCTTCCGGGAACACCGGGCTACGACTATGTTCCGCCCCCCGGGATCTGGCTCTTCATCGGGGCCTATCTGCTGTTCGGGGTCTGGTGTCTTTTCTATTTGCTCAACCGCGGTGAGGAGTTGCTGCGCTCAGGCGTCAATCCTCTGCTCCTGTCACCAGCTTCCCCATCAGTCACAAGATAGAACCCACCCAAGCTGGCGCTACAGGATTAGCAAAGGATAAAATACTGATTATTCAGTAAATTTATAGAAATCTCAAGAGGCTAGATAAGTTCATCCCACACGGAATTAGCCCTTGACCGCGCCTTGTGTCAAAATTGCCGGGTTTCCGCAGTGGGCGGAGCAAACCCTATAAGCCTCAGGCGAACCCCGGGGCCTATCCATTCGATTCGAGGAGGCAATCCAAAATGCGTATCATACTGTTGGGTGGTCCAGGCGCCGGTAAGGGCACTCAGGCGGGCTTCATCAAGGAGGAATTCGGCATTCCCCAGATCTCCACCGGCGACATGCTGCGCGCTCACGTCAAGGCCGGTACCGAACTCGGCGTGGCCGCCAAGAAAATCATGGACGAGGGTGGCCTGGTCTCCGATGACATCATCATCGGCATGGTCAAGGAGCGTATCACCCAGGACGACTGCGGCAATGGCTTCCTCTTCGATGGCTTTCCGCGCACCCTCGCCCAGGCCGACGCCCTGCGCGACGCCGCCATCTATGTGGACGCCGTGGTCGAAATCGACGTGGCCGATGAGGAGATCATCAAGCGCATGTCCGGCCGACGCGTCCACCTGGGCTCCGGCCGCACCTACCACGTGCTCTTCAACCCGCCCCGCGAGGAAGGCAAGGACGACGTCACGGGCGAGGATCTGATCCAGCGCGATGATGACAAGGAAGAGACCGTCAAGTCCCGCCTCAAGGTTTATCACGACCAAACCGAGCCCCTGATCCACTACTATTCCCAGTGGTCCGCCGAAGGCGGTGAGGGCGCTCCCAGGTACGTCAAGGTGCAGGGTATCGGTGGCGTGGATGAAATCCGCGACCGCATCTTCACCGGTTTGAAGGCCTAACACCGGTCGGGGCAAGTTCCCAGAGCCCTAAGACACCGACTGGCGGGAGGGACAGCACGGGCCTATCCCTCTCGCCACCCTGATCCGGCCGCTCCGGCCAGCCTGCCTCGGCCATACTTGCTGCCAGGGCCATGGAATCTCCACGATCCTAACCCCAAGTCTGTCACCAGCGGATCCGTCTGATACCTGACCCGATGGGCCAGGCCCTCCTCCCCCCGCGGCTCTATTAGCCTCGTCAACTATTGTTGAGTCCCTCCCCCTGGGCCTGTAGCATAGGGACCGTTTCAGGTGTCCCGAGGGTATCCACCCGAGGGGTGAAACGGGAAGCCGGTGCATCCAAGCCATTGTGGCCTTGCGACCAAGCCGGCGCTGCCCCCGCAACGGTAGGCGAGTAAGGCGGATCAGATGCCACTGCGTTTCGGCGTGGGAAGGCGATCCAAGCGGGCCCTGGTGGCCACTCGCAAGCCCGGAGACCGGCCTGAATCCCATCGCGGGCGCTAAGGGTAGCCCTGGCGTGGCGAGCAACCGCTTGCCCCGTCGCGGCCTAATCCTTCTCAGCCTGAACCTGGCCGACAGGTGCACGGGTGGTGCGCCAGAGGTGTTCAAATTGCACATCCTTCGTTTCCTGCCCTTGGCCTGGCGTTCCCTGGCCTGCTCCCAGCCCTTCATCGGGGATCCTGGCGCGCGCTGGCCGGGTTCAACATGACTTTCAACGCACCCGCCGACCGGGACAACCGTCACCGGGTTCGTATGCAGCGCAAGAAGCAGGCGATCGATGCCGCCATCGCCCGGGCGGACCGGGACCAGGGGCTGCTGCTGGTGCTTACGGGCAATGGCAAGGGCAAATCCAGCTCGGCCTTTGGCATGGTGGCGCGAGCCCTGGGGCATGGCCTCCGGGTGGGCATCGCCCAGTTCATCAAGGGTTGCCAGGACACGGGGGAGGAGGCCTTCTTCCGCCGCCAGCCGGGGGTAACCTGGTTGGTGCTGGGCGAGGGCTTCACCTGGGAGACCCAGGACCGCGCCCGGGACGCCGAGACGGCGCAACGGGGCTGGACCCAGGCGCGGGCCCTGCTGCGGGATCCGGCCCTGGGCCTGGTGGTGCTGGATGA
>CAZFZB010000171.1:0-4761 GCA_964523415.1 uncultured Chromatiaceae bacterium | reverse complement strand
GTACTGATTGCCATTTTCCGGAGACCACCCCTTGGATCATGATTTTAAGCCTAACACCCAGTCGCAATGGGTTTTTGCTTCTTTTTTCTGGTCAGGGAGAGCGAAGTGAAGGCTGGCATGTCCCCGGCAGGCGTAGGCGCGAGCCTGCCGCCGGAGGGGGGCGCAGAGGCCTTAGGTCCCGGAGCCGTGGAGGCGGGTATGCCGAACGCATCCGATACGCTGCCTAGCCATTCCCCGGAGGGTTATGGGGGAGTATGAACGTCCCCGCCGGGGGCACGTCGTGACGATGCCGTGACCCGGAATGGGGCGGCCGGGGTTTCAGGGTGGTCGCCGAGCGCTAGGCGAAAGGGGAACTGGGATGTCCCGTTTCGCATCCTGAGCACAGCGACACTCCGAAGTCTGTTATGGGGATAATCGCCGTCCTAGCAGCGCTTGGTCTGGATTCTCCCGGCACCATCGGGTGATGGGGCTCTCCTTTTGTGGGAGCGCAGGGTGAGGTTGGCATCGGCCAGGCTAAGGCTTTGGCTCCCGTTCAGGGTCCTGAGATCGAGACGTTGGGGCCAATGGTTATATCTCGGAAATAGAGAAGGGTGGTCACTCCTCGTAGACCTAGTGAAGCGTCCGGGATCCCTGGGGGGTAATCGTTTCCTCGGGAATCGGGTTATCGGCCGTTGTCGATCGGTCCGCCACGGCGGCCTTGGCACTGGCGACGAGGTCAAGAGCCTCCGAGGCCGACCGGCCCGTGATCCCCACGGCGGCCAAGGCCCCCATCCAGTTGCAGAGGATGGCGTTCCCGCCTTGCAGCATCCGCACCACGAACATGCCGCTGGGGTTAGCCCCTTCGACATCCGCGGACAGCTTCAGGCGTAGCTTACCCGTCTTTGGCAGGATCTCCAGATGGCCATGTCGAGCTTGAACATTGATCGCATTGACCAGTTGGCAGGCCTCGGGGTAGTAAGTTGCCCTGATACGAAAAGGCAGGTAAATGTAAACACAGATATCGTCCTGCTGCTCGTGGGTCTCGATAAAGATGTCGCAGGGTTGTCCACTTATGAGGGCGTCAGTGGCCAGCTGACTTTTACCTGAAGCCTCGTCATCGTCGATGTCGTCGCTCCATTCGAGGATATCCAGTGCTTCCTGGACAACTTGGGCGAGCCGTGTCATGGTTTCCCTCCCTTGCAAGCTGATTAGTTGTGAGAGTTTGGTGTGAGAGTTTGATAGGAGTCGCCATGATAGCTGGTGGTTACGATAGCCTGTGTCGCATCCTAAGCCTTCGGTGGCGCTCCTTGGCATAGCCGAGGGGACCCGGTCAATCGCTACCGCGTTGGGCTGGTGCATCACGTTCCTAACCGTGCTGGTGCGAGTAGCAGTATAAGGGAATGATGCGACAGCGTGGACCCTTTCAAAGGTACTCGGATTAGCTGCGACGCCGCGGCAGCAGGTAGGCGCAACGCGCACTGCCGTATGCCTTGGGGCGCAAAATAATCCAGCCATAAGCATTAGCTGTACCCTGCCGCCCAGGTCGGTAACCTGACGGTAGGAACGAAACCCTGAAGATCCGCGAATTTGCGTTTGGTTGGCCCCATGTTTCGCGCCAGCCCCTGAGAGAAGGACTGATCCCCATGACCGATCCTCGTCTGGATGAAATACGCAACCTGATCCTCAAGGCCAAACACGCCTATTACTACAGCGGCGAGCCGATCATGAGCGACGCCGAATACGACGCCCTGGAAGACCAATTGCGGCAACTGGTGCCAGACGACCCGGTCCTGGCCATGGTGGGTGCACCGGTCAGTGGTGAGGGCATGTTGACCAAGGCCCGGCATCGCCTCCCTATGGGCAGCCAGACCAAGGTCAATAGCGAGGCTGAATTCCGTCAGTGGTATCTCAAGGCAGGCGTGGGTTCGCTGCATGCCAGCCTCAAGGGAGACGGTGCCAGCGCCGCTGCCTACTACCTTGATGGTCGTCTGGTGCAGGCCATCACCCGGGGCAATGGAACCGTGGGGGAGGATATCACCGCCAACGCCCTGTGCTTCAAGGGTCTGCCTGCCTGGGCTGGGACGCCCGAGGGGGGATTCACCGGCGCGGTACGTCTCGAGGTCATTCTCACCATCGCGGATTGGGCCCAGGTCGATCCCTTGCGGCAAAAGAACCCGCGCAATGCCGGCAACGGTATCATGGGACGCAAGAATGGGCATCAGAGTGACCTGCTCACGAGTTATGCCTTCGACATCGACGAGGTGCGGCATGGCGAGTCGGTGACCTTCGCTACGGAGCGTGCCAAGGCCGAGCGCCTGTCGGCTCTGGGCTTCAACCTCATCCCCCAGCAACCCTGCGCCGATGCCGAGGCGGCGGTGGCCTACTTCATTCAGGTGGCCCGGGAGCGCGACCGATTAGATTTCTGGATCGACGGGGTGGTGTTCAAGATAGATGACCTCGTCCGCCAACTTGCCCTCGGCGTCACTGCTGGTCGGCCCAAGGGCCAGATCGCCTGGAAGTTCGACTCCGCTGGCTCCGAGACGGTCCTGGAGGGGGTGGTGATCAGCGGGGGCCACACCGGTGCCCTGGTGCCCACCGCCCAGTTAAGCCCGGTCGACATCGGCGGAACCCGGGTGAGCAGTGCCACGCTGGGCAACTATGATGAAATCGCCCGCCTCGATCTGGCTTTGGGGGATCGCGTTTGGGTCATCAAGGCCAACGACATCATCCCCAAGATCATCCGCGTCACCGAGCGTGCGGCTCATCGTCAGCCGATCCCCATCCCCACTGTCTGTCCCTTTTGTGGCGGCGAGGTTGGACGTAAGGTCATCACTGACGGGTCGGAGGGCGCCATCCTCACCTGTCGCAACCGCGCTTGCCCGCAGAAGTCGATCGCCAAGATCGCCCGCTGGATCAACAGCCTCGACATTCTCGGCATCGGCGACGTGGTGCTCAACGCCCTGGTCGAGCGCTTCGCCATCGAGGATGCCGGGGACCTCTACAGGCTGCGTGATCAGGCCGAGGCCATGGCGGAGTTGATCATCAACCCGGAAAAGGAGCTGCGTCTGGGGACCAAGCGTACAGCCAGCATACTCGCTGCCATCGACGCCACCCGCACCCTGACCCTGAGTCAGTTCCTCGGCGCCTTGGGGATAGAGGCTCTGGGTCAGCGCCGCGTCGAATTGATGATCACCGCGGCTGGGGGCGATCTCGATCACCTCGCGGACTGGCGATCAGGTGGCCTCCGTGACCCCGCCCTGGCGGAAAGGGCCGGCGTACCTAACCTCGGTGGTCCCATTCAAGACGCCATAGACGCCTTGTCGCCGGTAATCGACAAATTGCTCGTCAATGGCGTAGAGATCTTGCCCCCGGTTGAGGATCGGCACACTGCCGACAGCACTCGCCAGACCCTCTGCATCAGCGGCCGCCTGTCCAGTGGCAAGAGGAAGGCCGATTATGCCGAACCCCTGGCAACGGTGGGCATCGAACTGGTGGACAGCGTGGCCAAGGGACTGGACTACCTGGTCCTTGCCGATCCTGAATCCACCAGCGGTAAGGCGGATAAGGCACGGAAGCTGGGGATCACAATCCTCGACGAGGAGGACCTCAACGCATTGGTGGCGGGTGCAGGATACCTGGATCCTTCACGATGAGTCAGGTCCACGACATTTCGAAGCCAGCCTGACGGCGAAATTCACTCCCCTGGGCGCCCAGGTACGCCAGGCATTTATGATTAGCCTTCGGGGTCCCTTGCAGAGGCCTTGCCGCTGCCTGTCCTAGGGCTCAGGGTATCTGGTCGGCAACAAGCTAATGATATTTTGAGTCATTCAGGGTGCCGGGATTCTAGTGGGATCCCCGCTTGATCTGGCTGGGACGACCCCGTTCGGTGGATGGGATGGGTTCCAAGGGGAGAGCAGACCACCAGGCTATGGGGTTTGTCCCTCCGAATTGGCGACCCCCCTAATGCTGCACTCGGGAACACGGCTTCAAAGGGTACTGGGATGGTATTTTTCCCCAGTGACTGTGGATAAGTCTGTCGACAAGTGGGTGGAAATTGCCGCAAGGCTAATCAGGCCAGGGGGGGTTGCGGTTTTGGCCAACTTCTGGCCAGATCAAGGATATTAGCGATTTCTCAAGAAGTTGTTGAGCTGGGTATTGGGTGCCCGTTCCGCTTGAAACCCAAGTTCGCCGCTCCCCTAAGGGTATTCCGACATGCCAATGCGCGCATCCAGATGCGAGGCCCTAGCCGGTGTAGGTTGAGATGCCGAGGGTGACGACCCTCGATGGGGCGGCGAGGTGATTAGTCCCCGCGCGGCTTGTTGCCCTCGTAAGGGAAACGCACGTGGCCAAAGCGGATGGCCAATACAGCCAGGGCGATGATGAGGATGGCGGCGGCGGCGGCAATGATGGCCGTCTCGCTCATGGATTTCATGTCGAGGATCAGGTGCCGGGCCAGCGCTACCATGGCGATGTACATGGGCATGCGCACCGGGAGGGAGCCGGACTCCAGGTAGATGGCCACCATGGTCAGCACCTCAAGATAGATGAAGAGCAGCAGTAGGTCGGCCAGGGTGACGACTCCAACCTCGACCATGCTGCGCACCTCGTGCAGACCCGCAAAGAGGGTAGCGATAGCGATGACCCCGAGACCCAAGGTCTCGAAGTAGGAGATGATCCGACCGGCGATGTGTTGGATCCTGTCGCTATGCTGAGGTTCGCTCATGTGCCGCGAGCATACCCGAGTTTCGCCCTTGGGGCCAGGGTATGGGGAGGACCATGTAG
>CAZFZB010000170.1:3020-4785 GCA_964523415.1 uncultured Chromatiaceae bacterium | reverse complement strand
GTGATGAGTTCGCCAACCAGGGCCAGAATTTCATCGATATGCCGATCTAACAGACTTTCCACCCGCTCCTGCTCAAAGAGGCCCGCACGAATGGCTGGATCCCCCTTGAGTTGTACCCATTGTCCTGGTTGCTCGTAGAGTTTGCGTGTCAGCGGAAGCTCACGCAGATCGAAATCGGCGCCGAGAAACCCCATGAGCTGGCCGGCCTCATCCTCGACCCGCCGAATGGCGGTGAGGGAGGGACGCCGGGCATTGCGGCTGATATAGATGGGGGACAGCGAGAAGCGCTCCCCGGCCAGCGCCTCGGCGAGATAGGGACGTTGGCTGCGGTCGCGACCATAGTGCTCCGGTAGCAGGCCCTGGGGAGAGACGTTGGACGTCAATTGCCGGGCTTGCGCATCCAGGACATAGATGTATTTGCAGGAGGCCAGACCGGGGAGCGCAAGAAGCAGAATACCCTCTAGCGCCGACCGATCCGGCCAGGCCATCCGACAGGGCGCCACCAGCCGGTCGAGGGCGGTGGCCAGGCGTCCCTGCAACAGCATGCGCTGGCGGGCTATGATCGTCTTGAGCGCATCGCTCATCCTTGGTTCTCCAGCCTTTTGAGACTACGGTAAAAATTTTCGTGAGGGCCGAGCATCAGCAGCTTCAGAGTGGCTTCGTCAAGCCTGCGGTAGGCTAACAGGCACAATTGGTCTCCAAGCCGAAATTTATAGACCTGGATACCCGCGAGATCTCCAATCTTGGTCTCGCCGATCTGGGCATTTCCGGCAATGATTTTCACCGCCTCGTCGAGGTCAGCCTTTTGTCGAGGATGCAGTTTCTTGACGGCACGCTCAAAGGTTGGTGTGACGAGGAGCTGCATCACCCGAATTTGTACTCGCCGACGGGCTCTTCCTGATCCGCTATCAGGATGTCGCGAATCACGCTATAGGGCAGGTCCGGATTTTCCTCGGCGATTTTGCCAATACGCGTCCAAAATTCGATTTGCTTAGGCAGGGACCGATGCTGAAGAGTTGCGTAACGCTTGGCCTGATCGACCAGGGTTGCGGATAGTTTGACGTTGATGGACATCCTAGCCTCCTGTAAATGGGCATATCCTAGCCCTATAGGTTCCCTAAGGGAACCTCAATAGGGATTATCCATGGCTATTCCCCCTGGGAGCCTCACTCTATCAAGACCAAGGACAGGGCTGGCCAGTAGGTGATAACCAGCACGGCGCCAAGCAGCAGGACGAACCAGGGCAGGGTGGCGCGGTAGAGGTGCAGGATGGGCTGGCCGAAGCGATAGCTGGCGATAAAAAGGTTCATGCCAACCGGGGGGGTGAAATAGCCGATCTGCATGTTGGCCAGGAAGATGATGCCCAGATGCACCGGGTGGATGCCATAACCCAGGGCGATGGGCAGCAGCAGGGGGACCATGAGCACCAGGGCGGAAAAGATGTCGAGCAGGGTGCCCAGAATCAGCAGAAATACATTCAGCAACAACAAAAAACCCAGCCGGCTATCGATCAGGGCGCGAATGGTGTCGAAAAGGCGTGCAGGCACCTCGGCGTCGATGAGGTAATTGGTCGAGGCCAAGGAGACACCCAGGATCAGGAGGATGCCGCCCACCATCTGCATGGATTCACGCATCACGCGGGTCAGTTCCCGCCAGGGCACCTCGCGGCGGATCAGGACGACCACCAACAGGACGTAGCAAGCCGTGGCGGCCGCCGCCTCGGACACCGCCAGCCAGCCGCTATAGATACCCCCCAGCACCACCA
>CAZFZB010000170.1:0-2920 GCA_964523415.1 uncultured Chromatiaceae bacterium | reverse complement strand
AGGCGCTGCGGGGCCTGGCTCTCGCTCAGGAGGTAGCCAGCAAAGGTAAAGAGAGGGATCGCCAGCAATACCGGCGTCTCCGCCAGGCGGAAGAATTCGATGGCGACGACCGATAGATCCACCCCGGACTGGTGGAAACCCAGCAGGGCGCCTGCGGCGATGACGGCAAAGAGCGGGGCGCCAAGCAGAGCCAACCCCAGTAGCGCCAGGAGGGCCAGCATCAGGAGGCAGACTCCGGGGGGGCCGGTGGCCGGGGCTGGGTGGACGGCATGGCCAGCAAGGTGAAGCGCAGGGCCATGAGCCCAAAGCCGAGGGGGATGACGAGCTGGGCCATCCAGGCCGGGATGCCGGCACCGACCCTGGTGCCGTCAAGGTACTCGAACCACACCAGGCGCCCACCCTGCCAGGCGAGGAGGGCGCAGATACCGGCAGTGAAAACCGAGGCCAGCCGGTCGGCGACCCGGTTCATGGTACCGCTCAGGAAGCGGGACAGGAGGTCGATGCGGATGTGCCGGTTTTCCCGCGTCGCCGCCAGGGCACCGGCCAGGGCCACCCAGAGCACCAGCAGCCGCAACAAGGGATCGGCCCAGGGCAACCCCGAATCGAAGAGGTTGCGCAACAGGATCTGGGCGACGGAGAGTCCGATCATAGCCGACAGCAGCACCACCAGGATGGCATCCTCAAGCCAGCGCAGAACGCGGATCATTATCTGGATCGGATGAGCGGACAAGGCAGTCATCTCCAAATGAGGGATTTCTATTGTGCAAACCCTTGGGGTGGCATTGCAAATGACATCCAGCAACGTTGATCACTTGGGCGCTTCATCAGGCATAACAAATAAATCATAAGCGTGCTATGCTAACCTCAGTCGTAACCTATGAAACTGATAGTAACATCAGGATCCTATGGCGGATTTTAAGGTACATCTCTACGGTGCCGCCGCTATCAGCGGCTTGGCAGCCTTATCCGCATACAATCTGAACTGGATGGCCGCGCGCGAGACCCAGATCCTCTTCCTGATCGGCGTGGCCGGTGGCCTGCTACCGGACATCGACTGCCCCAAGTCCACCCCCATCCGCGGTTTCTTCACCCTGCTCGGGGTGGTGCTTGCCTTCGCCATGACCTTTTCCTTCGCGGGCCGGGTCCCCCTGCTGGGTTTGACCCTGATCTGGGTCCTGGTCTTCGCGACGGTACGCTATGGCATTTTCGTTCTTTTCGCGCGCTATACGGTTCATCGCGGCATCTGGCACTCCGGGTTGGCGGCCCTGGCCGCGGGACTGGCATGTGCCAATGTTGCGCACCATGCGCTGGGCATGACCGCCTGGGTGTCCTGGCTTGCCGGGCTCTTTATGGTCCTGGGCTACCTCACCCATCTCTGCCTGGACGAGATCGCCAGCGTGGATCTCATTGGCCGGCGGATCAGGCGTTCCCTGGGTTCCGCCCTCAAGCCCTTCAGTCTGGATTATCCTTGGGCAAGCCTGGCGATGCTGCTGGCGGTGCTCGTCCTCGGCGCCTCCGCCCCGAGTTTGGCACCCCTGTTGGCGGTAGCGGATCATTACGGCCTGCAACTGGCTCTACCACGGCTGCGACTGCTGGGCGGGGGGGCTTAGGGGTTTTGGGGCGTGCCGGTCGCGGGGCACTCGTGCTGGTACGGCTGCTGCCCGGCTCCCCATCCGAAATCGCCAGCAAGAGTCCCAAGGTGGCGAAGGCCGTAAAGAGGCTGCTTCCTCCCTGACTGATAAAGGGTAGGGTGATGCCCGTCAGGGGGATGAATTTGGTCACCCCACCGATGTTGAGGAGGGTTTGGGCTGCCAGAACCGAGGTCAGCCCACTGGCCAGCAATAGACCGAAGCTGGACCGGCTCCGGAAGGCGATTTGCAGTCCCCGCAGGAACAGAAGCAGAAAAAAGGCCATTACCAGGGCGGTGCCAACGAAGCCCAGTTCTTCTCCGATCACCGCATAGATAAAATCCGACTCGGCGATAGGGGTGTATTCCGGATTGCCAGCGCCGAAGCCTTCACCCCAGAGACCGCCCGCATACATACCCGACAGTCCCTGGAGGACTTGCCAACTGTCCCCGGTCGGGTCGGCAAAGGGTGCCAGCCAGGCCTGAATTCGCCGCTCCCCGTGTTGGAAGACCCCCAGCAACAGCCAACCAAGGAGGCCTGCCCCGACCGAACCATACACCAGGTAACCCCAGCATCCCGTGCCCAGGACCAGCAGGATGGGCAAGGTGAGACCAAGCATGAGGACCATGCCCAGGTCGCGCTGGATCAGCAGCAGTATGACCAGTGCCACCCAGATGCCGATCAGGGGGGCGAGGGGGCGCCAGGGGGGAATCAGGTCGTGAAATTCCCAGGCGCCGAGGGCCTTGGCCTGGCGATCGATATAGATGGCGGCGAAGAGGACGAAGGTGACCTTGAGCAATTCCGTCGGGGTGATGAGGCCGGCACCAAATACGGCACCACGAAAGCGCTGACCCGTGACTAGCAGGACCATGACCAGCATCAACGAGATCCCTGCCCATACCCAGACCCAATGGCCCTCCGTCAGAGCCCGATATCGTCCCTTCATGCCACCTAAGGCAATCGCGAGCATGATCAGAAAACCGCCGACAAAGGCATAATCGGTCAGTCCCGAACCGCCAGTGATTGCGTCGAAAGACCCCAGCCGGGACTGGGCCAAGAGCCCAAACCCGACCAGAAAGGACACCGCCACCACCAGGATCTGGTCGCCGCGGAACCCGGCCATGACCATACTCAGGTGCAGCCCGATAAGGCATACGGCATACAGCAGAAAAGGCAGCATATTTGCCAGGCCCAGGGTCTTGCCGGCCCCATGCAGGGAACCCATGACCAGGATGACGCCCAGGCCTATGACGCCAAGGCAGATCAGCATCAATTCCCGCTCGGGTCGCCGC
>CAZFZB010000169.1:0-4868 GCA_964523415.1 uncultured Chromatiaceae bacterium | reverse complement strand
TCTCTGGCCCGGAACAAAGGATAGCTTCTTCTTGGGATATAATCACACGGCACTGAACAGGTAGCTTTCAATTCAGATCAGACCATCGAAACACATGCTTGTGCATGGCTCATTTATCCCCCTCCTGGAATCACACCTGTTATGGTGATTGGATGACCACTCCTCTCTGCAAGGCATCAGCTGTGCCAGATTTGGAAAATGGTATCGATCCATCAGTGCCGTCAGTTGTCGCTTCCATCAAAACCGGCAACCCTCACCATTTTCAAGTGCGGTGTCAGATCAGGTCTGAACTACGACAACTGAAACCCTGGTGCAGTAATCCTCAAGACAAGTCCTTCCGTGGGCTTTGTGATGGCGGGATGATCTTCATAATAGCTATAATTTGGCAGATTTTCACCTACGAAGTTGAGGAGATTGGGCATGGCTGGTACGAACGATAACATCACGACCTTTCAGGGCTTAATCTTCGCTCTGGAGCGCTTCTGGGCCGATCAGGGGTGCGTAATATTGCAACCCTTTGATATGGAGGTCGGCGCTGGTACCTTTCACCCTGCGACCTTTCTTCGTGCCATTGGCCCCGAGCCATGGTGCTGCGCCTATGTACAGCCATCTCGGCGGCCTACGGATGGGCGCTATGGGGAGAATCCTAATCGCCTCCAGCATTATTACCAATATCAAGTCGTCTTGAAGCCATCTCCCTTAAATATTCAGGAACTCTATCTGCAATCACTAAGAACTTTAGGGATCGACCCCTTGGTACATGATATACGATTCGTCGAGGATAACTGGGAATCTCCAACCCTTGGGGCCTGGGGTTTAGGCTGGGAGGTTTGGCTCAACGGCATGGAGGTGACTCAATTTACCTACTTCCAACAGGTTGGCGGTCTGGATTGCCGTCCAGTTACTGGTGAAATTACTTATGGCTTGGAACGTATCGCTATGTACCTACAAGGCGTTGAAAGTGTCTATGACTTAGTTTGGACTCATACATCTAATCAAGTGGTAACTTACGGCGACGTTTACCATCAAAATGAGGTCGAGCAATCCGCTTATAATTTTGAACACGCAGATATTGAAACCCTTTTCAGGCAATTTGATAATTGTGAGCAACATAGCCAGAATTTGATCAGACTGAAACTTCCACTTCCAGCCTATGAGCAAGCCCTAAAGGCCTCTCATACTTTCAACCTATTAGACGCTCGCAGCGCCATTTCTGTTACAGAGCGCCAACGTTTCATCTTACGGGTGCGTGCCTTGGCCCGAGCCGTGGCCCAGGCCTATTTTGAGAGTCGGGAGGCCTTAGGATTTCCAATGTTTTTCCCCTCTGCTCCCAACGTAGGCTAAGGAGTGCATCATGGTCGATACGCGCGATCTACTAGTTGAAATCGGTACCGAGGAACTGCCACCAACTGCCTTGTTAAACCTGTCTCAGTCTTTCGCAGAAGGTTTTATGACGCAAGTAGCGCAGCATCACCTGAATGCCGGCCCTGTTCAGATCTTTGCCACCCCACGACGCCTGGCCCTGTTGGTTAAGGATCTTGAGAGTTTCCAGCCGAATCAAGAATTACTAAGGCGCGGCCCATCTGTTAAGGCAGCTTTCGACATTACCGGACAACCTACGCCAGCTGCCCTGGGTTTCGCCCGCTCCTGTGGGGTAGGAATCGAAAGTATCGAACAAGAAGATACCGATAAAGGACCTTGTCTAATTTTTCGCAATAGGCAAGTAGGTCAAGCCACAATGGAACTTTTGAAGTCCATGGTTGATCGAGCTTTAGTCAGCCTACCAATCCCTAAACGTATGCGATGGGGCGATCAGGATGATGAGTTTGTACGCCCCGTGCATTGGGTTGTATTACTTTTTGGCGATGATCAAGTAGAAGGGCGGGTTATGGGAGTGCCCATTGGCCGTGAAACCTATGGTCACCGCTTCCACCGGCCAGGTCCCATAAGATTGTGGGCTCCAGGTGACTATGAAGAATTGCTTAGGGAAACGGGCCGAGTTGAACCGGACTTTAACCTCAGACGTGAGTGTATCCGTCAGCAAGTCCAAGCCTTAGCGACCGAAGCAGGTGGGAAAGTGTTGGTGTCCGATGACCTCCTCGATGAAGTCACTGCATTGTGCGAATGGCCCTCTGCTATTTTAGGAAGCTTCGACCCTAAGTATCTCGAAGTACCTGCCGAGGTACTGATAGAGACGATGCAAAAACATCAAAAATATTTTCCTCTGCGGTCAGAGGAGGGATCTTTGATGCCCAAGTTCATCACCATCGCAAACATTGAGAGCCTCAATCCTGACCAAGTACGCGAAGGTAATGAGAGGGTGATCCGTCCTCGCTTCGCAGACGCCACCTTTTTTTGGTCCCAAGACATCAATTATCCTCTGGATCACTTTAGCGAACGATTGAAGACGGTTGTCTTCCAGGAGAAACTGGGAACGTTAGCCGAGAAATCCCAGCGAGTTGCTCAGATTTCACGTTATCTTGCCGGGATCCTAGGTTATGACGAGGAACTTGCCGCCCGTGCTGCCCATCTCGCCAAATGTGATCTTATGACTTCCATGATTTTTGAATTTGGTAGTCTTCAAGGCATTATGGGCCGCTATTATGCCTATCACTCCGGCGAGAACCCGGCAGTTTGCATCGCCATCGAGGAACAATACCTCCCTCGGCACGCCGGAGATATATTGCCCGTCACGGATTGCGGACGCATTCTCTCCTTGGCCGATAAGCTTGATACCATGGTTGGCATTTTCGCAATAGGCCAGAGGCCCACGGGAGTTAAGGATCCTTATGCTTTGAGGCGTGCCGCCATTGGAATACTGCGCCTGCTGATTGAGACTCCACTTGACCTGGACCTTCACGAATTATTAGATTTCACCGCACAGGAATTGCGTTCCAAACTTGACGCCTCCGCCGCATCCGGTGCGGTTTATGAATACGTGATCCTACGACTCAAAGGCTATTGTCAGGATCACGGGATTTCCCCTGACCAATTTGATGCTGTGTATGCAGTGGGATCGCGTGTTCCAAGTGATATTTATCGCCGTGGCCTTGCAGTACGCGATTTTAGCCTACTCCCAGAAGCGGACTCATTAACGGCCGCTAATAAACGTATCCACAATCTTCTTAAGAAGAGTGGAGAGGATCCGGGTATTTCTATCAGTCAGGATCTGCTAATCGAGCCTGAGGAAATCAATTTAGCATCACGTATTTTCGAAATTGCCCCGCTTGTCAATTCATGGATCGGGAAGGGGGATTATACCGGTACATTAACAATGCTAGCTAGCCTTAGACCTGAAGTTGATGCCTTTTTTGAGCAGGTGATGGTCATGGATGATAACCCCCAAGTGCGAACGAACCGCTTGGCATTACTAAAGCTACTTGACGGGCTATTCAAAGAGGTTGCAGATATTTCTCGCTTGCAACCAAAGGCGTAATAAACAATAGGCGATCTCTAGAGCTTATATGAAGCTGATCATTCTTGATCGTGATGGGGTCATTAACCACGACTCGGCTGAGTATATTAAGTCGTTAGAGGAATGGGTTCCCATACCCGGAAGCCTAGATGCCATAGCACGCCTATATCACGGAGGCTTCCGTATAATTATTGCCAGCAATCAATCCGGCTTGGGTCGTGGCCTGTTTTCAATAGATCATCTCAATGCAATACACCGAAAACTTGCTAGAGAACTTGGGGCGCAAGGTGCACAACTAGAAGCTATTTTTTTCTGCCCTCATGCACCAAGCGCAAACTGCGCTTGCAGGAAACCTTTACCCGGTCTCTTAAATGAAATCGCAGATAGACTTCAGGTTAACCTGGTTGGGGTTCCATGCGTAGGTGATTCTTGGCGCGACATGGAATCGGCGCTTGCGGTTGGTGCTACTCCCATTTTGGTACGTACGGGTAATGGCCTAAATACCCTTATCGACCATGCCGATGAATTAGTGGATATACCAATATTTAATGATTTGGCAGCTGCAACGGATTATATTCTTGCAGCATAGGGAGTAATGGTTATGGTACTCTTTAGATCAATTGTTTATCTGGCATTTCTCAGCCTGACTACCATAGTCATAGCACCTATCCTGTTTGCTTTTAAATGGGTCTTACCCTATCAAACTTTAGCAAATTTAGGAAAACTTTGGGGCAGGATAAACCTTGAAGCCGTGGGGATCATTTGCGGACTCAAGTACCGTCTTCATGGCTGGGACAAACTCCCCAATGATAATTGCATCGTTCTCAGTAAACATCAGTCGACCTGGGAGACTATCGCCTTGCGTGGTCTCCTTCCGTCTACCAACACTTGGGTAATTAAACGGGAATTGCTTTGGATCCCCTTTTTTGGATGGGGGATGGCAGCACTGGGTCCCATAGCCCTAGATAGGAAGGCAGGTCGCCAAGCGATCAAACAGCTTGTCCAAGAAGGGCGTCAGTCTCTTGAGGCGGGTCGGTGGGTTGTCATATTTCCTGAAGGAACTCGAACCTCTCCTGGTGAACACATCAAATATAACCTTGGCGGAGCCTTACTCGCCGAAAAGACTGGTTACCCTATTCTACCTATCGCTCACAATGCAGGTGTCTTTTGGAAACGTCGAGGAATACTTAAATTTCCTGGTTTCATTGATCTTGTCATCGGTGATCCAATACGGACCCAGGGATTAAAGGCCAGTGAAATCAATCTACTGGTTGAGAGATGGATTGAAGAAACCGTAGCTAGTCTTCCGCAGACCCGGTGACTTGTTTAAGTCCAACCTGAACCTACAACAACCTATAATAGTCGCGTTCTGATCTAGAAGCATAATCCAATTTGATGTATCAGCGTTTTCTAATCAGGCGGCGACCCTAGGTGTCTTGATACTCTTTTGCTC
>CAZFZB010000168.1:0-4880 GCA_964523415.1 uncultured Chromatiaceae bacterium | reverse complement strand
CCCAGCGCGGGGAGCGGCGGCGCCTGCCCCCGACCCCGAAGTGGTCGAGAAGGCCGGACGCAGGCGGTCTACGGCCAAGTAATAGCTGGGGGTGCTGGAGGAGGCCGACTGCTGCTAGCCCGGGGAGATCGGCGCCCTGCTGCGCCGTGAGGGCCTGTACTCCTCGCACCTGACTACCTGGCGGCGCCAGCGCGAGGCCGGGGCCCTGGCGGGGCTGACGCCACGCAAGCACGGCCGTAAGGGGCACGCAGTCGATGCCCAAGCCACGCGGGTAGCGGAGTTGCAACGGGAGAACGAGCGATTGCGCCAGCGCCTGGTCCAGGCCGAGACCATCATCGAGCTCCAAAAATAGTCTCGCTGTTACTGGGGATCGACCCGAACCCGTCGGCAAGCTCAGGCAGACCCTGATGGCTGCAGCCTAGACACTGGGCAACCAGGTCGGCGTGGCGCGTGCCTGCCTGACCCTGGGCATGGCGCGCGCCTTTACTGGCTACACCCAGCGTCGCGGCGCCATCGCGCCCGGCACCACCGCTCAAGCTCACCAACGAGGAACACGATCACGCCTTGACGATCCTGCACCCGGAGCGCTTCGTCGATACCTCGCCACATACCCTCCACGCCACCCTGCTCGACGAGGGTCAGTACCCCTGCTCGGTGCATACCCTCTACCGCAATGCCGAGAACCCACTCCGCGAGCGGAGCAACCTCCGCCAGCACCCCAGTACGCCAAACCCGAACTGCTGGCCACCACCCCAAACCGACTGTGGCCCTGGGACATCACCAAACTCAAGGGCTCGCAAAAGTAGTCCTACTATTACCATCATCTTTCCGACTGCCAAGAAGGGCGCAATCGCCGCATCGCCAAGACGCCGGCGCGTGCGGAACATGTGTTCGGCACCATTGTCCAGATGGAGGGCAACCGGTGCGCATCGTCGGCCAGGCCCGCGCCAACTTTGCCATGACCATGATGCCCACTTGCTACAACTTCCAGCGCCTGGTCTATCTGAAACGCGCGGCCATCGAGGCCTCCTAACGCCAGAAATGGCCCAGATTCCCAGGACATCGGGGACCCGGTGGAAACAGCGCGGCGGGATTGCTCAAACCAGCAGCAATTTGACCACGAAATCAAACCGGATGCGGTCGTGTGTCGTTCTATCGCCGGAATTTCTAGGATTTTCGAGTTATTCAAGGTGCCCCTGCGGTGGGTGCGCACCACCTTGGTGCTAAATTGATAAAAAACGTCCCGATTTGGGGCAACACTGGCTGATCTACCACTAGGGGAACGGAAATGGGCGCTTTAGTGGGGCGCGAAAGGCTTGGGTTCTTTGAAGCGATTCCTATCTTCTTGCCAAGACAGCAATCGGGACCATTTGGCATGATAACTGCTGTAATATAAATATGTCCGCGGCAGCGGCGAAACAGGGATATGCAAAATTCCCGCGAGATGAGTCTCGCTCTATTCCTACCCAAAACATCCTTAAGCATTAGCACCGGAGACCGTACATGCCTTCCAACGTACTAAAAATGATCAAGGAAAATGAGGTGAAGTTCGTGGACTTGCGCTTCACCGATACCCGCGGCAAGGAGCAGCATGTCTCCATGCCCAGTAGTTTGGTGGATGATGATTTTTTCACAGAAGGAAAGATGTTCGATGGTTCTTCCATCGCTGGTTGGAAGGGAATACAAGAGTCCGATATGGTGCTGATGCCCGAAGCTAATACCGCGGTAATGGATCCCTTTGCGGATGAAAAGACATTGATCCTGCGGTGCGATATCTTGGAACCCAACACCATGCAGGGTTACGAACGTGATCCGCGATCCTTGGGAAAGCGCGCTGAGGCTTACCTCAAATCTACGGGAATCGCCGACTCTGTATATTTCGGGCCGGAGCCAGAGTTCTTTATCCTGGATGATGTGCGCTGGGGTGCAAGCATGTCCGGATGCTTCTACAAGGTGGATTCCGAGGAGGCCGATTGGAATTCCGAGCGTACCTATGAAGACGGCAACATCGGCCATCGTCCAGGTATCAAGGGTGGCTACTTTCCGGTCCCCCCGGTCGACTCCCTGAATGACTTACGTGCTGCCATGTGTTTAGCGTTGCAGGACATGGGGGTTCCCGTTGAGGTCCATCACCATGAGGTGGCAACCGCTGGCCAGTGCGAAATTGGCACCAAGTTCGGCACCCTGGTGCAACGTGCTGATTGGGTCCAGATCCAGAAGTATGCCATTTGGAACGTGGCTCACGCCTATGGCAAGACCGTCACCTTCATGCCCAAGCCCCTGGTTGGCGATAATGGAAGTGGCATGCATTGCCATATGTCTCTAGGTAAGGATGGCGTCAACCTCTTCTCTGGCGATAAGTATGGCGGTTTGTCCGATATCGCCCTTTATTATATTGGGGGCATCATTAAGCATGCTCGGGCCTTGAACGCCTTTACAAATGCCTCCACCAACTCATACAAGCGCTTGGTACCCGGCTTTGAAGCTCCGGTCATGTTAGCCTACTCCGCCCGCAATCGCTCAGCCTCCATCCGCATACCTCACGTAAGCAATCCCAAGGGACGCCGCATTGAAGTGCGCTTCCCCGATGCTACGGGTAACCCTTATTTGTCCTTTGCGGCCATGATGATGGCTGGGCTTGATGGCATCCAGAACAAAATCCATCCAGGGGATCCCATGGATAAGGACCTCTATGATTTGCCTCCGGAGGAAGAGAAGGCCATCCCAACTGTTTGTCATGCCTTGGATCAAGCCTTGGATTGCCTGGATAAGGACCGGGAATTCTTGACGGCTGGCGGAGTATTTTCCAATGATCTGATCGATGCCTACATTGCCCTTAAGATGACCGAGGTGACACAATTACGCATGACCACCCACCCCATCGAGTTTGATCTCTATTACAGCCTTTGATTTCTTTGGCACCAGGGAGATATGAGGACTCGCAGGTCATATCTTCCAGTCCAAAATACCGCTCACGCCCCGAGAGGGGCGTTTTTCTTCCAATCATTGGAGGGATTGCAACGGGTCGGTTGACGAGCCGCGCGCACCTAGTTGGAGCGCGTCTTTAATTTCCAAGCGAGTGCCAAGGTGCTACCCACATTTTACGCAGGGAACCCGAATCGCCTTGTATAGGTGAATACGGCGAACACCCTGGTAAATTACCTGCCGGTTCATTTGCATGAAGACGCCCAAACCACGGAAGACGAGCCCCGAGAAGAAGATTCTCGAAAATTTAAATACCGCTGTCCTCTTGTTTGATAAGAACTTACGTCTCATTTATATCAATCCGGCTGGTGAGATGTTGTTAGATGTGAGTTCCCGTTATGTGCTGGGTGTCCAGGCCATGGATATCCTCATCTGTCCAAGCGATGCCGTTGAATGCCGACTCCGCCAAGCAGCCCAAACCCGTCAGCCCTTTACCGAGCGCGAGGTCAATATTGCCCTAGTCGATGGGAGAACCATACGGGTAAATTGTACCGTTTTACCCATCCACCAATATGGGGCAGAGGTGGAACTCCTGGTTGAATTGCACCAAGTTGATCGACAACTCCGCATCAGTCGCGAGGAACATCTGCAAGCCCAGCACCAGGCGACTCAGGCCCTGATCCGCGGATTGGCCCACGAAATTAAAAACCCTCTTGGTGGGCTGCGGGGTGCGGCCCAACTCCTGGAGCAAGAGTTACCTGACATGGCTCTGTGTGAGTACACCCGGATCATTATCGAGGAAGCTGACCGCCTTCAAGGTCTCATGGATCGTATGCTAGGCCCCAATCGTTTACCCAAGCCGGGCAAGGTCAATATCCACTTCCTTCTGGAACGGGTCCGCAGCCTAATATTAGCCGAACACCCTAGTGGGCCTTTGATCGAGAGGGACTATGATCCAAGTATCCCGGAATTCATGGCCGATGGTGATCGGCTCCTACAAGCTCTACTCAATTTGGTTCGTAACGCTGCGAGGGCGACTGGACCTCATGGCCGTATCGTGCTGGGTACCCGGGTTTTGCGCAAATTCACCATGGGGGGAAAACGCCATCGACTCGTGCTACGTGTCGAGGTCCTGGACAATGGCCCCGGCATACCCTTGGAGTTACAGGAACGTATCTTCTTCCCTATGGTCACTGGTCAGGCCGGAGGCACAGGTCTAGGGCTTCCCATTGCCCAGGAGCTGGTCAACCAGCATGGGGGACTAATTGAGTGCGAGAGTCAACCCGGCGAGGCACGGTTCTTCGTCTATCTGCCGCTGGAGACAAATCATGACTAAAGCCCCCAAGGTCTGGGTCATCGACGATGACCGATCCATCCGTTGGGTGCTGGAGCGGGCACTGCGGAAGGCGGAGATGGACGTCACCTGCTTTTCCAACGGTGTTGGTGTCATGGAGATTTTGGAGCGAGACCAGCCTGATGCCATCCTCTCCGATGTCCGAATGCCAGGCATAGATGGCCTAGAACTCCTGGGCCAGATCAACGCCCGCTATCCCTCACTACCCGTTATTATCATGACGGCACATTCGGATCTCGACAGCGCTGTATCCGCATTCCATGGCGGTGCCTTCGAATATCTCCCTAAACCCTTCGACCTCGACGAAGCGGTCGCCCAGGTTCGACGTGCCTGCCGTCATCAGACTCAGGACGGGACGGAGTCTGTAGTACCCATGACCAAGGGCGCCGAAATTATCGGCGAGGCTCCGGCCATGCAAGAGGTCTTTCGAGCCATTGGACGGCTCGTTCGCTCAAACATTAGCGTATTGATTAATGGTGAATCTGGTACTGGCAAAGAACTGGTTGCCCGCGCGCTGCACCGCCATAGTCCACGTAGCGATAAACCCTTTATCGCTCTCAATATGGCCGCCATCCCACATGACTTACTGGAATCTGAACTC
>CAZFZB010000167.1:0-4967 GCA_964523415.1 uncultured Chromatiaceae bacterium | reverse complement strand
CCGCTCCTGTATTGCCTCTACCTCTTCGTCTATGGCAGCGGGGGCGGCACCGTCACCTCCGCGCCCGCCGGCATCAATTGCGGCGCCGATTGCGAACAGGACTACCGCGCCGGCACGGTCATCACCCAGATGGCCGCCGCCAACGCCAATTCCACCTTTTGGGGTTGGACCGGACCCTGTACTGGCGCTAACCCCATTTGTGAGGTCACCCTCTCGGCGGTTCGCGGCCTGGCCGCCATCTTCAACCTCAAGACCTACCTCCTTAGCGTGACCAAGTCCGGGACCGGGACGGGCACCGTCACCAGCGCTCCAGGCACCATCAACTGCGGCAACCAGTGCCAAGAGACCTTCGACCATGGCGCCAGCGTTACCCTCACCGCCACTCCGGACGCCACCGCCACCTTCACCGGCTGGAGTGGCGGGGGTTGCTCCGGCACCGGCAGTTGCCAGGTAAATATGACGGCGGCCAGGAGCGTCACCGCCAGCTTCACCCTCAACAGCTACACCGTCACCGCCACCGCCGGGGCTCACGGCAGCATCGACCCCGCCTCGCGCAGCGTCGCCCATGGCAGCACCACTAGCTTCACCGTCACCGCCGAAACCGGCTACAGCGCCAGCGTCAGCGGCTGCGGCGGCAGTCTCACGGGGAACACCTACACCACCGGCCCCATCACCGCCGCCTGCGCGGTCGAGGCCACCTTCGTGCCCCAGGTCACCGTCGTTGCCACCGACAATGTCGCCACCGAGAAAGGCCTGACCACGGGCACCTATACCTTCACCCGTACCGGCGCCACCACCAGCGCCCTCACCGTCAGTTACAGGGTGACGGGCACCGCCACCTCCGGTCAGGACTATCAGGCCCTGGGCACGAGTGTCAAATTCCCGGTCGGCGCCAGCCAGGTCACCAAGACCCTGGTCCCGATTCAGGACACTTTGGTGGAACCTAATGAGACCGTCATCCTGACCTTGCTACCGCGCGCCGCCTACGCCCTGGGCAATCCGGCCAGTGCCAGGATCATCCTGCGCAGCGACGAATAGCCCGGCGTAGACCGTCGCGTCAGGGCTACTGTTGGCAGCCCTGACCTACTCGCCAGTGCGCACGGGTCGTCAGTGCTCCGGCCGGGGCCGTAGCCAGGTCCAACCGGTCAGGGTCTGTCCCCGGAGCCGAGCTAACCCGTCATCAGGGGCGCAAATCGATTTCTTCACTACCTCTCAGGGCGCACAGGGATGCCTCTACCCCCGCTCATCCCGAGAATGTCCAGCCTCTCCCCACCGGGGTAAACCTGGAACGGCGTCTGTTGCTCGCAGAATCGGGGTAAGTCACCATGCCGCCACCTTGGTGCCGCAGCCCGGCCAGGATCTCCAGGTCTGGGGATGGCGGGGTCGGGTGGAGTCAACCCGTCAATTGCAGATATGGCCAGCCACGCATGAAATGTCATTTCAAGGCAAATTGGGAGTGAAGAAAGGTGTATGCCATAAAGATGTCGGAAGGCGGACGGGTTGTGGTGCCAGCGGAGGTGCGCAAGGCCATGGGCGTGGCGGAGGGCGAAACCCTGCTGGGCGAGTTGCGCGATGGCACCTTTGTGTTGACAACCCGCCGCGCCCAACTGGAGGCTGCCCGCCGGGTGTTTCAGCAGTATTTCCCCCCGGGCAGTCCCTCTCTGGCAGATGAACTTTTCGCCGAGCGGCGCGTGGCGGCGGCGGAAGAGGACCGGTAGGTGGCTATTGTCCTGGATACCTCAGCAATACTCGCGGCCTTGCAGTTGGCCTTTCCCTCGGCGATCGCGCCTGTCTGGCACTGGCCATATCGCTTAACGCCACCGTCATTACCGCCGACCGCATCTGGGCCCAAATCCCGTCCCTTGGCATCCCTATCAACTGCATCCGACCCGAAGAGCATTGAACATACCCTGAGCGTCACCCGCTATGACTTAGGGGGCGGCTAAACCCAGGTTGGAAGCCTTTTCGGCTGGTTTCTGCTGCAGGACGTGGGCGCCGAGCACTTCTTGATACTGCGCACGGTGGGCACTCTTGGGGAGCATCTGTTTGAAGGGGACCACGACTTTGGCGATCCGGACTGACAGGCCCGACAAGGGGGCCGGGATATTCCAACCGCTAATCCCTGGCCATTTTCTTCCCCGGCTTACTTGATTTCCCCTCCACCCGCTCCCGGACCCGCTCGCGAATCGTGTCGCTCACCCGCTCCGAGAGTTGCAGGCTGGTGAGGAGGGCTGGGAGATTTTCTTCCAGATGGATGTTGAAATTGATGAGCCGCCCCTCCTCGATGGCCGGATTGCGGCCGCTCAGGTGCAGGGCGAGCTGCAGTTTGCCGTCCTCGTCGTAGCTGAGGTCGCTGTCGAGCTGATCGAACTGGAAGTCGTCGAGGGCCTGCACCACCAGTTGCAGGGCGGGATTGGCGGCGCCGTACTCGCGCAGGCCCGTGGAGCGGAACTGGAGCTGACCGCCGGGGGCGCGGGCGAAGACCTTCCCCTCCCGGATGGTCAGGCCCCGAACGTCATCCGGCGGCGTAGGATGTTGCTGGCCGATGGGCTGCGTAGCCTGGTGTCGGTCAGCGCCTGGCTGCCGTCGGCAGGCCCGATCCAGCCACGCTACAGCAGTGTGGTCATCACCTTGACTCGTGCCCTGCCACACAGGTTATCCGGCAAGGGCTCTATTTCACCCTGTGGTCGTCGTCTGACGGCTCCCCGAAGAATGAACATCTGTGCGGCGGTGGACTTGGTGTCAGGTTTCATCTGAGTCTCCTGAGGCAGACGCGGCAGTCCACGCGGCGACCCCGACGAGTTCCATTTCTTCCCATCGGGCATGGTAGAAGGCCAGGCCACCTGGTTGATCTATCGATCCGATGACCTGTATGTGGCCTTGTGCGCCCTAGGGTCTGGGGTCGGTCACCACCAATAAGCGGGTGGCGAACATTGGGTTGCGATAGGTTTCCGGATGGAGCTGAACCTCGTGCCCAACCTTTTGGTCAGTTAGTTTCATGGTTTGGCCGGCCCTTCCAAGATCGCCAGCAAATCTTCCAGCGCCTGATCGACCCGCCCGAGGTCACCGGCGTGGCCCCACTGGATAACGTCTGGGTGGTGGCCGAAATGGTCATCGGCCAATTGCCGCAGGTCCTCAATCTTGTCGAGGATCATCGGCAGGCGCTGAAGGAAGGCGTCGAGGGCGGTTGTCTGGGTGGACATAGTGGCTCCGGGTTGGTGGATGACGCCACCATTCACGCGCTGAACGATCAAGAAGCCAAGCGCTGCCAAATAGGGTAATCATTCATTTATCGGGGCAATGGAGTGGTCTTTTACCCCAATTCAAGGTACGATTACCCCATTTACGGCACCTGAGATCACTCATGCATTCACTCTCGCCTGAGTACCTAGCTAAGCTGCGCTTTGATGCCCAGCAACTGGCGACACTCCGCGCTCTGGGCGAATACCGGGGCAAGCAGCAACTTTATGTCGCGCAGTCTCCCGAAGTGTTGAGGGATCTTCGCCAAGTGGCAGTTGTCGAGTCGACCGAATCTTCCAGTCGCCTTGAAGGTGTGGTGGTCGCTGCCAACCGGCTCAAGTCGCTGGTACTCAAAAATGCCACGCCCAAGAGTAGATCTGAGCAAGAAGTGGCCGGCTACCGTGACGCGCTGGGCTTGATCCACGAAAGCGGCGAGCAGATGCCATTCTCGGAGGGCACTGTCCTGCAGCTTCATGGCATTCTGTATCGCTACATGCCACAGCCGGGCGGGCATTGGAAAGCTACCAACAACGACATCGTCGAGCGCCACCCCGATGGAAGCTCGCGTATCCGATTCCGACCCGTGGCGGCGCACCTCACGCCCATGGCGATGACCGACCTGATTGCGCGTTATCGCACGGCACTGGATCAGCATCTGGCCGACCCGCTGGTGCTGGTGCCGCTGGTCATCCTCGATTTACTCTGCATCCACCCCTTCCCGGATGGCAACGGCCGCATGGCACGGCTGCTGACGTTGCAGTTGCTCTACCACTTTGACTACGCGGTGGGCCGCTTCATCAGCTTGGAGCGCATCTTCGAAGAGTCGAAAGAGAGCTACTACGAAACACTGGAGGCCAGCTCGCAAGGCTGGCATGACGGTGCCCACGATATTGCACCGTGGCTGGACTACTTCTGGGGGGCACTGCTGCGGGCATACAAGGAATTCGAGGAACGTGTCGGCACTATCGAACGTGGGCGCGGTGCCAAGGGCGACCGTGTACGCGCCGAAATCCTCAAGAGAAACCTGCCGTTCTCGATCTCCGAAATCGAAGGAGCCTGCCCGGGCATCAGCCGCGACATGGTGCGCGTTATCTTGCGTGCCATGAAAGCCGAAGGGCTGATCACGCCCACGGGCAAAGGCCGTGCTGCCAAGTGGGAACAAACAGGGGCGAAGTCATGAAGATGCTATCGGACAACCTGAGCCCTATCATCGATAGATCGGCGATTGCCGCCGGGCGATACGTCGGCACTGGCCCAATGAATCAACCGTTTCTATCGACCACCGGCGATGGAGAGTGGTCGATAGCAATGCCTCACGCACTGGGCAGACTGGCGGGGGAAGGTAACCCCCCGCGTCAGGATAGATGTCGCCTCCCTTTGGGAGCTTTTGTGTGAACATGGGGGCATCATCTGTGGCTGAGGGCGGCTGTGGTGGGGCAGGGTCAACGGGATGGAGCCCGGAGGGCGACTGGACGTTGACCCGGCCCCACCACCGCGCGGTCCCTTGGCCCGATCCTTGAGACGTTAAGCCATGCGACACTATTCCGCCGAGTTCAAAGCCAGCCTCATCGCCAAGATGTTGCCCCCGCACCATCGGTCTGTGCCCGACCTGGTGCGGGAGACCCAGATCACGACTTCGGCGATCCGGACTGAAAGGCCCGACAGGGGGGCGGGGATATTCCAACCGCTAATCCCTGGCCTTTTTCTTCCCCGGCTTACTTGATTTC
>CAZFZB010000166.1:0-5012 GCA_964523415.1 uncultured Chromatiaceae bacterium | reverse complement strand
TGCTGATCGCCCTCTCCAGTAAGAACGCGATTCTGATCGTCGAGTACGCCCGCGACCTGCATGCCCAGGGGATGGGGTTGGCCGAGGCGGCAATCGAGGCGGCGCGGCTGCGCTTCCGACCCATCCTGATGACCTCCTTCGCGTTCATCCTCGGCGTGCTGCCCCTGGTGCTGGCCACTGGCGCCGGGGCCTCCAGCCGTAAGTCCATTGGCATCACCGTCTTCAGCGGGATGTTGGCATCCACCTGCATCGCGGTGCTCTTCGTGCCCTCCTTCTTCGTCGTCATGCAGCGCATTCACACATGGCGTCAGCGGCGAAAGGAGCCGGCGCCTTCCATCGCGGAGGGTTGAAAGGCGATCGCCGTCGCGTTGCACCCGCGACCTTGGGTCGGTTATGAGCCAATCAGGCATAGACCCCCGGCCATCGGCCATGATGCAACTGCAGGGCGATTTGTCAGACCATGCCCTGATAAGGGCCACCATGACCCTGGCCCTGGATCAGCGTTGCATTGCCCCTTGCGCGTTGACCTGGTCTGGTAGGATTCGCACCGGTGCGAACCTGGGTCCTAGCTAAGTTGACCATTGCATTGGTCGGCTTGAACCTACCCCAGATGCGACTGTAGGCTGCGACAGGGGCGCAGATCCCGAGCGCAATGGCCATGTGTATCTACCGCATGTTGACGGGTTCAAGAACCAAACGGTTACAGCCCCATTGAAGAACTTCCTGCGGACTGTCGAGGGGGAACCTTCCAAGGCTTAAAACCCTTCGGTACACCAATCCCACCGTGGCAGCCTCATGTGACAGCCCCTGCTCTTGGATCAACTTGACTGCCTCGGGCCGCAACACCGGAGAGTAAAACGGGCATGCCAGGCTTACTTAGGAATAGGAATCTGGTATCTTCCGTCTTGATTAGGGCGCCAGTAATTCATACTGTCACCTCTGATGTGGTTGCTGGGGAGGCAAAATACTACCGTGTCAAGCCCAAGCAATCTGCCTTTAATTAAGAGTTGCACTTCGAAGGTGAATCCGCTCGGGCTCTAAGGCGCTCATGGTATTCAAAAATTTTGCTATCGCAACCATGGCCATCAAATGCACCCACGTGGCACTTTGGAAATCTGGAAATTCCCTGGGTCCCGCATGCTGTTGGCTGCTTTTGGTACTAGGGCTTCCCTTGACTCTGGCCGCCCAAGCAGAGACCCGAGTGGCCTTGGTGGTTGGCAATTCCGACTATCAACATACCAGCCCCTTGCGGAACCCCCGCAAGGATGCCGATGCCATTGCCACCAAGCTGCATGGGCTCGGTTTCACGGTTCGGCAAGGCTACGATCTTAAGCACGATGAGGCATTAGAGTTGCTGCGGGACTTTGGCGCCAGTGCCAAAGGCGCCGATATCGTGGTTTTCTACTATGCCGGTCATGCCATGCAGGTGAATGGCCAGAACTACCTGGTCCCCGTGGATGCCAGCCTGAGGTCGGAGGCTGACCTCAAGTACGAGGGCTTGCCCTTGGCCTGGTTCATGGAGGAACTTACCAAGGCTAGGAGGATGCGACTTGTCTTTCTTGACGCCTGCCGGGACAACCCCCTCGCCCAGTCTATGGCCCGCACCTTGAGTACCCGCTCGGCCGCCATCAGTCGCGGACTAGCACGGATCGACCCCCAACAGCTGGATACCCTCATCGTCTATGCCACCGCTGCCGATGAAGTCGCAGAAGATGGTTCGGGCAACCATAGCCCCTTCACCAGCGCCCTGCTCGATCACATGGCAACCCCCGGCCTAGATGTGCGCTTGATGTTGGGGAAGGTACGGGACCACGTCAATCGCGCCACCGACGGTCGCCAGCAACCATTCTTCTATGGATCCCTGGGTGGCGAGACCTGGGCCTTCAATCCCGGCCAGACTGCATCGCCGCTAGGTGGTTCCCCGGAGGTCACTGGCACTGCCAGTGCAATCGACTATTGGGATCAAATCAAGGATAGCCGTAACCCCGCTACCTACGAGGCCTTCCTAGCCAACTTCCATGATCCGATCTTGCGTACCCTGGCCGAAGATCGTCTCCGCGAACTGAGGGCGGCATTTCCGCCCTCTCATTCCTACACCCCCCCTTCAACGCCCTTTGTCTCAAACTCAGGGGAACCAATTGCCACACCTGTTTCGGTTCTACCCCCCGGTAAGAGCCAGGTCGATCTTCAGGCCAAAATGCCGATGTCCAGCCTCCCCGCGACCGGGACCGCCACCCACCCGAGTCCGTCAATGCCCAGCCAGCCTGCTACTGGACCAAAACCCAGGACGGTGGCCAAAAATTCCCCTAACCCCGCAAAATCGGTACCGAAAGACACATCTCCATCCCCCCGTTCGGGTGCACCCCAACCATCTGGTTGTGGCAGGCTACTGACTAAGCTGCAGCTTGGTGAACCCTTGTCAGCCGCTGACCGGGCAATAGTAGGTGCGTGCAGGTAATGCACGCTGGTTTGGCTTCTCGCGGAGATCCCTCTCATCAACTACTACTGGGAGCAGAAGACTATGCGTATATTCAAAAGCCTCTTCTGGATCAGATTTCTCCAATTGTTCGCTTTGGGGCTGATAGGATTTCTGCCGGGGTGTTCAGCTTTCCCTCCCGGGGCATCGACAAATAATCAGGCGCCCCCCATAACAGCGATTCCTTATGAAGAAGCTGTTGTCAAGGCTGCCACTACCCTATTTTCCACAGTCCCACCGCAAGTGTCAGGTGCCGGGACGTCTCCCAAGCAACTCTTGGTCATTGATCCGCTGATCGACGGCGTTTCGGGAGCGCAGACTGTCGCTACGCAGTCTATGGAAGAGCGTATCGTTGCTCTGGTCAAGGCAAACCATCCACAATTTGATGTCCAGCCCTTCACGGTGGCCAACCTTGCGCAGTCTCCGCTGGTCTTTATCGGCACTTTTACCCCGGTCAACCGCCAAGGCCAGACCGCAGGGGACCGCGAGGCATTCCGCATCTGTTTGGCTTTGCTAGACATCAAGTCCGAAAAGGTCATCGCCAAGGCCAAGGTCTTTGCCCAGCCCGCAGGTGTCGACGTAACCCCGACCCAGTTCTTCAAGGACAGTCCCGCCTGGACGCAAGATCCAGCTACCGAGGGCTATATCAAGACCTGTCAGGCGACCAAGCCAGGCGATCCCATTAATCCGCTCTATTGGGACCGTATCATGGCCGCGAGCCTGGTCAATGAAGCGATAGAGGCGTACGATCAGGGCAGATACCAGAGTGCGTTAGAGTTATATAAGCAGGCTCGCCGGGTCACCGGTGGTGAGCAACTGCGTGTGCTTAACGGACTCTACCTCACTTACTCGAAACTGGGACGGCGCGGCGAGGCTACCCAAACCTTTGGACAACTAGTCGACCTGGGTCTCGCCAATAAACGCCTAGGGGTTAAGTTCTTGTTCAGACCGGGATCTACAGAACTCATTGGTGACCGGCAGCTAGCAGGTAACTACCCGATGTGGCTGGAGCAGATCGCTGAACGCACCGCCCAGAACCTAGGCTGTCTTGAGGTTGTCGGACATACCAGCCGCACGGGCCCCGAACCACTCAACGAGCGGTTGTCGTTGCTACGAGCTCAGAACATTAAGTATCGCCTCGAAACCGTTGCCCCAAGCCTGAGTAGCCGCACCATTGCGCATGGCGTGGGGTCGCGAGAGACACTAGTGGGACTGGGTACGGACGATGCCCGTGACGCCCTTGATCGCAGGGTCGAGTTCAAAGTGATCGACTGCTCCACAACCAAATAGGGACCCGCTGCATTTAGGGGGGTGGGGAGAGGGATGGATTGCCACCTTGGTATTAAGGCGTTGTGAAGGCTAGCGTTCTAAGGTCCCTTTCCCCATCCAGTCCCCTTGAACTACTGACCCCAGTATCGTCTTGGCCGCCCCATGTGACAACGTTTACGACCATTGACCTACTTCTGGCTCTTGGCCATCGGGAAGCACCAGCTGAATCGCATGTAAGGCGCGTAATGCCGTGCTGCCCTCAAGTAGTTGGTCGCAAGTGACTGTTACGATGCAGTCCTCTCGAGACTGACCAAGACGTAAAGGGAGCTGTGGGGGGCATCTGCTGCCCGCCATTGAGAGCGAAGCGAAGGCCGATAGTCCCCGGCAGGCGTCGGCGCGAGCGTGCCGCCGGAGGGGGGCGCAGAGGCCATCGGTCCCAGAGCCTTGGATGCGGTTTGTCAAGCGCATCCGATATGCCGTCGGGCCATTCGCCGGAGGGTCATGGCTGAGTCCGACCGTTCCCGCCGGGGACACGTCGTGATGGTACCGTGACCCAGAGTGGGGCGGCCGGGGCTTTCTGGTTGTCGCCGAGTGCAAGGCGAAAGGGTGACTGGGATGTTCTGTTTCGCATCCTGATCCTGGCGACACTCCGAACTGCCACATACCAACTGGCATCTAGTCACATTGCGCCAATTTGGCTACATGGTGGCTACTTGAAGAGGCTACTAACGCAAAAGGCTTAGGGTTGTTAATCCTAAGCCTTTGTTATATTGGTGGGCCGTGAAGGATTCGAACCTTCGACCAATGGATTAAGAGTCCACTGCTCTACCAGCTGAGCTAACGGCCCAAAATCAAAATGTAAGTTAGCACATTGGGGTGGACGATGGGAATCGAACCCACGACCGCAGGAGCCACAATCCTGAGCTCTACCAACTGAGCTACGTCCACCAGCGTAAAATTGCTTCCAAGCTGACTATATCCGTCTCCACTCACGGGTGTAGGTTTGGCACCCCGGGAGGGACTCGAACCCCCGACCCACGGCTTAGAAGGCCGTTGCTCTATCCGCCTGAGCTACCGGGGCTTTCAAATCGCTTGGGAAGATGGTCGGGGTAGAGGGATTTGAACCCCCGACATCCTGCTCCCAAAGCAGGCGCGCTACCAGTCTGCGCTATACCCCGCTTTTGGACTAGGTCCAGAAACCGAAGACGCGGCATAATACGCGGATACCCAGATGGCGTCAATCTTCTGGCGTTGTCTTCTGGCGTTG
>CAZFZB010000165.1:0-5047 GCA_964523415.1 uncultured Chromatiaceae bacterium | reverse complement strand
GTCTGCAATCTGCCCGCTATCTGGAACCATTAGCGATGACCTGGATACACCTTGCCATCCTGCAAGGTTTCGGACGCAATTTTGCTTTTGGCTTGTTGCGGAGGGATTAAATGGAAAAAAATCGTCTGGAGGCATTCAGCGATGGCGTGATTGCAATCATCATCACCATCATGGTGCTGGAAATCAAGGTGCCACATGGCGAAGGGCTGGGTGCATTATTACCGCTATTGCCGGTGTTCCTGAGCTATGTGCTGAGCTTTATCTACATTGGCATTTACTGGAATAACCATCATCACATGCTACATACCGTGCGCCATGTTTCCGGGGCAATTCTATGGGCTAACCTGCATTTGCTGTTCTGGTTGTCGTTGGTGCCATTTGTGACTGGGTGGATGGGGGAAAACCATTTTGCAGCTCTGCCCACGCTAGTGTATGGCGTGGTATTACTGATGGCAGCCATCGCTTACTGGATTTTGCAGAATATCATTATTGCTTCCCAGGGTAAGGCATCTATATTGGGGCTGGCGGTGAAACAGGACTGGAAAGGCAAGTCCTCGATTTTGGCATATGCGACAGCTGTGGTGTTGGCACTATGGATTAGCTGGTTATCGCTGGCCTTGTACGTGCTGGTTGCGTTGATGTGGTTATTGCCTGACAAGCGAATTGAACGAGTGCTGGCGGAGAGATAATCACGGAAAAGATCATGCCCGAAATCACCTGCGGCTGGAATTCCTGGTCAAGTTCAAGCTGGACCAGCCCTTTTAAGGCTGTAACACCGCCGCTGATCTGGATTCGACGAGCAACTTGGCGGTTGAGACATGGGATTGACCTTTTAATCAGGTTCGCGGGGCTGGAGGCTTTTTCCGGCCTCGCATCGTCTTGCGGAGCATTGGCGGCAATCGCGCCATGGCGGTAAGCGGCGTGCACGTTCGCCTGGGCGCGACACACGCTCTGTAGCATCAGCCCGACCAGCAAGAAGAACAGAATGCCTCGCGTACTGAGCCTGCGCCGGGACCTCGAACCCAGGATCGATGGCCTCAGGATTGAGCAATTGCTCAAGCAGGCCAGGCACTATCAACGTAGTTGGGCTCGTCGCAGCGAACTTCTGCAGGATGTCGCCAAACATGATCACCCATGCCACCAAGGAATAGCATAAATATCGGTATGTTAGTTAATGTTGTTGACACCCTAAAAGAGCTGGCCAAAGCGATTTAACGGGGTGTCCGTTTTCGTTTGACCACCTCAGGCGGCGGTATGTAGAGCTCATCCGACACACCATCGAGCCATTCGCTGGAGGGTCATGGCTGAGTCCGATCGTTCCCACCAGGGACACGTCGTGACGGTGCCATGACCCGGAGCGGGGCGGCCGGGGTCTCCTGGTGGTCACCGAGCGCAAGGCGAAAAAGGGGCTCGGATGTCCCGTTTCGTATTCTAAGCACGGCGACGCTCCGAAAAGCATACGACTACACTTAATCCCTGACCGCAGGGCTAGAGGCCCAATTCACGCCAACGGGTCTCGATGCGCTTGAGGGAGATGGGATGGGCGGTGCCAAGGCGTTGGGCGAAAAGGGAGACCCGCAGTTCCTCCAACATCCAGCGGATTTCTTCGAGTCGCGGGTCGTGGCGCCCGGCAGCCCGCACGGTAGCGGTGCGCTCCCGCCACCTTTCCAGGAGGGGTCTCAGTTCTCCCAGATGCTGCTGGTCTTTGCCCGCGGCATGGAACAGCTTGTCCAGGCGTTCCCGGGCCGCCTTCAGGTAGCGCGGATAGTCCTCGAGGTGGGCATAGGGAACTGCGAGCAGGAAGCCGCGATAGATGAGGCCATCGAGTTGGGCCTTGAGGTCGAGAACCGATGCCCTCCAGTGGATCTGGGTACTGGTGGCCAGGCCCTGGCGCAGGGTCTGGTAATCGTCGAGGATTCGGCCGACGAGGGCCACGACCTCGCTGCTGACCCCGCCCAACTTGGACTTGCGGCTGGTAAGGCGGGCCTCGAAACCGGCTCGATCCCGGATGGGGGTGCCCGCCTCGATGAAGGTCAGGTCGAAGACGAGGGCGAGAATCTCGTCCGCCAGATCCAGGGGCTTGGACCCTTGTCCAGCCTTCCCGACCGCGACCTCCGGTGCCCCGGTGCCGGCACCCGCCTGAGCCACCTCCGGTTCCGGGACCCGGGCATATTGCAGGCGCATCCGGTCGAGCCCCGGGAGATTCCTGCGCAACTGCCGCACCTCCGTACTGAGATTGATCATGAGTAAACGCCGTAAGCCGGCCCGTTGCGCCAGAGCCGCCCCTGCCTGCGAGTCGAGCACCCGCAAGGCCACGCTATCCCCCTGATCCACCAGAGCCGGATAGCCACGCAGACGGATACCGCCCCGGTCCAGATCCAGGCTCTCGGGCAGGTCACCGAAATCCCAGCGGGTGATCCCCTCCCGTTCCAGGCCTTGGGTGGGGATTTGGGCAAAGGCCTGGCGGCCGCTGCCGCCGAACTGACGCCGGAGCTGGTGATAGTCATCCCCTATCGCCAGGCTGCGCCCCGCCTCATCGACCAGGCGAAACTTCATGCGCAAATGCCCCGGTATCTCCGCTGGATCCCAGGCCTCCTCCGGCACCTGGTGGCCGGTCAGGTCCTTGATGGCCTCTGCCAGGGCCTGGATCAGGGGCCGGTCCGAGGGCTGAAGCCGGGCGGCCAGGCGCTCCGCCGTGTCCGGA
Organism: uncultured Chromatiaceae bacterium; assembly: GCA_964523415.1. Classification (GTDB taxonomy): domain Bacteria; phylum Pseudomonadota; class Gammaproteobacteria; order Chromatiales; family Chromatiaceae; genus M0108. Next base: position 2,343 of record CAZFZB010000165.1, on the reverse strand, counting down.
ATCGGCACCAACAGCTTGCGCCAGGACTTGGGCAGACTTCGCAACAGAGCGCTGATCCGTTCCACGAGCAGGCCAGGGACCAGCCATTCGCACCGGTCGGGCGAGACCTGATTGATTAAGGGGGCAGGCACCACGAGGGTGATGCCATCGCCCTCCTGGCCAGGGTCGAAACGGTACTCCAAAGGCAGGGCCGTCGCCCCCACTTGGAGGTGGTCGGGAAAGGCCCGGGTCGTGACCCCCGCCGCCTCATGGCGCATGGCGTCCTCCAGGCGCAGATACAGGAGCTTGGGGTCCTTACGGCTCGCCTGGCGCAGCCAGCGTTCAAACAGGGGCGTCGAATAGATACCCGCGGGTACCCGCTGTTCGTAGAAGGCCTGGATGGCATCCTCGTCCACCAGGATGTCGCGCCGCCGAGACTTGGCCTCCAGGTGCTGGATATAGGCGATGAGCTCCCGGTTGTGGCGCCAAAAGGGGGCGCGGGTCTCGAAATCGCCCTCGGTGAGGGCAAAGCGGATGAAGATGGCGCGCGCCTCGGCGGGATTGATAGGGCCATAGTTGACCCGCCGCTTGGGGACGATGGTGACGCCAAAAAGGGTCAGTTTCTCGTAGGCGGCTACCTGGCCCGAGCCGGCCTGCCAATGGGGCTCGGAATAGGTGCGCTGAATCAGGTGGCGGCCGGCCTCCTCGATCCAGGCGGGCTGGACCCGGGCCACGATTCGGCCATACTGGCGACTGGTCTCCACCCGTTCCGCCGCCACGATCCACTTGGGCATCTTGTCGTAGAGGCCTGAACCAGGGTGAATCATGAAGCGGCTGTTGCGCGCACCCTGGTACTCCCGCCCCTCGTCCTTGAAGCCGATATGGCCCAACAAGCCCGGCAGCAGGGCCTGATGGATGGCTTCGTAGCCCGCCGGCTGCTCGTTGGCCTTGAAACCCAACTCAGCCATCTGGGCATGCAATTGGGTGTGGACGTCCCGCCATTCCAGGACCCGGTTCCAGGACAGAAAATGGCGCTGGCACAGGGCACGGAACTTATTGCGGGTCAGGTGCGGTCGTTCCTGTTCCAGGAACCGCCAGAGATTGAGGAAGGCGAGGAAGTCCGAATCCTCATGGTTAAAGGTCGCGTGAATCCCATCGGCAGCCTGGCGGTTTTCCAGCGGCCGTTCCCGTGGGTCCTGGACGCTGAGGGCCGCCGCGATTACCAGTAGTTCCGACAGGCAGCCCAGGTCCACCGAGGCTAGCAACATGCGGCCGATGCGCGGATCCAGGGGCAGGCGAGCCAGGTGCTGTCCCAAGGGCGTTAGTCGGCCCTGGCCATCCAGGGCTGCCAATTCCTCCAGGGTGCGATAACCATCGGCCACCTGTCGGGCATCCGGCGGGTCCACGAAGGGGAAGGACTCGATCTCGCCAAACCCCAGCAGTTTCATCTGGAGAATGACGGCGGCCAGGTTGGCGCGATGGATCTCGGGCTCGGTGAACTCAGGCCGCGATTCGAAATTATCTGGGGTATAGAGACGGATGCAAACACCTGCGGCCACCCGTCCGCAACGTCCCCGCCGCTGATTGGCCGAGGCCTGGGAGATACGTTCTACGGGCAACCGCTGGACCTTTCCGCGATGGCTATATCGGCTGATGCGGGCAAAACCGGGGTCTATGACGTAATGGATACCCGGCACGGTCAGGGAGGTCTCGGCGACGTTGGTCGCCAGCACCACCCGCCGGGTGCCATGGGCCTGAAAAATCCGCGCCTGCTCCGCCGGGCTCTGGCGGGCATAGAGGGGCAGGATTTCGGTCGAGGGCGGGTGATGCTTGCGCAGGGTCTCCGCGGTCTCGCGGATTTCCCGCTCGCCGGAGAGAAACACCAGGACATCACCCCGCCCCTCCCGGGCCAGTTCATCCAGGGTCTGGGAGATGGCGAGCTGCATCTCGTCGTCACGCTCTCCCGCGTTCTCCACCTCCGGTGGGCGATAGCGTACCTCCACCGGATAGGTGCGCCCACTGATCTCGAGGATGGGCGCCGGCTGACCCCCAGGGTCCGCGAAATGGGTCGCAAACCGCTGGGGTTCGATGGTGGCGGAGGTGACGATGATCTTGAGATCCGGTCGCCGCGGCAGCAGGCCCCGCAGATAGCCGAGCAGAAAGTCGATGTTAAGGCCCCTTTCATGGGCCTCGTCTATGATGAGGGTGTCGTATTCCCACAGCAGCCGATCCTGCTGCAACTCGGCCAGGAGGATGCCATCCGTCATCAGCTTGATGCAGGTTTCGGGGCGCACCCGATCGTGGAAGCGCACCTTGTAGCCCACTAGCCCGCCCGACTCCCCACCCAGTTCCTGGGCCACCCGG
>CAZFZB010000164.1:0-5065 GCA_964523415.1 uncultured Chromatiaceae bacterium | reverse complement strand
CGGCTGACTGAGGCTCTGGTCACCTGGCGCCTGCTCAGGGTTCTGGTGAACGGGTCGCTCCTCCCACAAGAGGGAAATAACGGCCATCAGCATCATCGCCAAACCCACGCCGGAAATCCACATCAGCACCCTGGAGCCCTTGTCAGAGCCCAGGGACGCTGGTACCGGGATCGGGACCGGTGGGAAGGAATTGGGATCCTCGGGTCGGTGTGACATGGGCTCAACCGCCCTTGCTGCTAGGGTACGAGATCCCGATAGGCATGCCAGGTGGCATGGCCAACCAAGGGCATGGTCACCAGCAAACCGATATAGAAGGTCATAATCCCGATCCCCACGAACATGACGATCAGGCAAGCCCAGAGGGTCATGGCCTGCCAATTGACGCGTACCGCCTCGATGCTGGTGCGCATGGCGGTGATGAAGTTGACGTCGCGATCCATGAGCATAGGGACCGTGATGGCACTGATCGTAAAGGTGAAGCCCGCAATGATCCCGCCGACGAGTATACCGGTAACCAGGAAGAGGGGGCTGTCACCTGACAGAAAGACCACCGGGATGAAATTCTCCAAGGTCGGCACTGGCAGGTCGTAAAGCATGGCAAACACCAGGAGGCCAGCCAATATCCAAAACAGAAGCACCATGACGAGCACCAAGGCCATGGCACTGAGTTGAACCTCGTTACGCCTCCAGGCCTCGATGGCCTGACAGAATTTCAATTCAGTACCCTTCTCCAAATTCTCGCTGATCTGGTAAAGGCCGATCCCCAACAAGGGGGCAACCAGAAAAAAACCGGCAGCCAGGGGTGGAATGATAAAGAACATATTCTCGGCCATCAGGCCAAAGGTCAGCAGATAGCTCACCAGGACAAAAAAGGCACCGTAAAGGAGGCTGAAGCGTGGGGCGCGGATCAGATCGTTCCATCCCTTGGATAGCCATTCCCACGGGTTGTCAAAGGTGATGGTATTGATCTGGGGACGAGCGCCCGAATGGGCATCCTGATTGAGGGTAGCGACAGATGACATGGGGGTATCCTCCTTTGTGCTCTTATAAGGTCTAGGTCTTGGGTCCGGCCTTGCGGACGAGGGTCATGAAATCTTGAACCATCAGCGCCGGGTCATGAGGTGCGCTGAAAATAGCGGCTAACTGGCCCTGGGGGTTGATCAGGTAAATGGAGGCGGAGTGATCCAGGGTATATCCGTCGCTACTCTTGGGGTCATCGACCCGCACATAAAGTCCGCCGAGGTCGCGGGCCACGGCCCTCATGGCCTCATCGGATCCGATCGCCCCAAGGAAATCAGGGTGGAATTGACGGACGAACTGGGCGAGTTTCTCCGGGGTGTCACGCCCGGGGTCCGCGGAAAACATCAGGAATTGTGGCATCGGCCCCCCAGCCACCGCGCCAATCTGCCGCTGGAGTGCGGCGAAGGTTGCCAAGGTTTGGGGGCAAATATCATGACAGGTAGTGAAACCGATAGCCGTGAAGGTCCATTTGCCCAGCAGCCCGGCCTCGGTCATCTCATGGCCATCCTGGTCGGTCATGACGAAATGAGCTAACGGCTTGGGCCGGGGCAGTGCGGTCCCGGCCTGGAGTTGGGTGGTCACCGCGCCCTGCCCCTCGCTGCGCCGATCATACCATTTGACCCCGAACCAAAGGCCGGCCAGTACCGCAAGGAGGACAACCGTCACGACAAGGGGCACGGCTAGGCCGGACTGGGACGAAGGGGTCCTGTTGCCCATGACCTGGGGTCGGGTACCCGGCCTGGCATCCTGATGGGTGGTGGCGGCAGATGCCATGAGGCAAGTCTCCATAATTTTCATGTCGGTTCGATTGGGGTCCAGCCCAGCCCATGCCGATCAGGTAGACCTTGTCCATCAGACAGGGGAAGGCCAGATTGGGAGGGGTACGGGCTCATGAGGTACCCCTGGCCCGAGTGAGCCTGTCCAGGTTCTCACGCGAGTCAGAGCCATCTGGCGGGTTCAATCCATGCACCAGGGTCACTAAGCTGAGTAGGAGCAAGGCAGCCCCCCCGTTATGGGCAACCGCCAAATCCAGGGGTAACTTTGCGACTATATTGGCAATTCCAAGTCCCACCTGAATCACCAGCGCGAGGACCATAGCCTGGGCCATGCGGCGGTGCACCGGGTTGCGGGCCCGCTTCAACACCAGGATGGCTAGACCCGCAAGGTACAGGAAAAGGGTCAGAGCACCGACACGATGGGTCAGGTGGATCGCTGTCCGTGCTGGGCCATCCAGAACCCCGCCCTCATAGTCTACGCCGACGGGGCGCAAGAAACTGAAACCCGCCGCGAAATCAGCCCCTGGCCACCAGTTCCCGCCCTGACAGGTCGGAAATTCCGGGCAAGCAAGGGCGGCATAGTGAGTACTCGTCCAACCGCCAAGCAGGATCTGGACGCAGACCAAGGCCAACCCCAGCCAGGCCCAAGGCCGCATGGCCATCAATTCAGGCGGAACGGCAGCAGTGAACACCCGCCCCTGACGAAGGGTCAACCACCACAGCAGGGCCAGGGTGGCCAGCCCTCCCGCGAGGTGCAAGGTCACGACAGTCGGGTTGACGAGGAGGGTGACGGTCCACATCCCCAGTAGGCCCTGGAATATAACCAAGGCCACCAATAGGCTCGGCAGACCGATAGGAAGACCCGAACGCCGACCCGCCCAGGCGACCCCCCCCAGGATCAAAACGACCAGCCCCAGGCTACTGGCAAGGTATCGGTGAGCCATCTCCTTCCAGGCCTTATTGGTATGAACCGGGCGGTCCGGGAAGGCCGCATTGGCCTCGGCTAACGCATCGGGATGGCTGGGAGCGGCCAGATGACCATAACAACCAGGCCAGTCCGGGCAACCCAACCCAGCATGGGAGAGGCGCACATAGGCCCCCAACATGACCACGGCTAGGGCTAATACCGCCGCAAAGGCGGCGAGCACGGCAAATCTGCTTCGCTTCAAGTGGAGCTTCTCCTAGAATGATTCTTCGACACTATCAGAGGCGTATTTGAGGCGTATTTGTCATGGCAGATCAACATTTGACCTTGGGCGTGCATAGAGAAGCGGACCCAAGTCAGGCCGTCCTCCCTTTGGCGCGGGGCTGGTTGGGGCTCGGAGTCCTGGCGCTGGCACTGGCCGGGATCTTCGCCATCCTGCTGGTCCTGGCGCGCTCCCCTGGGCTGGCTTGGCTTTTTCCGACCCAGGACTTTTTCCGCACCGCCTTGGTAGTGCACGTCGACCAGTCCATCCTGATCTGGTTTCTCGCCTTCGCCGGGGTTATCTGGGGGCTTGCCCCAGGTATCCGTCCGGAACTGTCACGGCTTGGCCTGGCGGCGGCTACCCTTGGATGCCTTCTGGTTGCCGCCTCGCCCTTTCTGGGGGCCAGCACACGCGAGCTCAACAATTATGTCCCCGTCCTGGATGCCCCCGTCTTCTTTTGGGGGATCGGCCTGTTCGCCCTTGGCAGCCTGTTGCAGGTCTCCGCCTTTCTCCTGGGATCCCTGCCGAGAATCCGGCTCGCCAACCCCATCGCCATTGGCAGCGCAACCGCTGCCATCGCCACCCTGCTTGCCGCAGTTTCCCTCGTCTGGTCCTGGATCGACCTGGCCCAGATGGGCAACGGCATCTCTTATGAACTCCTTTTTTGGGGCCCCGGTCATGTCCTCCAATTCGTCTACACCCAGATCATGCTGGTGGCCTGGCTGTGGCTCGCCCGGGACCTGGGTTACCCCCTCGCCTTGTCCGACCGTTGGCTCTCGGGTGTCCTGATTCTGGGCGCCCTACCCCTCCTGGCCTTGCCGCTGCTTCACAGCCTCTTCCCCACGGGCACCGGCGAGGCGCGCATTGCCTTCACCCGCCTGATGCAGTTTGGCAATGGCTTGGCCGTCGTCCCCATCGGCCTACTGCTGGTGATTGGCCTGATCCGCCGCCCTGGTTCACTGCGAGAAGAATCCCAACGCCCGGAGTTCCGGGCACTCACGGCCTCCTTGGCATTGTTCGCCGCGGGCGGTGTACTGGCAATGGCGATCTCCGGGGTCAACACCATCATCCCGGCTCATTATCACGGGTCCATCGTCGGCGTGACCCTGGCCCTGATGGGTCTGACCTATCACTTACTCCCCACCCTCGGTCTGGCAAGGCCCGCCGGCCGGATGGCAAGTCTGCAACCTTGGGTCTATGCCGGTGGCCAGTTATTGCACATTGGCGGGTTGGCCGCGTCAGGGGCCATGGGCATCCAACGTAAAACCGCCGGCGCCGCCCAAGGCCTCGATACCCTGTCGGCCAAGGCAGCCATGGGGGTAATGGGGATCGGAGGTCTGCTGGCCATCCTGGGGGGTATCCTCTTCGTCCTGGTGGTCATCAAGGCCTATACCAACCGCCCCCAATCGCCCATGCAACGGCACTAGATCAATGTCATCGCATAATGGTCTACCAGCAGCACCCCAAACAGCCACATCAGATAACGGATGGAATACAAGAAGGTCGGCATCGCCATCCCATCGTCCTCGCTAAGCCAGAGACGCAGGGCAAAATAGACGAAGCGCATACCCAGAACCAGTGCCCCGACTAGATAAATAAGACCCGCCATATGCCCTAAGAAGGGTAGCAGCGAGACAATCAAGAGCATCAGGGTGTAGATCAGGATCTGTAGCTTGGTGAACTCCACACCGTGGGTCACGGGCAGCATGGGAATACCCGCCTTGGCATACTCAGCACGGCGTTTGATAGCCAGCGCCCAAAAATGCGGGGGCGTCCAAAGGAAGATGATCATGACCAACAGCAGGCCGAAGTCGCCCACCTCCCCGGAAACGGCCGTCCAGCCGAGCAGGGGGGGAGCCGCGCCCGCAATGCCTCCCCACACGATATTCTGGGGGGTGGCCCGCTTGAGATAGCTTGTATAGATCACCGCATAACCGATAAAGGCTGCAAAGGTCAGGGCGGCGGTCAAGGCGTTGACCAGGGTCGTGAGGATCAGCATGGACAGGGCAACGAGGGCCAGGGCAAAGCCGAGGGCATGAGGGGCATCGAGGTCGCCGCTGGGCAGCGGCCGGTTGCGAGTTC
>CAZFZB010000163.1:2300-5092 GCA_964523415.1 uncultured Chromatiaceae bacterium | reverse complement strand
AATTGGCCTTGATCCACCTTGTCCGGCGACACGGATACCTCATCATCACTGGAATACCGGCATTCCTCAACTCCTGGCCGGAAAAATGTTGCCAGGATAATCGAACCCTCATCCATCTTCCCCTTGACGGGGTGCCTGGGAATCGTATTTGCTAAGAAGCAACCATGAGACTCACGTCAGAACCCATCTGACTCCCAGTCACATCCAGAACCATCAAACCCTGCTTGGATGCTCCTCATCCTATGAATCTGGTCGTCGTCGAATCGCCTGCCAAGGCCAAAACCATCAAGAAATATCTGGGCCCAGACTTCGAGGTCGTCGCCTCCTATGGTCACGTCCGTGACCTGGTCCCCAAGGAGGGGGCGGTCGATACCGAAGATGGCTTTGCCATGAAATACCAGGTCATCGAGCGCAACGAAAGGCATGTCCAGATCATCGCCAGCAAGATCAAGGGGGCTGAGGCCCTTTATCTGGCGACTGACCCGGACCGTGAAGGTGAAGCCATTTCCTGGCATCTGATGGAATTGCTCAAAAAGCGTCGCCAACTCGGTGATCGGCCTGTGTTTCGGGTGGTATTCAATGAGATCACCAAGCGCGCCATTCAGGAGGCGGTGGCCAATCCACGGGAGATCTCGACGGACCTTGTCAATGCTCAGCAGGCCCGGCGGGCACTGGACTATCTGGTGGGCTTCAACCTTTCCCCCCTGTTATGGAAGAAGGTGCGGCGCGGGCTCTCGGCCGGGCGGGTGCAAAGCCCAGCCCTGCGCCTGATCGTCGAGCGTGAACTGGAGATCGAGGCCTTCAAGACCCGTGAATACTGGACCATCACGGCGAATTCCGCTAAGGAAGACAAGGGGTTTGAGGCTCGGTTGATTCAATTCGAGGGCGACAAGGTCGAGCAGTTCAGCATTGGGGACGAGGCTCGCGCCCGTAAGGTGGAGCAGGGCCTGATCGCGGCCGCGGGCGGCCAATTGAGCGTGGAGCGTGTCGAGCGTAAACAGCGCAAGCGGAATCCCGCCCCACCCTTCATTACCTCCACTCTGCAACAAGAGGCAGCGCGCAAGCTGGGGTTCACCACCTTGCGGACCATGCGCCTGGCCCAGCAACTCTACGAGGGGGTGGATATCGGGGGGGGGGCCGTCGGCCTCATCAGCTATATGCGTACCGATTCGGTGAATCTGGCCAACGAGGCCCTGGATGAGATCCGGAGTTTTGTGGTCGAGCGTTACGGGGCGGATTATCTGCCCCCCCAGGCTCGGCTCTACAAGACCAAGGCCAAGAATGCCCAGGAGGCCCACGAGGCCATCCGGCCTACCTCCATTCGTCGCCAGCCCGCGGAGATTCTCGCCCACCTGACCAAGGACCAGGGACGTCTCTACGAGTTGATTTGGAAACGTACCCTGGCCTGCCAGATGGAGCAGGCGCTTATCGATCAGGTCACGGTGGACCTGGGGGCGGGATCGGGCAATCTACTGCGGGCCACGGGTTCCCATGTTGCCTTTCCCGGCTTCATGCGCGTCTATCTGGAGGGGCGGGATGATGCCCGGGATGCGGACGACGACGTGGAGCGGCAATTGCCCAACCTCGTGGAGGGCGAGCAACTGGACTTGCTGGGTATCCGTTCCGAGCAACACTTCACCGAACCGCCGCCACGCTACTCGGAGGCCAGCCTGGTCAAGGCCCTGGAGGAGTATGGCATAGGCCGGCCCTCCACCTACGCCAGCATCATTTCGACCCTGCAGGAGCGGGAGTACGTCTCGCTCGATAACAAGCGCTTTTTGCCCACCGACGTGGGGCGGGTGGTCAACCGTTTCCTCACGGAACATTTCACCGCCTACGTGGATTACGACTTCACCGCCCGTCTGGAGGACGAACTAGATGCAGTCTCCCGGGGTGAGGAGGACTGGGTGCCTCTGCTGGAGGAATTCTGGCGGCCCTTCAAGGAGCGCATCGATCACATTCAAGAGCACGTCAAGCGCAGCGACGTGACCCAGGAGGCGATGGACGAGGCCTGCCCTCAGTGCGGCGCACCTCTCTCCATCCGCCTGGGTCGGCACGGCCGCTTTGTGGGTTGCACCAAATACCCGGAGTGCGATTACACTCGTGACCTTGCGGAGGGCAAGGATCAGGAGACGCCGGCGCCGGAACTGATCGAGGGACGCTCCTGCCCGCAGTGTGGCTCGCCGCTCCAGACCAAGCGGGGCAAGTATGGCAAGTTCATTGGCTGTACCGGCTATCCCAAATGCCGCCACATCGAACCTCTGGAACGTCCGGAGGATACGGGTCTGACCTGTCCCCAGTGCGGCAAGGGCAGGCTCCAAAAGAAAAAATCCCGGCGTGGCAAATTCTTTTATTCTTGTTCCACCTACCCCAAGTGCGATTACGCTACCTGGAATGAGCCGGTAGCTGGCCCCTGTCCCCGGTGTGGCTGGCCCATCCTTACCCTCAAGGTCACGAAGGCCAAGGGCGCGGAGGTCGTTTGCCCGCAGCCCGAGTGTAGGTACAGCGAACCTCTAAATGATGGGGCCCAAACCCCGGGGGCGGCGGGAGACGATGACGTTGGCGCCTGACGACCCTAGGCACCCGGAACCTGGCCTGGGGCATCGATTGCGGGTCGCGGCCCGTTGGATCAGGGCCGGCGGTGTTGTCGCCTATCCTACCGAGGCTGTCTATGGTCTGGGCTGCGATCCCTGGAATGGGAAGGCGACTCGGCGCATCCTGGAGATGAAGCAAAGGCCCGAGGCCAAGGGCCTGATCCTGATCGCGGCCAGCTTCGAGCAGTTGAACCCCTT
>CAZFZB010000163.1:0-2200 GCA_964523415.1 uncultured Chromatiaceae bacterium | reverse complement strand
CCGAGGCCAAGGGCCTGATCCTGATCGCGGCCAGCTTCGAGCAGTTGAACCCCTTCGTCGCTCATTTGGAGGCGGACCGCATGGCCCTGATCCTGGCGACCTGGCCTGGCCCCTATACCTGGCTGCTCCCGGTCCGCCCGGAAACCCCAGCCTGGCTGAAGGGTCATCACGCGACTCTCGCGGTCCGGGTAACCGCCCATCCGCTCGCGGCTGCCCTGTGTCGGGCCGCGGGCCGGGCCCTGGTCTCGACCAGCGCCAATCGCGCTACCCGGCACCCCGCGCGCACCGCTCTAGAGGTTCAACTCCGCCTGGGTGGCGCGGCGGATTATCTCCTGTCCGGTCCCTGCGGTGGCCGGGCCCAGTGCTCCAGTATTCGAGATGGACGTACGGGCCGCCTGCTGAGGCCCTGATATTACTTCGAGGTAATTCGATTATGGGTGTGCTGGTTGGCGATGTGGGGGGGACCAAAACGGTCCTGGCCCTGGGGGATTGGTCGAGCGGCCGCTTCCATCTGGATCAGGATATGCGGTTGGCGAGTGGTGACTTTGCCTCCTTGGAGGCCTTGGTCCACCAATATCTGTCGGAGACCCACCTGATTCCTGACCGTGCGGCCTTTGCCGTGGCGGGTCCGGTGCGCGAGGGACGCTGCGATATCACCAATCTCCCCTGGTTCATAGACCAGCGCCAACTTAAGATGGCAATGGGTTGGCATGACGTATGTCTGCTCAATGACCTGGAGGCCGTGGCCTGGGGTATCCCCGCCCTGGGACCGGAGGATTTCGCGATCCTACAACAGGGGGAGGAAGGTACTCAGGGCAATGCCTGTGTCATTGCCGCGGGTACTGGCCTTGGGCAGGCTGGCCTGTTTTGGGATGGCAGGCAACATCACCCCTTCGCTACCGAGGGTGGCCATAGTGACTTTGCCCCGGAGACGGCTCAGGAAGTGGCTCTTCTGGATTGGCTGCGCCAGCGTCATGGTCATGTCAGCTGGGAACGGGTGGTCTCGGGGCTTGGTCTACGCAACATTTTCGAGTTTCTCTTGAGCCAGGCTGGCCTGGCCCCTGGTGACAGTGGTCTGGTGGGGGAGGGCGATGACCTGGGGGCGGCCATAGCAGCGGGCGCTGCCTCGGGGGCCTGCCCTCTCTGTGTTGCGGCTATGGCCCTGTTCGCCAGACTCTATGGTCGCGAGGCTGGCAATCTGGCCCTCAAACACCTGGCTCTCGGTGGCGTCTATCTGGGGGGTGGCATAGCCTCAAAAAATCTGGAACTGTTGCGCGGTCCTGACTTTCTAGCGGCCTTCCTGGGGAAGGGGCGCATGGAACCCTTGCTGAGACGGATGTCCGTCAAGGTCATCCTGAATCCCCACGCACCCCTGTACGGGGCCGCCCGCTACTTGGATTATCAGACGGACTGACATGAACCCCTTCCTTTACCCCAGATACTGGCCAAGCTGGCTGGCGGTGGGGCTGGTGCGGCTGCTGGGTTACCTACCCTTTCCCATCCTTTGGTTGCTGGGAATGGGGTTGGGGCGAGCGGTGGGGCGGATCGCCTTGGGGCGGCGGCGGGTGGCCATGCGTAACCTGGAACTCTGCTTTCCGGAGCTGTCGATCCAGGAGCGCGGGCGACTAGTCTCCCGGCACTTCGGTTATCTTGGGGTAGCCGCCCTGGCCCAGGGTCTGGTGTGGGGGGCCTCGCGTCGTCGGCTGGCACGGTTGATCACACTTCGCCACCGGGAGCGTTTCGATGAGTTACGGGCGCGTGGGCAAAATATCATTGTCCTCATGCCGCACTTCATCGGCCTGGAACTGGGGGGGGCAGCCTTCACTGCTTTTGTCCACCCGGGTATGTACATGTACCAGGAAATCCGCGATCCGGTGATCGATGCGCGGATGAAGGCCGGACGGATGCGCTTTGGCGCCCTGTCCGTGGAACGTCAGGATGACCTGCGGGGTCTGGTACGCAAGATCCGTCAGGGCATCCCTTTTTTCTACCTGCCGGATCAGGACGCCGGTCCCCGGCGTGGCATTTTCGTACCCTTTTGCGGGGTTCTGGCCGCTACCTACCCCATGCTGGGGCGCTTCGCTCAGATGGCTGACGCCGTGGTGATCCCGATCCATGCCCTGTTCCTGCCTTGGGGTCGTGGGCTGGAAGTCAGTTTCGGAACACCGCTGGCTGGCTTTCCCACAGGCGATGTGGTCGC
>CAZFZB010000162.1:2291-5122 GCA_964523415.1 uncultured Chromatiaceae bacterium | reverse complement strand
TTAGGATGGCGTGCAGGTGGCGCTGGCCGAGCCCACAGGTAGTGCGGTCGCATCGACTTGGCCACTCGTAAAATACCGCTTGCAGCCGCCCGGGGAAGGCGCAAACTAATCCCCCCTTACAACCTTGCATCCCGAGGCCTTGCAATGGACGCCTTACCCCCTGATGTCAAAAATGAAAACTATCGGGCAGCCGTTCGTGTGACCCAGATCGGAGCGGGCGCCGATACCCTCCTGACCTTGGGAAAACTTGCCGTCGGTTTTCTGGGCAACTCCGCCGCCTTGGTGGCGGAAGGTTTGCACTCGGCGGCCGATATCCTGTTCGATCTGGTGGTGCTTATCGGTATGCGCATTGCCCGCAAGGAGGTGGATGCGGATCACCCCTATGGCCATGGCAAGTACGAAAGCCTGGCAACGCTCTTGCTGTCCCTGATCCTGCTGATCGTGGCCTTGGGGATCGTCTGGGATGCGGTGGGCCGCATCCAGGACCATGAACTCGAGGCCCCCGCGGCGATCACCCTCTGGATTGCCGCGGGATCCATGGTTATCAAGGAGTTGCTTTATCAATACACGGTTCGCGAGGGACGGCGCATCGGCTCGAAGATCATCGTCGCCAACGCCTGGCACCACCGCAGCGATGCTATTGCCTCGTTCGCGGCGCTGGTCGGTATCGCTGGGGCCCTGCTGGGGTGGCCTGTCCTCGACCCCGTCGCGGCCATTGGTGTGGCTTTCTTCGTCGGCAAGGTGGGAGTGGAGATTGCTGTCGAGGCCCTGCGTGAATTGACGGATGCGTCCACCGCCATCGACAAGGAGATCCATGAAACCATCCAGCGTCTGATCAATGATCATTCCGAGGTTCAGTCCGCCCACCTGGTCAAGGCCCGGCGCATGGGTCCCGACATCATGGTGGATGTCCATGTGGTCGTGGATCCCTTCCTGTCGGTCTCCGAGGGCCATCAGATTGCCGATGAGGTCGAGAAGACCCTGATCCGGGAGGTCCCCGATATCACCTCAGTGATGGTGCATGTGGACATCAGCGACGAGACCGCTTCGGAATCCGATATGACGGAGCCTGTAGAACGGATCACCCACAGCCGCAGCCAGCTCCGGGAACGTATCGAGGGGTTCGGGGCCCTGGAATGGCCCTTGCGGGAAATCCACAGGGTGGTACCCCACTATACAGCTCAAGGCTTGGTGGCGGAGGTGTTTCTGGTGGCTGCGCCGGAGGCCAGCATGGAACAGGTGAGCGCGAGTGCCTTCAGGTTGGGTCGGCGATTACATGATACCCATCGGGACTATACCAACGTGTCTTTGCATCTGTTCCTCGGGGAGGATCGGAGTAACGCCGGGGCTGGATGAGGTACCGGAGCGATCCTATAGCGAGAGGATGATCCTTACCCCTACCAAGGCCATATCGGGATAGTCCATGGGCGGAAATTGATTTTGCCCTGGATTGATCAAATATTGAAAAAACGGTTGGATGGTCAGCCAGGGCGTTATCACGGCTTGATGACTCATTTCCAGGAAAGATTCATGGCTGGGGAGGGTGTACGTCGTGCCATGGTAGACGTTGAAGGAGCGTACGCTATTGGCATAGGCCGGGCTCATGTTCAACCGGGTAAAGCCGATTCCCGTGCGATCCTTTGGCCGGCCGTCGATAAGACCTTTATAGGTCAGGCCGATGTCAAAAAGCCATTCGGCCAGATTGCGATCGACTTGGGGATTGATGGAGAAGGTCCCGAAGACATTGAGGCCCTGATCCTGGACGTCCGATTCATACCAAATCGGCTGATCCAAGGTGGCGTAGAGGGCATAATTCCCTGAGAGGGTTTTAGGCTCCAGACTACCAGAAGGATCCTGCAAGGGCAGGCCATTTGTGGCTGTCGTTAGGCTATAAAATCGCTCGGAATTATACCAACCGCCTACCTTGTAGGCATTCGGTAAGCTGGCCTCCCTGTCCTTTGAACTGGGCTGGTAAGCTAATTCAATGAAGGTCAAGGCGCCCTGACCCACGGGAAAGCGCAGCCCATTGATATTACCCTGCGGATCCTTGCCAGTGGTATTACCGTTGAACACGGCTGCTTGAATGGTCCATTCAGGGTCTGGCGTAAAGATCACCTGGATAGCAGGCACCGGGTTAGGATAGGTAGGACCCGAGTCAGGGAGATTGGCTGACCAAATACCCAGCCAACCCCAGCTGCTGTTGATCATATAATCCGAGGAGGCATTGGTATTAAAATTGATATCGGCCTCGATCTGTCCCAGCTTGATGGCAAGCCCACCATCGAAGAGTTCCTGTTGGAACCATAGTTCCCCTAACTTAGTAACGGCTGGGGTGTATTCGATCCCGGTTGGAGTTAAAAAGGCACCTAAGTTACTGCTTTCAGCAATTCCTTGACCCTGAATCACGTAACCAGATAGATGTAGGCTGGCGCCCTTCCAACCCAATATCCGGTCAAGATCCGCATCGACCTGAGGTTCCAGCAGACCATCGTAGAACCAGGCCTGTTGGTTGCCACCCCTATTGCCTACAATGTCGGAGGTTTGGCTAATAGCTATGTCGATTCCCGATTGTCTAAGCCTTTCCCGCCAGCTGTCCCAATCCCCAAATAAATGGGCACACATCAAGGCATCAGCGGGTGGGTATGGGTCTGTATCCGCATTGAGGAATTCCGGAAACAGCAGGGAGCAAACCAATAGCAAGCCGGGGAACAGGATAAGAGAAGGTGGGTTCTTGAGCATTGATTGATTTTATTATCGAAATGACGAAAGGGGCATTCAATACCCAAGAAATTATTGGCCACTGCCAGCATATTATTCGGAAAGGAGGTTCT
>CAZFZB010000162.1:0-2191 GCA_964523415.1 uncultured Chromatiaceae bacterium | reverse complement strand
CCTGGTGGCGACAGGGGCGTAAATTCACCCCCAACCCCGGTCGCACGCCATGGCCAACTCTCCGTGGTTAATAACCAGCTCGTCAACTCCCAGGGCGAGGCAATCCAATTGCGCGGCCTGAGCACCCATGGCCTGCAGTGGTATGGCTGGGGCTCCTGCGTCAACAATAGCGCCCTCGATGCGCTGGCTACTGACTGGGGCATCGACATACTGCGCGTCTCCCTCTATGTGCAGGAGGGTGGTTATGAAACCGATCCCGGCGGTTTCACCGCCCAGGCCGACCACATCATCGATGGGCTCATCGCCCGCGGTCTGTACGCGCTCATTGACTGGCACCTACTCGATCCGGGCGATCCCTGGTACAACCTAGAGCGCGCGAAAACCTACTTCGCCCACATGACCGCCCGCTACGGGGCGACGCCCAACGTGCTTTACGAGATTGCCAACGAACCCAGTGGCGTGGACTGGGCAAAGATCAAGGCCTACGCCGAGGTTCTGGTGCCCTTTATCCGTGAGCGCGATCCCGACGGCATCGTCATCGTCGGCACTGAGGATTGGTCTTCGTTCGGAATTTCTGGATCCAGCGGTCCCGAATCGGTGATCAATAATCCCCTTGATTTCGATAACATCATGTATTCATTTCACTTCTACGCGGCCTCGCACCAGCAGAAATATCGTGACGCCCTCTTGACCGCAGCAGCGAGTCTGCCGCTTTTCGTCACGGAGTGGGGCGCTCAGACCTACACGGGCGATGGCCCTAATGATTTCGCGAGTGCCCAGAAATATCTCGACATCTTAGCGGACAAGAAGATCAGTTGGACCTATTGGAATTTTTCCGACGATGAATTCTCTGGTGCGGCGCTGGTGCCGGGCACTTGTCCGGAGGGGCCCTGGACTGGAGATCGTCTCAAGGCATCGGGCGCCTGGATACAGGAGCGGTTCCTGCATCCGGTTGGAACCGCGCACGGGGTCGGCCAAGGACCCAAATCCTTTTCAACCCAACCTTAGTTTGAAGTTCCCCTTCAATAAGGAGCATGCGCATGGAAATTTTGGAACATCATGAAAAAATTCATGAAGCAGCCCACGGCCATCAGGCTGTGCCCGGTGCTTCTAACAGCACCAAAAAGATCGCCATCTTCATCAGCTTGTTGGCTGCCTTGCTGGCGATCGCCGAAATGGGCGGCAAGAGCGCACAGAACAACGCGGTGATCGCGAATATCGAGGCGTCCAACTTGTGGGGCTTCTTTCAGGCCAAGTCGATTCGCATGACCCTGTTACGAGCCCAGGCCGAGGCCCTGGCTCTCGAGCCACCTCGGGCCAACCCGGATCAGGCCCAGGCCATCGACCAGCAGATCCAGAAATGGCGGGCCACCGCGGATCGTTATGATTCAGAACCGGAGACAGGGGAAGGCCGTAAGGAACTGTCGGTCAAGGCTAAGGCAGCGGAGGACCGGCGCGACCGGGCCCTGGCGGCCTACCATCTGTTCGAATTCGGTTCGGCGGCCTTTCAGCTGGCGATCGTGTTAGCCTCCGCCTCGGTCGTCACGGGTGTCATGGCTTTGGTTTGGTTGGGCGGAGGGCTAGGCCTCTTGGGGACCATCCTTGGTAGTCTGGCCTGGTTTGCTCCAACCCTGTTGCACTGGTAAATGGCCATTGCCAGGGCGCTGGTTAGGAAGCCACGCAACGCATAGTGTGGCGCCTTCGCTGCCGGCTGGTGGCCAACGATATAGCCGAGCGCAGCGTCCCGATGGCGGGCTTCCTGAAATCCATGCAGCTGGTAACCTGAGGCGGTATTGGGTGATAACCCTTTCAGGCTTAGAGCCTTCGAGTATCTCTTTTTCCACTCACCGATGGCCTGTGATCGGGCGGGGGGCATACAGGTCCCCCTGCACTGTTTTGGCATCACTCTAGGTTCGCATAGTGCGAAAGGATTCCGCATGGAAAATGCCAACTATTTGACGAGCGTCACCGGTATCTGGCTGCCATGGATGACGTCGGTGGTCACCGAACCCATGAGGAGGTGCCTAAGCCCGGTTCGACCATGGGTGCCCATGACAATGAGGTCGCAACCCTTCGACTCAGCATAGTGGGTGATGGCTGCGGCCACCTGGCCGTCACCGACCAACACCTCATACTGGTAAGGCATGCCAGCAGCGTCGAGCAGGGCGCGGCAGGCCCTCAGTTCCTCCTC
>CAZFZB010000161.1:0-5135 GCA_964523415.1 uncultured Chromatiaceae bacterium | reverse complement strand
CTGGGCCAGGCAACCGTGCCCAGGGCCTGGGGTGGGTCGAGTCGGCCCGCCAGCAGGTCATCGGTGAGGGCCAGGGCCAGTTCGTCCGGGGTGCGCGTCCCATCCAGATAGCCAATGAGCTGAGCGGCAAAGGCGTCCAGATCCAGGTTGGTATGGTTGAGGGTGGTGATGCGGCGGGCACCCCCAGCGAGTTGGGCCCTGGCCAGGGGCCAGACCTGGGGCCGGTCGAGCGCCGGAGGTGGCTGGTGGCGGGGGTCCGGTTGGGCTGCGATGGCGTTGTGGGCGAAGAGGCTGAAGAGTTCTTGCAGGCAGGCATCGATCGCCTGGGCCAGGGTGCCGCCGCTGGCGTTCTCGACGCGCCGGATGGCGGCAGGCAGGATCTCCGCCAGGGTCAGGGAATCCGGGTAGCGGGCGCTGAGTTCCATCACCAGGGCCTTGGTGAGGGGTTGGCAGACCTGGAGGGAGACCCCGGCAGGGGTAAGGAAGGGGCTGTCCTTGACCCGTCGCAGGTCGGGCCTGGCTGTTGGGCGCAGATCGGCGCGGAAGGCCATCCCGGCAAAGCGATCCAGGTCGATGCCGATCTCCTCCGGCAGGTCCGCGTCCGCACGGCACACCAGGCTCTGGCGGAAGTTGCGGTTGGTGACGAAATCCAGCCATTGTTCCAGCTCCAGGCCGTCCTCGATGGGGGCCAGGACCCGGTCAACGCCCTCGCCATAGGTGGAGGGGAAGAGGGTACGGGGATCGGTGTCACAGAGGTAGCGCAGCCCGGCCTGTTCGGCATCGGCGGCAAAGTCACTGAAAAGAAAGGCCCGGTTGTGCTCCGCCAGGTACTCGAACAAGAGGTAGCTGGGGTGGACCTCATCCAGGTGAGCGATCTCCGCCAGCAGATAGCGGGCGCTGTGGGCCTCGAGCCCCTGAAGGCTGTCCCGCAGGCGCTCCAGGGCGGCCCGGGCGGCGGCGAGGCGATCGGTGGGGGTCTCCAACCCGCGGCAGGCGTAGCGGAGGATGTCCCGCAGCATGCCCCGCATCCGCCAGCCCGGCAGGCAGTTGTAGCTGACATAGCAGATACCGGTGGGGGTGAGGAGGCGGCCAGCCAGCATCAACAGGTGTTCCCGTACCGGTTCCGGAACCCAGGAATAGACACCGTGGGCAATGATGTAGTCGAATGGGCCCAGGCTGGCATCCAATTCGAGGATATCGCCCTGCCGCAATTCCAGGTTGCTCAGGACCAGGTTCTCGACCAGACCCCGGGCCATGGCGATCTGCCGTGCCGAGAGGTCGATGCCGAGGCAGCGGGCGCCCGGCAGACCCTGGGCGATGGGAATGAGATTGCCGCCCCCCGCGCAGCCGATCTCCAGCACCCGGGCGGTGGCGGGAGTCTCCGTTTCCAGCCCCAGCAGCCGGCCAAGCACGGCCAGGTGGTTGGGATGGGTCTCGGGGAAGGCGATGCTCTCGTAGGGAAAGGCGTCGTAGGGGTCCAAGGGGGGCGGTCCTGGGCGAAGGTTGGGATGGCTAGGCAGGAGGATATTAAACCATGACGCGACCCAGCGAACGTCCGGCCCTGGTCATTCGCCCCGGGGTGTCCCGGCGACTGACCCTCTTGGTACTGGTCACCCATGGGTTGACCCTGGCGGCCATCGCCTTCCTGCCCCTGCCATTGCTGGGACGCGTCGGGTTGGCCTTGGCAGTGCTGGTGGGGTGTGCCTTAAGCCTGACCGGGGTGGTTTGGCATCTGGGGCCCTGGGGCCTGAGGGAGCTGGTTTGGCAGGCGGATGGCCACTGGTGCCTGATCCAGGGGGATGGGCGGCAACGGGAGGGGAGCCTGCTGGGCTCGACCTATGTCAGCCCGGCGCTGGTGGTGCTCAACTTCCGCTGTGGCCGCTGGAAATACCGGTCCCTAGTGCTGATGCCGGACAACCTGGAGCCGGACCTGTATCGCCGTCTGAGGGTGCGGTTGCGTCTGGAGGGGGTGCCGGCGCGGAAATCGGCGAGGCTGGATACAGGCACACAGCCCCGTCACCTGTGATGGCGGGTGGGGTCCCAGGGCCTTGCAGGGACCTGGATCCTTTGCCGGACCTGACCCCGGTATCAGCCCTTCCTCAGCCGGAGGACCACCACCGACACGATGACCCCGATCACGGCGAGGCCCGTGAGGGTCATGAGCATGGCGTTGTCGTCGAAAAAGGCGATGCCGATGCCACTGCCAATCAGAAAGAGGCCAAACAAGCCCATCTTCCAGTCCAGATGCACCCCGGCCAGAATGGCGGCAAGACCCACAATGTAAATAGCTACGAAGCCATGGGTTTCCGCCGTCAGAAACACCAGGACCGTCGGCCAGAAAAGGAGGTAAATTACCCCCAGGGTTGCCCCCCAGTGCAGGATCTGCTTGAGGAGGTACTGAGGAATACCGCCACCGGAGGACCGCATCCGGTGCCAGCCGCCCACAATCCCGACCAGACCGACGGCGGGGATGAACCACTCCCAAAGGCCGGTCGCCCGGTCGGGGTTGCTGTCGGTCATGGCTACCAGCCAGATGGCGACGGCGTAGAGCGCCACATAAGGGACGAGGATCAGTAGCAATTGAATCCAGCTGAAGGGGTGGGGGGGCGTCGCGACCGAGGCATTCGGAGTGGCGAGGGTTTCGGACATGGCGAGGCTCCTTTCGGTTGTCAGCAGGGTAAGCCGCTTGGCTCTCGGCGGGGATGGTCAGACCCAGCCCGGCCGCGGCGGCTATCATGATGCCATGATCATTACGCGATCGGGCTTGGGCGTCAACGCTGGGGGGTGGGATTGGTACTGGAACCTCAACCTAACAGTGGGTAAACGCTTGCGACTGTAGGACTTGGGCTGGGCTAGGCGATCAAGAAGGGCGCTGGGATTTTTGTTGATCAGCCGAGCTAGGCCTGGATGATAGGTTACGCGACACCTGGCGATGGCAATCCGCCAATCCTGAAGGCTATCGCGAGGACTGAGTTCCCCCTTCCGACGGTTCTGGTGTTTGCTCGGGTCTTGCCAGGGCCTCCAGGGGTGCGATCAAGTGGGCAAAGGCATCCGGATTGACATACTGGATGACGACTCCACCCTTTTTATCCATGGCCAGGTCCATGCCCTTGTCCGGGTAGAGCCAATGGGTGACGCCCGTCTCGGGCTCGGTGCGTTTCTCCGCCGGGGCACCGAAGCGCCTCGCGACGATGTCGCTGTCCAGGGATTTCCAGGGTAGGTAGGTGATGGAGGCGACGGGGAGGGTCTCCAGGGCCGCGATATCCGCCGGATCCAGCTTGACCTTCTTGGCGCCGCTACCCAATTGGCTGATGCGCAGGCCCCGTTCATACATGGGTGCCAGGATCGCCGGGTCCGCCTGGATGCTGATAACGAAATCCCCACGGAGGCGGTTCAGATAGATCTGATCGAAGTAGGCCTCCACCGCATAGGCCACCGCCTCATGATCCGGGCTGAGTCGGGCAAAGAGGTTGATCTCCCCTTCCTCCTTGAAGAGGCGCCGGATCTCGCCCAGGGTCGTCTTCCCCAGGGTGAAGCCGAAGACCTGGGTGTGGCCCTGGTCGTCCTGCGCCACCTGCCAGGGCAAGCGGGGCGTCTGATCCTCGATATTGTCATCCGGCAGCAGGAGCATGATGCCGATGAAGGCGAAGAGGGCCATGACCAGGATAGAGAGGATCATCTTACGATCCATGCGGGGGCTCCTTGCGTGGGATACCGAATAAATGCCGGATGAGGGGGCGGTCTCAGATCGGTAGCAATCCGGCGACGACCTGCCGGCCCTCGGCCATGAGGATGTTGTAGGTGCGGCAGGCCGCCCCGGTGTCCATGACCTCGATGCCCATGCCCCGCGTCAGGGCGCGGGACAAGAGGGGTAGGGTGGGGAAGACCTGGCGGGCGCCCGTGCCAAGGAGGATGACCTGGGGGTCCAGGGTCAGCAGAGCGTCGATGTGTTCCTCGGTGAGGTCGGCGACCACCCGTGGGCCCCAGCTTGGCAGTATGCGCCGGGGGGTCAGGATAAGCCCCGAATCAAAGAACCTGCCATCGATCCGGATACGGCCCGGCTCGTAACCCTCGATGAGGTAACCGTCGCCTGGGTCTGCTTGGGAAAATTTCATGAGGGCAACATACCCCAAGCCCACGAGGTGGGCAAGGCTTCAGGCAGGTGATAGCAAGTAAACTGTCCGGATTAGTAGAACGGGAGTGGGCCAGGTTTGTTACCGGGTTCATGCCACCCAAAAGCGAACGGCCTCTCCTCTCGGATATGCCGCCAGACTAGGTCAACCCGATATGGTGCTCCTACAGGCGAGGGACGCGGGCGGCCCAAGGAGGGTTTGTTAGGATGTCGTTCTCGCGATTGAGTCGGATGTTCTCCGCTCGAATCCGCGAGAGCTCCATCTGCTCCGGCGTGACGACCTTGGCTCCCGGTCCATTCAACTTGCCCGCTACCGCCGCCTTCACCCCGTTGCGCAGCGTTTGTACGATCAGGCCCAGTTCCCGCGCCACGACGCCGATGCGCTGCCCACCCCGCATTCGCTTCACAGCTAACTCACTGAACTCGTGGGTCTATTCCTGCTTTGGTATCTTCTTCAACTTCGCTTCTCCTTCCAATTTCACTGGGCCATATACCCCATCCTTTGGAAGACGAAATTTCGGGGAAAGCTCAAGGATTCGTCCACTGGGACATCGGGGAACATCATCATATCGCCCTGAAATTCGTCACTCCACGCCACGCCATCGGTGTGAGGATAGCAAGGTCCTACGCCGGCGGGAGAACCTCGACGCCGCTGCCAAGCCACAACACCCCCCCCCCACGCTGAAGCGGCGCAACACGGAACTGGAATCGGCCGAACAGCGCCCTACTCAACCCCGGCCGATCCATGAAACGGTAGCCAGCATCACTCAGAAAACAGCCTGATTATTGCGACATTGTCCCTGACAACGACCGATAGTGTCCGCTGGGACTTGACCACTTCACACAGCGGAATTTGTAGATACGATCCGATACAGGAGTGTCACGGCAGCAGGGCCTGTGAGACTGGGATTGGCTAAGAGGTATAAACCATGCTATTTGACTGAATAAACCGCATATCCCCGGCTCGACATACAGTTCGCCCAC
Organism: uncultured Chromatiaceae bacterium; assembly: GCA_964523415.1. GTDB lineage: Bacteria > Pseudomonadota > Gammaproteobacteria > Chromatiales > Chromatiaceae > M0108. The sequence goes on along the minus strand of CAZFZB010000161.1, from coordinate 19 downwards.
ACCCGGGTCGCATCTTCCT
>CAZFZB010000160.1:0-5191 GCA_964523415.1 uncultured Chromatiaceae bacterium | reverse complement strand
GGCAGGCCTTCGAAGCCCTCAGCGGGGACCAACACTTAACGCAGACATAGCCTTTCAAAAGCAACCCAACTTGTTCGTTTCAAGGGTTAATAATCTCCCGGGGCTTGACACCTAAGGACAACCGAGGTGTTTCCGCACATTTGTGATGCAGGGCACCCAGTTGGGTGAATACCAGGTCTCGTTGAATACTTTCCGGCATGAGGTTCCAGAGGAATCGCCGTGGGAGATGGGCTAGACTTGACGTCGGTTAGATTAACTATTCTTACCGAGAGATAGCCAATGCATAGTGAACCCACCGTCTTTGTCGTCGATGATGACGAGGCCATGCGTCACTCCCTGGAGTGGCTGATCACCTCCGCGGGCCTGCGGACTCAGTCCTTCGGCTCCGCCGAGGAATTTTTGCGTACCTATTACCCTGGCCAGGCCGGGTGCGTGTTATTGGATGTGCGAATGCCGGGCATGAGCGGCATGGAATTGCAGGCTTATCTGGCCAGGGAGGAGATCCGCATCCCCGTGATCATCATCACTGGCCATGGGGACGTTGGCATGGCAGTCAAGGCCATGCGTGCCGGGGCCCTCGATTTCATCGAAAAGCCCTTCAATGACGAGTCCCTGATTGCCAGCCTGCGTTCGGCCTTGGCTGCCGATCAGCAACGCCGAGTCGATCGGGTGCAAAGGTCCGAGATCGCCCGGCGATTGGCCGAGCTCACCCCCCGGGAACATGAGGTGATGGCCATGGTTACCGATGGACGTTCCAACCGCGAAATCGCCGCTTCGCTGGGGGTCAGCACCAAGACGGTCGAGGCCCATCGGTCGCGGGTTATGGACAAGATGCGCGCCGACTCCCTAGCGGAGTTGGTACGAATGTGTCTTGTTGCCGGCATCCCGGACACGGATGTCCTGCCGGCCTGAGTCATGAGGGCTGGCGACATCAAAGGAGGGGAGGCCCAGGCCCGACATGGCCGCCGCGTGGTCTTATCCTGGGCCTGTTACGATTGGGCCAACTCGGCCTTTGCCACTGTTGTCATCGCCGGCTTTTTCCCGATCTTCTTCAAACAATTCTGGGCCTCGGGCCTGGCAGTGACCGACAGCACCTTTTGGCTGGGGGTGACGAATACCCTTGCCAGCACCCTGATCCTGTTATGCGCTCCCCTCCTGGGGGCCCTGGCCGACCAACTTGGGGCCAGGAAGGGCTTTCTGCTGATCTTTACCGCCCTGGGCATCTTGGGAGCCGGTGCCCTCTATTTCGTCGGCCAAGATCATTGGGGATTGGCCCTGGCCCTGTATCTTTGTGGTCTGGTGGGCTTTTCCGGCAGTAATGTCTTTTACGATGCCCTGTTGGTGGTCGTGGTACCCCCCGCCGATTACAACCGCGTCTCCTCCTTGGGGTATGCCATAGGATACCTTGGCGGTGGCCTGCTGTTTGCCATCAATGTCCTCGCGACCCTCTATCCTTCTAGCTTTGGATTTGCCGGGGCGCAAGAGGCCGTGCAGGCGGCATTTCTGGGTGTGGCCATCTGGTGGGGACTCTTTGCCTTGCCGGTTGCCTTCTGGGTGCCGGAGGCTGATGGTCAGGATGATCAACCCCTGGGGCAGGCGGCACGGATTGCCTTCCGGGAACTCGGACGCACCCTGGTAGAGATCCGTCAGCGACGAGAAATCTTTTTATTCCTGCTGGCCTATTGGTTCTATATCGACGGGGTGGATACCATCGTCTACATGGCGGTGGATTTTGGCCTCGCGATTGGCCTGAAGGCAGACAGCCTGATGATTGCTCTGTTGATTACCCAATTCGTGGGATTCCCGGCGGCCCTCGTCTTCGGTTGGCTGGGTGGGCGCTGGGGGGCCAAGCGGGCCATCCTGCTAGCAATTGGCGTTTACTCCCTGGTCGTGTTTCTCGCTTCCGGGATGACACGGGTGGAGGAGTTCTATTTCCTGGCAGTGGTCATCGGTTTGGTTCAGGGAGGTATTCAGGCGCTTAGCCGCGCACTTTTCGCCGGCTTCGTTCCCAAGGGCCGAGCGGCTGAGTTCTTCGGCTTTTACAACATGCTAGGCAAGTTCGCGGCAGTCCTGGGGCCTGGTCTGGTGGGTGTGGCGGCCCTGGTGACGGGGAATCCTCGCCTGTCATTGTTTCCGATCCTGATCCTGTTCCTGATCGGGGCGGGACTGCTATCGCGGGTGCGAGTGCCCGGAACAGGGATCTGAAGTCGGTCTATGTACTCAGTCTACTTAACCCGGTTTTGCCGGGGCCCATCTCTAACTGGCCTTGGGTCGCTTGAGAGGCCCGATGCCGGCCTCCTGCCCCTTACCGGAGGGGAATGCTGACGATGAAGGCTGCCGTCGCTTGCCGATGTCCTTGCGGTCGCGTTGGCGCTCTTTGACCTTGGGGGTCTTGTCGATCGCCTCCCTGGGTTGGCTGGACTCAGGTTTCTTCCGGGGCGCCTTGGAGTGGGTTGGACCCCGGTAACGACCCTCGAGACCAGCAATTTTCACAGCCTCCAATTCAAGCTGTAGATAGCGTTCGATGCTCTCCATGCGGTTCCATTCCGGATGGCTCACCAGGGAGATGGCGAGACCTGAAGCCCCGGCGCGGCCCGTGCGGCCGGTGCGGTGGAGATAATCGCTGCCGCTACGGGGTACCTCGAAATTGATCACCAAGTCCATCCCAGGCACATCCAGGCCCCGGGCCGCCAGGTCCGTGGCGACAAGGACCCGGATACGGCCCTCCCGCAACAGACTTAGCACCCGGTTGCGCTCACTTTGATCCAGTTCGCCATGGAGGCTGGCGGCGCGTTGATCCTTACCAACCAGAAATCTGCCCAGCGCCACTGATAGCTCGCGCGTATTGGTAAAGATCAGCACCCTCTCCGCCGGGTTGGCGATCAACAGGGCTTCGAGCAGGGATCGTTTGTGCTCAAGGTCGTCCGCCAACAGGCGCTGGTGACGAATATCAGGGTGAGCAGCACGGTGATGGTCGACCTGCACCCGCTGCGGGTCGCGCAGGGCTGCGTCAATAAAGGACTGGATGCCCGTTCGGGTCAGGGTTGCGGAGAAAAGCAAGGATTGGCGGTCCGGGTTACAACATTCGATGATGCGCATGACATCGGGGGCGAAGCCCATGTCCAGCATCCGGTCGGCCTCGTCTAGTACCAGGAACTCCAGATCTCCAAGGTCCGTAGCCCCTCGCTCCAGGTGATCCAGGAGCCGTCCCGGCGTGGCAATCAGGAAGTCCGGGTTGCGGCGCAAGACGGCTACCTGTTGGCCAGCGGAAACGCCGCCGACAATGACCCCGGCAGTGAGCCTCGTGAAGCTGGCAACCTGTAGAAAATGCTCCCGGATTTGATAGGCCAGTTCCCGGGTCGGAACCAAAACCAGGGAGCGGATGCCCGAGCACGGCGCCGGCTCGGCCAGGAAGTGCCGCATCATGGGCAATAAATAGGCCAGGGTCTTGCCCGAACCGGTAGCGGCGGTCACCAGCAGGTCGGAACCGGTCGTGGCGATGGGGATCACGAGTCGTTGCACCGGGGTCGGCGCGCCGAATCCCAGCTTTTCCAGGCCTTTCATCAAGGCCAGGGGCAAATCAAAATCGGTAAAGTTAGTATTCATGGGGGTGCAACATACATCAAACTTATCGATTCCACTCAGGACATCGACACTCTGCCGTCTTCGGGGCTGGATCAGCCCTCGATCTGCTCCATTTCCAAGAGGCCACCCCGGTTCTTGACATCCACTTGACGGTAGAGGTCATAGAGGGCTGCCTGCAGGGCCTCTTCTATCACAGGGTGATAGAAGGGCAGGCGTATCATTTGCCCGGCGGTGAGGCCCAGTTCGATACTCCAGCACAGGAGGTGGGCGAGGTTTTCGCCCTTGGGGCCAATCATCTCAGCGCCCAGCAGGCGTCCGCTGGCCTTGTCGCCATAGAGGCGCAACAGGCCCTGGGTCTGGCCCATGACCAGGGCGCGGCCCACGGGGGCAAAACTGATCTGGCCAATAGCTGTAGTGGTGGGGTCCAGTTCGCCATAGCGGGCACCAATGGCACAGATATTGGGGTCGCAGAAGTTGATAGCGATCGGAACCTTGCGGCGGAAGGCCCTGCTGCCAATCTGGGCGGCGTTGAAGCCGGCGATTTTGCCTTCATCCCCAGCCTCGTGGAGGATGGGTCGCTCGCCATCTACGTCGCCTGCGATGTAGACCGGCAGATCACCGACTTGCATAGTGCGGTTATCGAAGGGTGGCAGGCCGCGGTGGTCCAGTGGGAGGCCTAGACACTCTAGTCCCAAGCCCTCGACATTAGGTACACGCCCGATGCAACAAAGCACCTGGTCCACTTGCACCTTCTCTACGCCTGCGCTGACACGTAACTTGACACCCGCTTCCTCGATCCGTGCCGGCTGGCCGAGGTGCAGAGGGAAATCTTTGCTAAGGATAGCCTTGGCCTGGGCTAGCACCTCCGGATCCGAAATGCCGCCGATGCCATTGATCTGATCGAAGCCGGTAACCTCGACACCCAGGCGCGCAAGGCTCTGGCCCAATTCCAGGCCGATGACACCCAGGCCAATGATGGCCAGGGAGGATGGAAGGGTCTCCAACTCGAAGAGGGTGTCGCTGGTAATCAGGCGATCGCCGAAGACACGCCAGGGCTCGGGCACCAGTGGCCGGGAGCCGGTAGCTATGACGACGGCTTTGGCACGGATGCGTTGGCCGCCAACTTCGAGGAGCGTCGGCTCCAGCAGCCGGGCATAGTCCTCAATAAAGACCTCGGGACTCATGCCGTCGGTGCTGTTGGCTAGGACGCGATCGACGAGAGTATCACGGATGTGACGTACATATTCGAGGGCCTTGTGAGCATCCAGCTTTAGTTCCGTGCTGCCAGCGACACCATGGCGCCGTAACTGGGTTCCCTTGTGGAAGTCCTCGGCGACCTGGATCAAAGCCTTGGAGGGCATGCAGCCGACCCGGGCACAGGTCGTGCCGGGTTCCCCGCCATTGATGAGGACAAAGGACTTGCCGGCCCGGCGGACTTGACCCATGGCGTTGAGGCCAGCGGTCCCGGAGCCGATGATGGCGACGTCAACCAATCTTTCTTCCACGGTGAATTCCTCGTTGGTTGGTTATGGGGTTGGCTTGTGGATGGTCATCAGTGTAGATTTTCTTGGCCGGATTGTCCGCCCGGGGTAAACTGAAACTTTAT
>CAZFZB010000159.1:0-5255 GCA_964523415.1 uncultured Chromatiaceae bacterium | reverse complement strand
ATCCCCGGCGAGCGCTGCCCTGGCGGCCGCCCGCTTGGCTACCGCGAGGGACAAACCGGTTACGGTCAGGTCAGGAACCGCATCACCGAGAACTGCATCCGGCGCGGATCCAGTGCCGGTAAGAACCCCTGCCCCGGGCGCGACTGTTGCCACCCAGGCCCCTGCAGTGGACCTGGCCTTCAATGCGGAGGAGCCGCCGCCGGATCTTTGGTCGGATTGGGAGTCGGAAATGACGCCTCTGTCCAGAACGGCCAGCGATCAGCCGGTCCTGGCAACTGCCGACTCGGCCTTGTCCGCGGCGACCAGAGGCCGGGCTCCCACCCCTCGCCCCGCGGCTTCCCCGTCCGCGACAGTTAGCGCTATCCCTCTTGAAAACAACGAGCATTGGCATGCCCTGGTAGAAGGATTAGGTCTGGGTGGTCTGGCGAGTGAATTGGCGCGCAACTGCGAACTGCTTGACTGGGATGGCCAACGGTTGCGACTCATTCTGGACCAGGCATCCCATCGGCTGAGAGTGGCAACCACGGAAGGGCGCCTGTGCTCGGCCTTGGCGGAGGTGTTGGGCCAGGGATTGCGTTTAGAAATCCAGGTGGCAATAACCGGGAGCGAGACGCCTTCGCAACGGCGTGCCCGGGTGCGACGGGAGCGCCAACGGGTGGCAGAGGAGGCCATGACTCTAGACCCGGTGGCGGTGGCTCTGCGCGATACCCTGAATGCGCGTCTCATGCCCGGGAGCGTCCAGCCCCCGGGGTAAGCCTGGGGTCTATGGCCTTAGCTCCCGGCGGGCCGCGTAAGGTTACGAACTTCCCTGAACTGTACGATTTAGTAAACCAGAGGTGAATAAAGCGTGAAAGGTGGATTGGGTAATATCCTCAAACAGGCCCAGAAAATGCAGGAAGATCTGCAACAGGCCCAGGAACGATTGGCCCGGGAAGAGGTGACCGGCGAGTCCGGAGGTGGGATGGTGAAGGTCACCATGAATGGCCGGCACGAGGTCAAGCGGGTAGAGATCGATGCCTCCCTCCTGGCCGACGATAAGGATATGCTGGAGGATCTCGTCGCGGCGGCTATCAACGGCGCCGTGCAAAAGGTGGCGGAACTGAGCCAACAGGGCATGGCGAGCCTGGCCAGTGGCCTCGGCAACATCCCCTTACCGCCAGGTTTCAAGATGCCCTTCTGACCGGTCCTGGTTTAGGCAGATTTCCCGCATGACAAATCGTTCGCTAGTCAATCAACTCGTAGATGCCTTGCGGTGCCTGCCCGGCGTGGGGCCCAAGTCCGCCCAGCGCATGGCCTTCCATCTGCTCGAGAGGGACAGGGATGGCGGCAGGCATTTGGCCAAGGTCATGGCCGAGGCCATGGAACGGGTGCGGTGCTGCTCCCGCTGCCGGACCCTGAGCGAGCAGGCATTGTGTAGCCTGTGCGCCAATCCGGACCGGGACCAGAGCCTCCTGTGCGTCATTGAGCATCCCTCATCCATGGTCGCCATCGAGCAGGCGACGGGTTACCGAGGCCTCTATTTCGTGCTCGGGGGGCGCCTATCTCCCCTGGATGGTATAGGTCCGGGAGAATTGGGCCTGGATATCCTGGAGGCGCGCCTCGCCGAGGGTCAGGTCCGGGAACTGATCCTGGCCGTCAGCCCGACTATGGAAGGCAACGCCACCTCTCAGTATCTCGCTAGTCTGGTAAGGGATCACCAGGTGCTCATTACCCGGATCGCCCATGGGGTGCCCCTGGGGGGTGAATTGGAGTTCGTGGATGGTGGTACCCTGGCGCATGCCTTCGCCGGGCGCCAGGAGTTTTGATAATTGCCACTCAAGTTAGAGAGCAAAGATGTCGGACACCATTTTCGGTAAAATTGCCCGCGGGGAGATACCCGCGCACCTCCTTTACGAGGACGAGGAGGTGCTGGCCTTCCGCGACCTGAACCCCCAGGCTCCCACCCATGTCCTGGTGATCCCTCGTAAGCCTATCCCAACCCTCAATGATCTGGAGGAAGGTGATGCGGAGCTGGTGGGCAAGCTTTTCCTTGCTGCCCGTAAGGTGGCGGCACAGGAGGGCATCGACGGCGCTGGCTATCGGGTCGTGATCAATTGCAACGCTGCGGCGGGGCAGACGGTCTTTCATTTGCATTTGCATCTGCTGGGTGGACGCCCCATGCGTTGGCCGCCGGGTTGAGACCCGAGCTTGGCCCTGGCTTGGACCAGGTGCCCTTACGGCTTTTTCTCTCCGCCCTTGTCGGATAGGATTGGCGATGAGTTATCCAGGCTGCCCTTGTGGCAGTCAAAGTGTTGTTTTCAGAGTCCCAGGAACTCCTCCACCCGATGGCGTTAAATTCAGCAGCAGCGGCGCCAGGCCAAGCCCCGCTTTTCGAACTCAAGGCCGCAACCTTCACGCTCCCCGTGATTCGCCTGCTGGGCGTTGATATGGACGCCGTGGCAAACCAGTTGGGGGTCAAGGTTGATCAGGCACCGGACTTTTTTCGTAATACCCCCGTGGTTATCGACCTGTCTGGACTGACCCAGGGTTCCGGTGAATTGGAATTTCCCATGCTCGTGGGCCTGATGCGTGGCTTCGGCATGATACCGGTGGGTATCCGAGGTGGCACCGATGAACAGCATGAGGCCGCCCAGGCCATGGAACTGGCCATCCTGAGCGATGCCTTCGTGCGCCGGACCCCGCCGCCACGGGAATCTGTAAGTCCGACATCCTCCCGACCGGCCCTTTCTCGCCCCGCTCCCGAGGAGCCGGCACCGACTGCCAGCCAGCGTCTGGTTACGCGTCCGGTGCGCTCGGGCCAACGGGTCTATGCCTCTGGGGGGGATCTTTCGGTCATAGCCCCGGTGAGCAATGGCGCCGAACTGATGGCGGATGGCAACATCCATGTCTATGGCCCCCTGCGTGGCCGGGCTATGGCCGGTATGAAGGGCGATACCAGCGCCCGCATCTTCTGCCAGGATCTTAGGGCCGAACTCATCTCCGTGGCTGGTCATTACCGTATCAGCGAAAATATCCCGGAGGAGGTCAAGGGCGTCCCCGTCCAGATCTTCCTCGATCAGGATGTGTTGCGTGTTGAAAAAATATAAGCGGATTTAATCACCAGTCCTATCCACTGCATGCACAAGATAACCCGCGCCTAAGGGAGGGCGAGACATTGGCGAGAACTATCGTAATTACATCCGGTAAGGGTGGCGTGGGGAAGACCACCACCAGCGCCGCGCTGGCCATGGGCCTGGCTCAGCGAGGCCATCGCACCGTGGTCATTGACTTTGACGTGGGCCTACGCAATCTCGATCTCATCATGGGGTGCGAGAGGCGGGTGGTTTATGACTTTATCAACGTCATCAATGGTGAGGCGAATATCAACCAGGCCCTGATCCGTGACAAACGGTGCGATACCCTCTACATCCTGCCCGCCTCCCAAACCCGCGACAAGGATGCCCTGACCAAGGAGGGCGTCGGTAAGATCCTGGAAGAACTGGGGAAGAGCTACGACTACATCGTTTGCGACTCCCCGGCGGGGATAGAGCATGGTGCCTACATGGCCATGTACTATGCCGATGATGCCATCGTGGTTACCAATCCCGAGGTTTCCTCGGTACGTGACTCGGATCGCATGCTTGGTATCCTTTCCAGCCGGTCGCGTCGCGCCGAGAACAACGAGCCCCCCATTCGCGAATATTTGCTCCTGACCCGTTATTCCCCGGAGCGAGTTGCCAAAGGGGAGATGCTGAGTGTGGGTGATGTGCGGGAGATCCTGTCTCTGGACCTGTTGGGTGTCATCCCGGAATCCAAGGCGGTCCTGACTGCCTCCAACGCGGGCGTCCCTGTCATCCTGGACAACGAGAGTGACGCCGGCCAGGCCTATAACGACGCCGTGGCGCGCTATTTGGGCGAGGATTTGCCGCATCGCTTCCTGGAAATCAAGAAGAAGGGTTTCTTCAGACGGATGCTGGGGGGTTAAGGTATGGGTCTGCTCGACTTATTCCGTTCCCACCGCCACAAGGGCAGCGCCGCGATTGCGAAGGAACGGCTGCAGATTCTGGTGGCCCATGATCGTGCCACGCGCAACCAGCCCTCCTATCTGCCGCAACTGCAAAGGGAATTGCTGGAGGTCATCCGCAAGTATGTGGACGTGGATTTGAACTCCATCTCGGTGAACTACGAGCAGGATGAAACACGCGAGGTTCTTGAACTCAATATCGTGCTGCCGGATGCCGTGGCCCCGAAAGCCCATTGCTGACCTGGCCGGTGACACCCACCGGTCTTCGCTTTCAAGACCTGGCTGGGCTCTGGGGCTGATCCTTCTTTCCTGGCTGGGTTTTCAGGACGGTTCATGGGTTTGGGCCAGGGACCCGACATTACCGATAGGCGTTGGCTCACCCGCCCTCCAGCTGGCTAATAGCTTCCACCCGGGTATCGACCTACGCCGCTATTGGGTCAGTGAGAAACTGGATGGGGTGCGTGCTCGTTGGGACGGGGCACGGCTGATCAGCCGGGGCGGCAGGGAGATTCCGGCCCCGGCTTGGTTTCTGGAGGGATTCCCCAGGATTCCCCTGGACGGCGAGCTCTGGATGGGTCGCGGTACCTTTGAGCGCATGTCTGCAACCGCGCGCCAGGGGCAACCTGACCCCGATGCGTGGGCGGAGGCGCGCTTCATGGTCTTCGATCTGCCGAGCCAGGAGGGGCCGTTCGGCCAAAGGCTGGCGGCTATGGAAACCCTGCTCAGGCCATCCCCCGGCCCCCACCTCGCCATGATCGAGCAATTCCGGGTCACAGACCATGCCCATCTCATGGCACGGCTAAAAGAGGTGGTAGCTGCGGGGGGTGAGGGTTTGATGTTGCATCGGGATGATTCCCTCTATCTGGCGGGGCGCTCCGATGACTTGCTGAAGCTCAAGCCCTACCTCGATGCCGATGCCCGCGTGGTGGGTCATTTACCTGGAAAGGGGCGCTTCCGAGGTATGATGGGTTCCCTGCTGGTGGAGGAGGCCGATGGTACCCGCTTTCGCCTGGGTTCTGGCTTTATCGAGGCTCAGCGGCGTGATCCGCCCAGCCAGGGTAGTTTAGTGACCTTCAAATTTCAGGGGCGCACTCCGGGAGGCATTCCCCGCTTTGCCACCTTCTTGCGGGTAAGACCGGAGGAGTGAGGGCCACCCCAGCCATTTGGAATAAAAAAGCCCCGTTACCGGGGCATTTTTTGATGGGGGGAGGGGTTGGCCGTATCAGCTTCCAAAGCCCTGGTCCTGGCTTTT
>CAZFZB010000158.1:0-5329 GCA_964523415.1 uncultured Chromatiaceae bacterium | reverse complement strand
GGGCTGAACGGCACCGTCTCGGTGGGGGGCGGGGTCGAGTATCGGAATCGGGGGACCGGCATCGATACGGACGATCGCTTCGACGTCCAGGGGTACTCGCGGGTGACCGTCGAGGCCACGGCGCGGCGAGCCCTCGGCTCGCGTGGGACGCTCGGTGCCCGGGTGTTCGGGGGCTGGGTGGAAGGGGTCCGGGGCGGGTGCGCCCCAGGGTTACTGCGGGTCGGCCGGAGGGCAGGCCCGGCGCGGCCGGTTCGCATCCTGGCGAGCGGGGGCTCATGTCACCAGGCCTCTCTCAGGCAGGATGTCGTCGAGTTCCGCTAGAAATGACGCCTTGTCCAGATAGCGAATGGCTCTCCAGCCGGCCGCCCGCGCCCGCTCCACATTGCTTTTCATGTCATCGACGAACAGGATCTCGCCGGGTGACAGGGCCAGTTGGGCGGCGATATCCTGAAACAGCTCGGGGTCGCGCTTACCTTTGCCCAGGTGGTAGCTGTTGAATACATGATCGAAGTGGTGAAAGAAGGCCTCCCGCTCGTTCAACCAATCCAGCCAATGCGTCTGGTCGCTGAGAATACCGGTGATCAGGCCCCGGGCACGGAGTCGTTGTACCCTGTCGATCATCCAGGGCCGCAGCAGGAAGCCGCGCAGGACCCGGTCCCGCAAGTCGTCGTCACTGCCCCTGAGGCAGGATCCGAGGCGCATGAGCCTCCAGAACTCCCCCTCCGTTCCCCAGCCAAGAATGAAACCCGAATCGTAGATGGCCGCCTTGGCGACCTGTAGCATCGCCTCGCCATCCAGTCCCTGTTCACGTGCCAACCCCCTGAGCCCGTTCTGAAAGCCCTCGTCGGCAATGACGCCGCCGTAATCGAAAAATACGGTTGTTATCGAAGGATCCGACATGCACTTCATCCTGACGAATTGACCCTGGGCGGCCGCGTTCGGGGCTATCGCAGCCCCATCCTGGCTGGTGGGTTTCAATTATGGGCAGATATCTATATCCTTTGGCAAGTCGTCATGTAGGGGCATCACTGCCAGATAATGAAAGTACCGGTTAGCCAACTCCTTGTAAAATTTCTCGAAAATCTGGGCGTAACACGCATCTTCGGTATCCCCGGTTCTCATATCCTGCCCGTTTACGACAGCCTCTACGATTCGTCCATCCAGTCGATCCTGGTGAAGCACGAACAGGCCGCCGCCTTCATGGCGGGCGGTTACGCCCGCGCCTCTGGCGGGGTCGGGGCCTGCGTCACCACCGCCGGCCCGGGCGCCACCAATCTGGTCACCGGTATCGCCAGCGCCTTTACCGACAACCTGCCGGTGATCGCCATCACGGGGGAGGCACCCACCCATATCTTCGGCAAGGGCGGATTGCAGGAAAGCTCCGGGGAGGGCGGCAGCGTCGACCAGGTTGCGCTCTTTGCCGGCATCACCCGTTACCATCGGCTGGTTGAACGCACGGACTACCTGGCCAGCGTGCTGAATCAGGCGGCCAGATACCTGCTGCTCGGGGTCCCCGGGCCCGTCGTGCTGAGTTTCCCCTACAACCTGCAGAAGGAGTTGGTCGATGACTCGCTTCTCGATCAGGTCTCCTGCACGCGCCCCTATCTGGCGCCCGTCATCCCCACCTCTTACATCGGCCAGACCCTGGATCTGATCCGCGCCGCCGAACGACCCCTGATCATCGCCGGCTATGGCTGCATCCACGCCGGCGCTCAGGCCCCCCTGAGCCGTATCAGTGCAGGACTCGGGATCCCGGTAACCAGCAGCCTGAAGGCCAAGGGGGCCGTCGATGAACGCTCGCCCCTGTGCCTGGGCAGCCTGGGCGTCACCTCCGGCGGTTACGCGAGGCGCTACCTGGAACGGGAGGCCGACCTGGTGCTGGTCCTTGGCGCGGGTTTCAACGAGCGCACCAGCTATGTCTGGGATCGGGACCTGCTGGCCGGCAAGAAGATCATCCAGGTCGACCACAACCCCCAGCAGCTTGACAAGGTCTTCAAGGCCCACCTCGGTGTACAGGCGGATCTCGGCGCCTATCTGCAGGCGTTGGATGCCGCGATTCAGGCGGAACAGATCCCCGCCAAGGCCCCGCTGGATATCGCCACCTTCGTCGATACCGCCCAGCGGGAGATCGACGCAGCGGGAGAAACAATCTTCAACCGGCAATTCGGTCATATCCGGGCCTTTTATCGCTGGCTGGAGGTGCGCTTCCCGGAGGGTCTGGTGATGTTCGACGACAATATCGTCTTTGCCCAGAATTTTTACCGGGTATCGAGCCGGGACCGCTATTACCCGAATACCGGGATTTCATCACTGGGCCATGCGGTGCCGGCCGCGATCGGGGCGGCATCCGCCCTAGGGAAACCCCTGTTCGCGGTGGTTGGTGATGGGGGGTTCCACATGTGCGCAATGGAGATCATGACTGCGGTCAATTACCGCATTCCCCTGAACATCGTCTTATTCAACAATGCCACCATGGGGCTGATTCGCAAAAACCAGCACCAGCATTATGGCGACCGCTTTATCGATTGCGACTTCATCAATCCGGATTTTGCCCTGCTGGCGCGATCCTTTGGTATCGAGCATGTGCGCGTGGCGAATGCAGAGGATCTGCCCGGGCAGCTTGGGTCCCTGGACTATCTCGGGGGTATCAATCTCATCGAGATCCTGATCGACCAGGACGCCTACCCGAATTATTCCTCCCGGCGCTAGTCACGCATGATGGATAGCAAGGCTATGCCTCCCAGCCCTTGTCTGCGGGATTGTCTGTCACGCTATCGGATTGTCATTCCGGACCTGGCAACTATGGAGGATCCCTCCGGCGCCGAGTCACTAGGATCGCTGATCGCGCTCTACGATCGCTGTTACCCCCTGCTCGAGGCAGCACTGTGGAGCGGCGATGGGGACTTCGATGCCCTGCTCGACTGTTACCAGTCCCTGTTCCGTGAGCAGGAGCGCCTGATCCAGCAGCAACCGGCCGACGACCGGTATCACTTCATTCTCAGCATTCCCGTGGCGGATCGCCCCGCCCACCTGCGCTCCTGCCTGGAAGGCATTTATCGGTTGTGCGAGACCTTTTGCTACGGCGGCATCAGGGGGGGCGTCTACACCCGGATCAAGATCATCGTTGCCGAAGACAGCCGTGATGCGGCGAATATTCATCGCCATCTTGATCTGGTCGAGGAATATAGGCGCAAGGGCCTGCAGGTCGTGCATTTCGGGCAGGAGGAGCAGTACGACCTCTTGCAGTCGGTGCCGGCGCGGGAGCGGGGGAAATTGGGCCACCTCCTGACGAACCTGCCCCGGGAGAGGTTCTTTCTCAAGGGCCAGGCGGCGAATCGCAACCTGAGCTACCTCAAGTGCATCCAGTTGACCGAGGACCGGGACAAGACCCTCTATTACCTGGTCGACAGCGATCAGTCCTTCTGTGTCAACCGCCAGACGGCCTCAGGGCACGAGGTGGTCCATGGGTTGAATTACCTTTACTACATCGACAGGGTCTTCCGCACCACCGAGACCCTGCTGCTGACCGGTAAGCTGGTCGGCGACCCGCCGGTGTCGCCGGCGGTGATGGCGGCCAACTTTCTCGATGACGTCACCGCCTTCTTCCGGTCCCTGGCCGGGGCGTCGCCAAGGGGAGCCTGCCGATTCCATGGGGTGCCCGCCCAACAGCCTGGTGATGCCGCCTACCACGACATGGCCAATCTTTTCGGCTTCGAGGACAGGGCCAGCACCTTTCCCTACCCTTGCCGGCTCCCAGGTGAGCACGACCACGCGGACTGTCTGCGGGATTTCGCCGGCCGACTGAATGCCTTCTTCTTCGGCGAACATCTGACCCGCAAGACCTATTTCCGTTACGACCAGGGATTTACGGCACTCTCCCCGGCACGGACGATTTACCCGGGTAACTACATCGTCAACTCTGAGGGGCTGAAATACATCATTCCCTTCGGACATCTGCGGCTGCGGATGTCCGGGCCGACCGCCGGGCGCCTGATCGCCGCGGAAATCGGCGGGCGCTTCGCCTCGATCAACCTGCCGCACCTGCATCGGCGCACCCAGGATGAGGGCCTGGATGCCGAGTTCCGGCCGGGCGTCGCACGGGCAGAGGGAGGCGACTGCCCGGACATCGACCTGTCCGACGAGTTCGAGCGGCAGTTTTTTGGCGATCTGATGCTGTTCACCGCCGAGCGCCTGGTCGTGGAGGCGGATGTCGAAAAGCCCTTTCCCGCGGCCATCACCGCCTCCGTCATCGACCGCAAGGAGCGGGACTTGCTAGACCTGTACCGGCAAAAAAACCAGGAAATCCAGGAAAAGAGGGAGCGGTTGCGCGAGCTGGTATTCGATGGCGGCCACTGGTGGCTGGACCAACCCGATCTAAAAGGCGCGCTAGCGAAGGTGAGCGCCTTCATCGCCAACATCGAGCGCAATTTCGGCGACCAGTCCCTGGCCTGGCGACAGATCCAGTCTGCCGAACACCGCGCCGGACGTAAGCAACAGATCCGGGACGCCCTGATGAGCTACCGGGTCGAGCGGGATGCCTGGGACCGGTTGGTCCAATAAAGGCACGCTGAGGGGGACTGCCGGTTGCGGGCACCCTGGCCATCAAGGGGTGATGCTGTCGATCGCGTTCGCGATCATCTTCTGCCGGCAGTTCCGGTATCTCGATTGAGCCTGTCTCAGGGTATCCGGCGGAATGATCACCTGGGAGTAATCGCTTAGGGAGTTGTCGATTCCCCCACTGTGGATGCGGCGGGAAGAATCCCCCTTTCTGGGCTGTCCGGTTTGGCTGAAGGTCTGGTAGTGGGGGCTCAGGGGCACCTCCAGGTCGAGCCAGCGGGTCAGGGCGGAAAGCAGCATGGCGTGCTCTTGGCGTAACGACTCGGCGTCGAAATAATAGTAGCGTCCGCGCCAGGTACAGCAGAATTCCGTGAGGCACCCGACCCTGTCGATATAGTATCTGGCCGCCTCCTCTGGCTGGGCATATAACTCACCCGCCTCTTTGCGCGCGAAGAGGTTGACGATGCTCTTGATGCTCTGCTCCGGCTCGCGCAGAGCGACCAGGATTTTTACTCTATCCGGATCAAACCGCTTGGGATCAAACCGCTCGGGCCGCAGCCGATACCTGTTATGGAGCAGCTTGTCGAAAAGGTAGCGACTGTTGTTCTTGAGGGCCTCGTATCTGCGCAACTCCTGCAGTTGGTCGGCCACCGCAGTCGTCTCATCGTAACTGATGTGTAATTCGAAATAGCCGTTGATCGCCGGATGGGAACCAAGAATATGCCCCAGCAGGCTGGTGTAGGCCCGCATATGGCTTAGCAAAAAGATCCTC
>CAZFZB010000157.1:0-5358 GCA_964523415.1 uncultured Chromatiaceae bacterium | reverse complement strand
TGGGTCTTGCGATACCTCAAGTATATACAGGTGTGTTGGATTGTTAGAACTGACCCTTCACTCTGTATCTCTTGCAATTATAGGAAACAATAAAGCGGTTCCCCCTCTATAGGCCCATCTCCTCAAGCACCTCATCAGTAATATTGATTTGCTATTCCCGAGTATTTCTATAAGCTATTAGTTAAGCGTTACCACCCTATGCTGCTATTCAGCACCTTAGATAAGGTTGGGATTTCGAAAAAAATCGCACGCGATGTGCACCCATACGGAAGGTAGGTGATGCTTCAGGAGAATTGCATGTTTACTTTTTCCCCCGTCCAATCCGCCCCTGTCCTCAAATTCGAATCCTTGAATTGGACTGCTTCCGATGCACTATTGCGTGATCGGACTCAAAGCCAGCGACTCCACGAACCGGAGTATCGTGTCGATACCATCGACCCCATGACCGGTAACAATATTGAAGACATCTCAGGCCATCCATTTGTAGTAGATGGCAATCTCACCGTCTATTTCGAGTCGGAGACAACCCGCAAGGCTTATCTCGACATGCCTGTTGATCATCCCAATCTTCATATACCGTTTCCGCCTACCGATGACGATGACCGTGGTGGTTGAGGCCATAACCTTTAGATCTTCTCTCCCAAGTAGGGGATTTATGTTGCTCTCACTTGTCTCATAACCACAAGATATGAGCGATATTTAAAGCAATCCAACCAAGGAATTTGACCATGTCAACACCCGAACCAACTACCTTCCCCCACGCCCCGCACGCCTGGTCTATTGAGCTGACCCAAAAGCTTGCCTCTGACGAAGGTATTGAGATGACCGATGATCACTGGAGCGTGTTACGCGGATTGCAGGATTATTTCGCAACACATGCGCTTTACAAGGCGCGGGAACTGACCGATGCACTGGATGAAATGTATTATTCACGGGGGGGGATAAAGTCACTATACCGCTTATTTCCCAAGGGCCCAGTAGCTCAGGGCTGCCGATTAGCTGGCATTACTCCTCCATCTGGCAGTGTGGATCGGTCTTTCGGAAGTGTAATGTAACGGATTTTATTCTCTGGTCTTTATGGCATGATCGGGAGGCGGGGTCACTCAGCCGGGGTCCAGCAGCCCGGGCAGTTCTAACATTCCAACATAGCTAATCTATCCCATCCATCCCGTCCTTCCGCGACTTGGCGGTTGCGCCATTCAAAGCCCTTGACCGCGCGACTAACCATCATGTAGTGAACACCGAAATGCCTACCAATCTCCGCCATGGTGTACGCACCGGACAGATAGGCTTGGGCCATCTCCTGCGCACGGGCGGGGTAGCGTTCCTGGTAAGGCGTTAGATCGAATGCAACCGATCGCCGATGGGCCTTGGAAACCTCCCTCAGGGGATCATTCCTTGGTTCGTGCTGATGCTTGGCCACAAAGGCATCATCCCCCAGCAAAACCTGGTGCCGAACCCTGTCCAAGGGGCTGGGGCTTCCCAATCCCGCCATCACGAACTGTCGATAAGCTGCGACCGCTCGCCATCGAGCCAATCCGGGACTGGCGCCTCGCCGATGATCACCGGGTAACTGCTCCAAGGCCATTCGGCAGGATCCAGGACCATTCTCTCTCGTACCGGGTTTAACACTACGTAGCGGGCCAGTTCCAGCAAATAGGCATCCTTCTGAACCAAGATGGCCTTGTACCGTCCATGGAACAAGTGGCCAACCAAGCCGTGCGCCGGTTGAACCGCTGCGTGTAGACGCCATTCAACTGCCTCATGCCGCGCTACAGATTGCCGTCGACCGTCTCCAGCAGCAGATGATAGTGGTTGCTCATCTGGCAGTAGGTATGAATAACCCAATTGAAGCGCTCGCACACGTTACTAAGGAGTGTCGCGACGCTCAGGATGAGAAACAGGACATCCCAGTCCCTCTTTCACCCTCGCTTGTCGCGACAGCCGTTAGGCCCCGGCCGCCCTGCGTCCGCCACCGCTCCCCACTTCCCTCGTTGGGGAAGCGTTACGCGACGGCTCCCACCAATGGCTCGACGGCGTGTCGGATGTGCTTGCATAGGGCCTTCGCGGCTTCGGGACCTATCGGCCCCTTCGCCACTTCGGCCATACGCCCGCACCTACGCCTTCCGGGGACTACGCGCCTTCGCTTCGCTCTCCTTGGCGCGCAGCGGAGGACCCCCAAAAACTCGGTTAGATCCTCATCCTGAAAGAAAATATTCTCCTGCCCATCGCCTCGCGCCGTTACATGGTACAGCGCGCCGGGATATTCCAATCTCAAGAGTCTTGCCATACCTCAAGTATATGCAGGTGTGTTGGAATGTGAGAACTGACCCCTACTATTCGGTTTGCCCCCGGCGCCCCTATATTTCTTGCAGCTACTTTGTAAGGATTCGCTGCCATCCCCGACTATCACCTTGAGGCTCTGGCCAGGTGACCCTGGGCTGGATCTCATCGATACCAAGGGTAACCTGTCGTTACCCAACCATCCCCTACCGGAGTAAAGACATGACTCAGAAAACCACCGCTACCGCCCTTGCCATTGCCTTCGGGACCGCCATGACCGTCGCCGCCGCGCCCGCGAGCGCGGCCGATGCCCCGGCCATGGAAAAGTGTTTTGGCGTCGCCCTCAAGGCCAAGAACGACTGCCATGGCGGACCGGGCAGTTCCTGCGCCGGAACCTCCACGAAGGATTACCAGGGCAATGCCTGGAAGTCGGTCCCCATGGGGAGTTGCGAAAAGACCGCCTCTCCCACATCCCCGACCGGCTTTGGCCAACTCGCGGCCTTCAAGGAAAAGTCCTAAGTTCCCCCGGAGAGTACCAGCCGTGTATCCACATTGCGATCCCAGCCCCTGGCCCCCGGTTGGTGCTCCCGGACCTGGACACCACCCCTACTTGCCCCCGCGGGCGGGGGTGGGCCTCAAACCCGCCCATGTCGAAACTATCCTGGAGACCTCCCCCGACCTGGGATTCTTCGAGGTCCATGCCGAAAATTATCTAGTGGCCGGCGGGCCCATGCACGCCGACCTGACCCTCATCGCCGAGCGCTACCCCCTCTCGATCCATGGGGTGGGGCTGTCGATCGGGGGCGAGGACCCCCCCGACCCCGACCATCTGCGTGCCTTGAGCCGACTTCTCGACCGTTATCAGCCGGCCCTCTTTTCCGAGCATCTGGCCTGGTCGAGCCACGGCGGTTCCTATTGGAACGACCTCCTGCCGGTGCCTTATGACCAGGCCACCCTCAACCGGGTCTGCACCCATATCGACCAGGTGCAGGACACCCTAGGAAGGCGCATCCTGCTGGAGAACCCGGCAACCTATGTCGAGTTTGCCGGTTCTAGCCTGAGCGAGGCCGAATTCATCGCCGGGATTCTGGCGCGCACGGGCTGCGGCCTCCTGCTAGATGTCAACAACGCCTATGTGAGCTGCATCAATCACGGGCGCCCGGTGATGGCCTATCTCGCCGCGCTGCCCCTGGACCGGGTTGGCGAAATCCATCTGGCCGGTTTCCATGCGGAGACCGATAGCGCGGGCGATCCACTCCTGATCGACAGTCACGGCAGCGCCGTGGACGCCGCAGTCTGGGATCTCTATGGCTGGACCCTCGCCCAGATCGGCCCTCAGCCCACCCTGATCGAGTGGGATAACGAAGTGCCGGCCTTTGAACGGCTAGAGGCGGAGGCACGCCGCGCCGCAGACGTTATCGCGGGCCTGGCCGGCCAGCGGTGGGTCGCCCCATGAAGGGCCAGGTGGCCTGGTGCGCCGCCCTGCTCGATCCGGATTGCGAGGTCCCCGCCGGACTCGTGACCTGGAATGGATCGGACCCTGCCCAGCGCTTCGCCATCTACCGTAACAAGTTGATGGTCTCGCTGATGGAGGCCCTGGCGGACAGCTTTCCGGTGTGCGAGGCCCGGATCGGAGCACCACGGTTTCGCGACCTGGCGCGCGCCTTCGTGCGCTCCCAGCCACCCCGCACGCCGGTTCTGACGCGCTACGGCCAGGGGTTCGCGAGATTTCTCACCGATAACGGGCTGGCGATGACCTGGCCCTATCTTCCCGACCTGGCGCGACTGGAGTGGGCCTGCCTGGAGGCGCTCCACGCCGCCGAGGCACCGCCCCTCGACCAGGAGTTGCTGACCGCTGCCTTGGGGCGGCCAGAGACCCTGCCGTCCCTCAGACTGACCCTCCACCCGAGCCTGACCACCCTGGATTCACCCTTTGCGGTGGTGTCCCTGTGGGCGGCCCAGCAGGGTGAGGGGGCACCCTCGGACCCGGACCCGGATCATCCCGAGCACGCCTGGATTCTTCGCCGGGGCCGGTCGGTGTTGGTCCTGCAAATGACCGCCGGCGACTGCCGCTTCGTGCGCGCCCTGCAGGACGGCCTGCCTCTGGGCGAGGCCACGATGCTGGCCGCCGAGGGAGAATCCACCGAGGACGGAGGCCCGGACAGGGCCTTCGACCTGACCCGCTGCCTGACCGTACTGCTGCGCGAGCAGGCCCTGACCGGTCTGTCTCCAGCGCCCTGAGCTGAGGTGCCGAACATGAAACCTGATTCTCTCGCCTTACAGGCCCCCTTGCCCGGACGACCCGCCCGTGGCGCCATCGCCGCCATCCGAGTGCTGGAACGGATTCCCCACAGTCTTATTGCCCTGCTCGGGCGCTGTTCCCTCGCCGCCGTCTTCTGGAACTCCGGTCAGACCAAGATCGAGGGTTTCGCCCTCGACCTAGCGGGAGGCCCCGTTACCTTGGGCTGGCCACGGCTCGCGGACTCGGCGGTGGTACTGTTTCGCGACGAATACCGGCTGCCCCTAGTGCCGCCCGAATTGGCCGCTTACGGGGCTGCCAGCGCCGAGCACCTGTTTCCGGTGCTGTTGCTGCTCGGGCTCGGCACCCGCGTAGCTGCCCTGTCCCTCCTGATCATGACCGCGATCATTCAGTTCCTGGTCTACCCCGATGCCTGGCCCCTCCATGGCACCTGGGCGACCATCCTCCTCTATCTGGCCGCGACCGGGCCTGGGCGTCTCTCTCTGGATCACTGGATCTCAAGGGCGGTCCAGGGGAGGGAAAGGGCTGGCGGTCGAGGGTAAGGACCCGAGCGGTGGGGTAGATATCATCTTTTCCGTCAAGGGTTAGTTTCCGGTTGGTCGCGTCGGCAGGTATGGGGCGTGGCTTGCCCGCGCTCGCCCACGACCGCTACAACAGCCCTATTTCAACCACAGATGTACGCAGATTGCCGCAGAAGAATAACTCCTTAAAAACATCTGCGTTCATCGGCGTAATCTGCGGTTCAACTGCTTCATCCGCGGCCCGTAGATACCGCCTTTTCCCTCAACGGTCGACCGTGGTCAGGCAAACCTGGC
>CAZFZB010000156.1:0-5404 GCA_964523415.1 uncultured Chromatiaceae bacterium | reverse complement strand
AGTTCGGCCGGAGGGGGTTCCGCCGGCTGGGGTGAGGCCGAGGGGGAGGTCGTCTCGGGATCGGACGCCATCCTGGGCGGAACCTTAGGGGGTGGGGGCGGCGACGGCGGCGGTAATGGAGGTGGTGGCAGTGGAGGATCCGGCGGTGGCGGTGCTTCCGTGGGGATGGCCTGTGCGGGGGTGGCCTGTGCGGTGGTATCCGGTGAAGCGTCGGCGAGGGCCTCGTGCACCAGGCGACGCAACTCGGCGAGCACGCCATTCATGGTTTCGATTCCCGCTGGAGTCAAGGGGGACTCGCCCTTGCGCGCCGCGTTGAGCAGGCTCTCCAGCCCGTGGGTGGCCCCCTCGATCCTGCTCAGGCCCAACATGCGGGCAGCGCCCTTCAGGCTGTGTGACTCACGAAACGCCTCCTCGAGCAGGGCCTGGTCGCCGGGGGTCTGCTCGAGTTGCAGCAGGTCGTCGTCGAGCCGTGCCAGGTGCTCCGCGCTCTCCGCCTCGAAGAGCTGTTGCAGATCGGGATCGTCGATCATCAGGCAATCGCCTTGAGGTTTTCCGCCGACTTGTTGAGTTCCTGCACGCCGATCTTGGTTTGGGTGATGCCGGCTGCGGTCTCCTTGGTGCCCATGGCGATGCCGTTGATGGCCTCCGCGATCTGGGCGAAGGCGGTCGACTGTTGCTTCGCGTTGAGCATCACCTGTTGGGCGTTCTCGTTGACGTTGCTGGCCATCATGGCGAGACTCTCGAAGAGGGTGGCTGCCTTGCCCGCGAGTTGCATCGCGTCGGCGACGGTATGGACGCTCTCCTCTGTCATCATGACGGAGGTATTGGCCGCCTTTTGCACCTCGGCCACCAACTGATTGGCCTGCTCCGCGGACTTCCTGCTCTCCACGGCGAGTGAGCGCACCTCGCTCGCCACCACGGCAAAGCCCTTACCATGCTCTCCGGCGCGGGCGGCCTCGACGGCCGCATTGAGGGCCAGCATGTTGATCTGGGCGGACAGGTCCTTGACCAGCATCGCGATTTCACCGATTTGCCCAGTCTGTTCGGAGAGATGCACGGTTCGTTCGGCCATGGTATCGATTCTCTCCTTGAGGCTGCCCATGGCCTTGGCAACCTGGCGGCTGGTCTCCACGCCCTCGGCTGTCGCCACGCCGGACTTATCGGCCAGGGTCGCCGCGTTTGCGGCCTGCTCGGCGGACTTGCGCGAGGAGACGGAGAGTTCCTCGATCGTCACTGAGGTTTCGCTGGCGGCGGCTGCCTGTTGGCTGGCGGTCTGTTCGTGTTGCGCTATGGTTGCCGCGATTTCATTGGTCACGGTCGAAAGCTGGCTAGCATTGGCCTTGATTTGGCGGGCCACCAGGTTGGCGATCCATAGGCCCAGTAACACCGTCAGGAACATGGCCGTTCCGGTTCCGATCAGGACCGTGCTGCGAACGCCGATCACGTCCTTCGTGACATCCTCGCGAAATGTCAGGCGCGCGGCCTGCTCCTTCGCGACCATGGCATCAGCGGTCGAGTCGATCATTTTCGCGAGCTTGACACTTTCACCTAACCTGAATTGGGCAATCGCCTGCGATTCCTGGCCCTGATCGATGAGATCCATGTAGCCCTTGTTGACCTCGATGATCTTGTTCCCGATGTCCACCAGGCGGTGCAATTCTTCGTGCTGGCCGGTCAGCATCTTCAAATCGTCCAGCTTGTCCAGTTTCGAGTGGAACAGTTGCACGCTTTTATTGAAGATTTCCTTAGGATACCCGCCCGCGGCCGTCGTCTGGCCGTTCATCAGCAGGTAGGCGTAGGAGGCCCGCTGCGCTCGCACCAGGCTATCCGCGGCGCCAAGAACGTCGGAGCTGAATGCTGCCGTTTCATTCAGCAGGGTGGACTTTTCTTCCGCAACCAGGGCCTGGTAATAGACCAGGACCATGACGCTCAGCAGCAACAGAAAGGGTACGACAAAGCCCAGCAGGATACGTTGACGGAGATTCAAGTTTCTAGACATGGTGGCCTTCTCGATGGTGATTCTGATCAGACATTTTCCTCAACGATCCAATCCTGCCGCGCCAGCAGGGCGTGCAGATCTAGCACGGCTATGACATGCCCGGCATATTCGACGGAGCCGATGATCTCGGAACCATGGTGCTCGAGGAGCAGCGAGGGTGGGGGCCTCAAATCGCCGGCAGGCAGGTAGGTGACGTCGTCTATGTCATCGACCGCAACCGCTACCGCCTGATCACCCAGGGTCCCGATCAGGGCCTTGCTGCCGCAGGGACCCGAGGTCGTCAGGTGCAGGGCGCTGCGCACGTCGAGCAGGGTGACGAGTTCCCCGCGCAGGTTGATGGCTCCGAGGATGTGGGTTGGACAGCAGGGTATCGGGTGAATCTGCACGATATCCTTGAATTCCCGGATAGCGGCCAGGTCGACTCCGAAACGTTCGCCCCCGATTCCGATCACCGCCAGGCCCTGACGTTGGCTCTCCTCGCCACCGGAGGCGAGGCGCAGCGCCATGGCGCGGGCATGGAAGAGGCTGCGCTCGTCGGGACTGGTGGCGGGTAACGGCAGCGGCTGTTGGGGAAACTCTTCGGACAGGCCAGATAGGCTGGCCAGACTCCCGATATCCAGAATCGGAAGGAGTTCCTCCCTGACCCATGCCTCCGTGGATATCAGGCGCGAGGTGGCGCCAAGCCCGGAGGTGACCTGGAGGGAGCCGGGGGGCAACTCGAACACTTCGAGGACGTCGCTGGCGATCAGCCCGAGTGGCCCCGCCTCGGTATTCAGCACGACGACGCGATCGTTGGGCGCACCCGCCCGGGCGAGATGACCGAAGCGCAGCCTCAAGTCCGCGACTGGTACTATGCTGCCACGTAGGCTGAAGAGGCCAATGATCCAGGCGGGCAACTCCTCGGCGGGCGCCAACTCTGGCAGCCATACGGATTCACGGACATGGCAAACGTCGACCCCGAATCGTTCCCCATCGAGTTCAAAAATCAACAAGGATTTGGGGGTCATGTCGAACTCATCCCGCCGGGTGCGACGATAATGTCCTTCTCGCACAGATGCCCTTAGGCCTTCATGTCGTGAAGTTTAGATCATGGTAGGGCCCATTGTGCGAGCCAAGCCGCCATCTCGGCGGCACTGGTACCATAGGGCTCAACCGGCGTCTCCGGGGGCAGGGCGCGGATGATGGTAAGGGCCGTGCGCCGGTGGATGGCCGCCTGGGAATCATTACCAAAGTGTTCGCCGAGTGCCGCCAGTTCGAGGTGGGCGGCCACATTGTCGGGGTCGAGGTAGATCGTCTTGTCCAGCCATCTCATGGCCCCTTTGAGGTCGCCCTCGAGCTGCGCCAACTGGGCCAGTAGGAAATGGGGATCCGCGGCGAGCGGGGCCGTCTTCAGCGCTTCCTGACAGGCCCTTTTGGCGGCTCCGTATTCACCCAAGTCGGCAAGCCGACGCGCTTGGGCCAGGAGATCCGCCATGGTGGTTTGGGGTTGAACGCCCCGGGGGTGGAGCACCGGGGTTGAGGTCGCCGGGGTCGGTACCACCGGGGTCGCCGTCATGGCGGGTGCCAAGGGGAGTACGAGGATCTCAGGGTGCATGAGACGCACCGTCGGCGCTGCGACCCGCTGGTAGACGACGCTTTCCGGGAAAAGCCGGCATTGCAGCTGTGGCAAGTTGTGGCCGGACAACTCCGTGTGCGCGGTCATCAGGTAACCGCCGTCACAGAGGCTGTTGACCAGTTTGGCGGCGACCAGGGCCACGGTGGGGGCGTCGAAATAGATGAAGACGTTACGGCAGAGGATCAGGTCCATACCCGACATTTCGCCGGTAGGGAAGGGGTCGCTCACCATGTCGTGACGGCGAATGGTGACCAGGGTGCGGATCCGTTCATCCAGCAACCATTCCTCGCCCCTTTTCAGGAAATGGCGGGCCCGCACCTCTTCTGGAACGCCGCGGAAGGACCAGCGCCCGTACCGTGCTCCCCGCGCCTTCGCCAGGGCACCCTCATCGATGTCCGTGCCAAGAATCTGGATGTTCCAACCCTGATGTTGAGGTAATAATTCGTCAACCAGCATGGCCAGGGAGTAGGGCTCCTCCCCGCTGGAGCAGCCGACGCTCCAGATGCGCAGTGACCGCGCCTCCCGGCGACTCTCGATCAAGTCTGGAAGCAGGCGCAGGCGCAGGAGATTGAATTGACCGTGATCCCTGAAGAAGAAGGTTTCGCCACTTACAGTCGCCTTGGTGGTCACAAGAGGCATCCTGGGTACAAGGGTGGGTTTCTCGGTGAAATCAGGCCGGCTGACATAACCATAGCCACCCACAAGCAATAAGTCCAGCCGGGGCGGGCCTGGCGACACCCAGGCCCGTGGCAGGTAACCGGCAAGGAGGGTACAGGTGGCCGATTCAGGGGTTGTAACCCGATAACCTCATGATTTTCCTATGCTCAGGCCGTAGCCGTAGTCATAAAGCAGGCTCGGTTGGCGCTCCGCCGGCGGGGTACTCGCCGGCATGAGGCCTTGGGCATCGCGTGGCCAGGCATAGGGTAACCTGCCCGTGAAGGGTGCCTCGCCGAACAGGGTGTCGGCGACGCCGGCGCCTTCGCTACCGGGTAACCAGGCGACGACCAGGGCGTCGCTGGCCGCCAGGGCCTGATCGAGGATCAGAGGCCGTCCGGTGACCAGCACCAGGACCAGCTTGCGTGCCAGGGGGCGCATCTTGGCGATCAGGGCCTGATCCTGGGGCGAAAGCCGCAGGCCCTGGGCATCCCGATCGCCTAACCACTCGGCATAGGGCGGCTCGCCAACCAGGACCAGGGCTACGTCGGCCGGGGGTCCGGTAAAGTCGCCATTCGCGGAATAATCGATCCGCGTGGTGTCCCCGCCGATCTGACGCAGCCCGGCCAGAATGCTGGTTCCCCCCGGCAGGCGGGCGTTGTCGCCCTGAAAGCCACTCCAGACCAGGGTCCAGCCCCCGCTCTGCAAGCCCAGGTCATCGGCGTGGGTACCCGCCACTCGCAGGTGTTGGCCGCGCCGCAGGGGGAGGGTGTCCTGGTTTTTGAGCAATACCTGGGACTTGCGGACCGCCTCCCGGGCCAGGGCACGGTGTTGGGGGCTGCCGATTTGCCCGTCCGCGGCCTCGACCGGTCCAGGGTGTTCGAAGAGGCCCATGGAGAACTTGATGCGCAGGATATTGGCGACGGCCTCATCGATACGGTGGAAGGGGATCTGGTTGCGGGTGGCGAGCCCGCGCAGCAAGCCGATAACCTCCTCGCTGCGGGCAGGCTCCATGAGGATATCCACGCCCGCGTTGACGGCCATGGCCAGTTGCTGCCCGAAGTCTGGCGCCGGGAGCAGCTCAACGGCCTCCCAGTCGGAGACCACCAGGCCCTGGAAGCCGAGTTGTTGGCGCA
>CAZFZB010000155.1:0-5486 GCA_964523415.1 uncultured Chromatiaceae bacterium | reverse complement strand
GCCGGAATAGGCTGGGGTGATTATGCTGTTTCCACGCCCACTTTGGCGCGCCTTTTTGGGTCGGTTCGCCGATCGACCTCATCGAGGGCCAACCCCAGGACCCAGATGATCAGGAAGTAGATGGCCGCTACCATCAGTAAGGGGAAGAAGGCCTCGAAGGTGCGGCTGCGGATGATGTCCCCTGCCTTGGTCAGATCCTGAACCCCTATATAGCCGACAATGGATGTCATCTTGACCAGGGCAATGAACTCGCCCCGATAGACCGGCAGGATGCGCCGCGTCGCCTGGGGTAGGACAAGGTACCAAAAGGTCTGGAGGCGAGTGAAACCCATGGCGAGGCCAGCCTCGCTCTGGCCCCGGTCCACACCCTCGATTCCGGCACGAAACATCTCGGAGACATAGGCCGCGAAGTTCATGCCGAAGGCGATGACCGCCACGATCAGGGGATCGATGTTCACGGAGGCAAAGGCCACGTAATAAATCAACATGAGCAACAAGAGCACTGGCAGACCGCGGATCAAGGCGATGTACCCCGATCCCAGGAGTCGCGGTAGCGTCCTGGAGGACATGCGCAGATAACAGATAAGGGCCCCGAGCAAAGTGCCGAAAAGGGTGGATGCCACGGAGATCAGCAGGGTAGCCCAAAGCCCACGCAGGATGAGCCGCCAGCGTTGTTCGAGGACAAAATTGGCATAAAAGCTTGCTCTCAGTTCGGCGAGGAGACCGGATGCCGGCTCGGCCTTCCAGGACCTGGACGCCTCAGGCTGCCCCTGCTGCCCCTTGTCCAAATTCCTCCTGAGGGCCAGGGTGACGGAGGAGACCTCGGCGTAGGGGGTGGAAAAGGCCACCTGTTTTTGTCGTTCCTCGGTAACCGCTAGGGCCGAGGCGATCAGGTCCAATTTACCGGACAGCAGGGCCGGGATCAGGCTACTGAACTCCAGGGGCGTCAATTCCAGCCGCATCCCTTCATGGGCGGCGAAGCGCCGAGCTAGCTCGATGTCGAAGCCGACATAGTTACCATCCACCATGCCCACATAGGGCAGGCCTACAAATACCGAGGTACCCAGACGGAGAACGGGGCCCGTTTCCGGCAGTGGGAGGTCGGGCATCCTGGCCTGTTTGGCATCGGCCTCGAACCAGCGGGCATGCATGTCAGCATGGGTGCCGTCGGCGAGAATGGTGGCCATAAATCGATCAAATCGCTTCCGCAATTCCTGGTCCCCCTGGCGGAATGCCACGGCCTGGGATACGGGGAGAATGGGCTTCCCCAGCAGGCCGATCTCAGGATTTGCCTTCAGAATGTCCGGCGCACTCGTAGCGATGATAATACCCGCGTCTACCTTAGCCGTTTTTAAAGAGGTGATGAGGTCCGCATGGCCGTTGAGATGGATGATCTGCGCCTCAGGATAGGTGTGCACCACATACTGATCCTGGATAGCCCCGGCGAAGACGGCGATCCGTCCCCGGGCCAGGTCGTCAAGGGAACGCCAACCGCCACTGGAAACGGAGGGTTCGGGAGCGGGGAGCCCCGTCTCACTCTCCTTCCCCCTCGTCGCTGTCGTCCCGGAGGGGGAACGGACGGGCCTGGGATTCGACCCTGGCGCCAGGTTGGCAGTGAGGGCCAGGGCCGCCGCGCGCCCCTCGGCATAGGGGGCGGAGAAGTTCACCGCCCGGCTTCGTTCCTCGGTGATGGCAATGCCGTCGGTGATGATATCCACTTTGCCCGCGGCCAAGGCCGGTATCAGGGCGCCGAAATCCAGCGGCAGGATGTCCAAACCTATGCCCTCCTCGGCACCGAAACGCTGGAGGATCTCAATATCGAGGCCCACATAGCGGCCATCCTTAAGGGCAACATAGGGCAGGTCGGCAGCCGAAACCCCCAGGACATAGCTTTCCCGGGGGTTCTGGGCCAGATAATCGGGCATGACCGCCTGTTCGGGGTCCTCGACCAGCCAGCGGAGGTAAATCTCCTCATAGCCACCGTTGGCGCGGAGCCGCTCCAGGAAGCGATTGAACCGCTGACGCAATTCGGGCCGATCGCGGCGAAAGCCTATGCCCAGTGGATAAGTGAGGAAGCCCTCCTCCAGTACCCCCAGTTCAGGATGGATCTGGGTGATGGCCCTGGCACTGATGGCGTCGAAAATGGCCGTGTCCACCTTACCCGTCTTCAGGGCAACGACCTGATCCGAAGTGCTGTTGAAGATTGAAACCTGGGCCTGAGGATAGGCTTGCGCGATATAGGGGGCAAAGAGGGTTCCCAAAATGACCCCGATGCGCCTCCTTGCCAGTTCGTTCAGGGACTGCCAACCCTCGGTTCCGACTTCACCCTTATCAGTCCGACCCGCACCCCCCCCGAACTCGGTACTAGCCAGGTTACGTTGATCCTCTCCCCCATTGCTGGCCTGGCACTGAGATACCCCAACGCCGGAAAGCAGGACCAGCGCCACCAGGGTGATGGCACCTAAGGCCAGCCTTGGCTTGTAATTGGGCACCGAGGAACGGCCGCTCATGGCGATATCACCCCTCAAGTGTGTTCAGGTGCTTAATCAGGGTCAGTTGGTTGTGATGGTCCGTACGTTGATAGGTGACTTCATCCATCAAGGCCCGCATAAAATGGATGCCAAGTCCGCCAATCGGGCGCTCCTCCAAGGGGCCGGCGAGGATGGCGACCGGGGCCTCCTCCAGAGGATTGAAGGGTTTGCCGTCATCGGTAAGGACGGCGATCAGGCGCCCAGGTTCCACCCGCAATTGCAAGCTGATGTCATGGGCCAGATCATCATCGTAACCATAGGAAACAATATTGGTCAGCAATTCATCGAGTACCAGATTGAGTTGGTAGATATGCCGTACCGATAGGGACCCCTCCTCGCCAAAGGCCTGGATCCCACGCGCGAGCCGAGAGATCTCACCAAGTTCATTGCGCAGGGTAAAGGTTTGTTCCAAGACCATGATAACTAGACTTTTCAGAATTATGGTGGGTCCTGCCGCCGCAGCATCAATCAGGGTGAGGACCCGGGACCAGGGTCGGGGTAGCTCCTCAGTAGCTCGAAATTATCTGGCTACTGGTGGAAAGGGTGTCGGCAGTCTAACAAAATCCCTGGCCCTCCGGCGTTGCAGATCGGGCCCCATCAACCGGCTTGGCAGAGATGCCTATTTGCCAGCCTGTTACGGCTGTGTTAGCGTCTTTCCCCCCTATCCTCACCGAATCCCCGCGCTCTAACTGGTGCTGACATGCTCACCTTTGCCGAAGAATTTCTGCTGCTGGCTCATGATGAGACGTCTGGCGACTTTGCCGATGTCGGCTTCAGCGTCATGAGTGCCGCCCTTGCCGGGGCTGCCCTGATGGACCTGGCGCTGCTCAACCGTATTGATATGGACCCCGAACGACTAGTTCTCATTGATCAGGGAGTGACAGGTGAACCCCTGCTGGATTTTTGTCTGACGCGCATCGAATCCGGTAACGACCTCTCCACAGCCGAGGACTGGGTCGATGAGTTGTCACGGCACGGCGAGGCCCTGCGCGACATGGCCTTGGACCGGCTGGTAGCACGGGGCATCCTCAAACGCGAAAACAAGCGATTCCTCTGGGTTTTCAATTCCCGTGTCTATCCCCTGATCGACGACCGCGAGACGGTCGAGGTGAAGCGACGCCTTTCCAACATCCTTTTTAGCGAAGAGATCCCTGACCCCAGAGACACCTTTCTCATCGCCTTGGCCGACGGCAGCGACCTATTGAGCAGGGTCTTCAACCCGGAGGAGGTGGATCGGCGTCGCGAACGCATCAAGGGCATAGTGCGACTCGACATGCTTGGCCAGGTAGTCTGCGATTATGTTCGCGATACCCTCAACGCCCCTCTGATTCCTCCCCCTGGACTCTGACTTCCGCGTCCAGGACCCGTGATTCGATCTGCATCGCCCCTTGCTTCTCATGCTTGTTGTTCACCATGCTGACCTTCGCTGAGGAATTCCTGCTCCTTGCGCATGACAAGGACAGGGGGGATTTCGTCGAGATCGGTTTGCATACCATGAACTGCGCACTCGCCGGGGCCGCTCTCATGGACCTCGCCTTACAGGGGCGCATCGACTCGGACCAGAACCACCTTATCCTCGTCAGCCATGAACCGATTGGCGAACCGGTTCTCGACTTTTGCCTGGCACAGATCGCCGCCAGCCGGGAACCAAAATCCATCCAGGATTGGGTCACGGCCCTGGCCAACCAGGGTGACCAATTGCGGCACTTGACCATCGACCGCCTTCTAGCTCGCGGTATTCTGGAACGTGTGGACAAGCGCTTTCTCTGGGTCTTTCATACCTTCGTTTATCCTCAGGTGAACGAACGTGAAAAGATCGAGGTCAAGCACCGCATCACCAACATCCTTAACAGCGATGACATTCCCGATCCCCGGGATAACTTCATCCTGGCACTGGCGGAACGCAGCGGCCTGCTGTCGGAGGTCTTCAGTCAGGCGGTGGTGGAGGATCGCCGGGGGCGCGTCCAGCAGCTTCTGCAATTGGACCCCTTTGGCCAGGCCGTCAATAAGGCCATCCGCCATATCCAAATGTCCGTCCTGTCCGGGGCCCCCAGTGAGGTTTGAGGGGCGCCGATTTGATAGGTATCAGGCCCCGCGTAACCGGGGATCGAAGGCATCCCGCACCACGTCAGCTAAGAGATTGGCGAAAAGTACCAGGATAAACATGAAAAAGAAGGCGCTGGCCAGGGACCACCAAACGATGGGCTCCCGCGCCAGTTCCAGGCGTGCCCCATTGATCATGTGCCCCCAGGAATTCATGGTTGGGTCCACACCGATGTTGATATAGGACAGTACCGCCTCCGCCAGTACCAAGCCGCTGAAATCCAGTGCCAGGGCGATGATTACCAGATGAAGCACATTGGGCAGAATATGGCGAGTGATGATGCTTAGGCTCCCCATCCCCAAGGCCTGGGCAGCCTGGACATAATCCGTTTCTCGCAATTTGAGGGCCTCGCCGCGCAACAGGCGGCAGAGACCGGTCCAACTCGTCATGCCCAGGATGAGGCAGAGAAAAAAGAGTCGCAGATCGGCTTGTTGGGCCAAGCTGGTGAATTCCGCCTCATGCTTGCTCATATGAACCTGGAGCATGAGTACAGTGGCGGCAATGAGCAGGACCCCAGGGATGGAATTCAGGGTGGTATAGAGATATTGAATGATGTCATCGGTCAGGCCCCGGTAATAGCCTGCCAAGATGCCGAGCAGGAGGGCAGCGGGCAGCATCACCAGGGTAGTGAGGGTGCCGATGATCAGGCCGGTGCGAATACTTTTGAGGGCCTGAAAGAGAACATCCTCCCCCACCTTGTCGGTACCGAGGACGTGGTATTCGACCGCCAACTCGGCGGTAACGGCCCCCAGGACCAGGATAAGCCCCAGGGTCAAGAACCCGGCCCGCCAAGGCAAGCGGGTGCGCCCAGCGAGCAGGTTGCGTAGCTCGAGTCCCCAAGCCACCACTAA
>CAZFZB010000154.1:2250-5642 GCA_964523415.1 uncultured Chromatiaceae bacterium | reverse complement strand
CCGTCATCTTCGCCATTGGGCGGCTGCCAGGTTGGATTGCCCAATGGTGGGAGCAAAATCAGGGTCCGAACTGTCGCATCGCCCGTCCCCGTCAAATCTATACCGGCAATACCCGGACCCACTATGTACCCATGGATCAGCGTAGCTAGCTCTGCTGACAAGAGGAGGCCAAATCAGGGTTTGGGGACACCTGCATGAAGACTGACTCAAACCCTGCCAGGCCTTGTCTCTGCGGTACCCGAACCCTGGCCGGGATTCCGGGAGGTGGCTTTGGCCGCGCCAGCTCGGCAGGCCATTCGGCTGTCCGTCACGGCAGGCCGAGCCCTGATCCCGCCATGTCAGGGTCTCACCCGAAAAGGGGGAATGGCTGATCGTGACACCAACCAACATGAAAGAGGGCTGGGGCGCTGGCGAAGCCACCCGTAGGAGCACCGCCCTTATCCTCCCAAAACTAGCTGCAGTCGGGTTGGCTGCCACTTGGGTCCAAGTGGTCTGGGGCAGACATCGCTCAGGCTCCGAGAGTGGGAAATTGACATGAAGGCCACGACACGCGCGCATATTCTCATCGTGGACGACATCCCGACGAATATCGAGGTCTTGTTGGGGGTGCTGGAGAAGGACTATGACCCCAGCTTCGCCACCTCGGGACGCCAAGCCTTGACCTTGGTCGCGACTCAGGAACCACCCGACCTCATTTTGCTCGACGTCATGATGCCCGAGATGGACGGCTATGAGGTCTGCGCGGCCCTCAAGGCCAATGGCTCCACCCGCGACATCCCGGTGATCTTCATCACCGCCAGAACCGATGTCGAAAGCGAGACCCGCGCCTTTGCCGCGGGTGGCGTGGACTTCATCCATAAACCGATCAATCCGGCGGTGGTCCGTGCCCGGGTCCGCCTCCAACTGGAACTCAAACAACATATCAAGACCCTGGCCAGCAACCTGGCTGAAATTCAACGGGCCAATGAACAATTGATGATTCTCTCCAAGGCCATTGAACAAAGCCCTACCTCCATCGTGATCACGGATCAGCACGCCAACATCCAGTATGTCAATCCTCAGTTCACCAAGGAAACGGGCTATTCCTCTACGGAGGCTATCGGGCAAAATCCCCGGCTCCTGCAATCGGGACTGACCCCTCGTTCAAGATATGTGGAGATGTGGGACCTCCTACCCCACGGCGAGGCCTGGGCTGGCGAACTGGTAAATCGCCGTAAATCCGGCGAGGTATATTGGGAGGAAGCCCGTATCGCCCCCGTCAAGGACGAGTCCGGATCCATCACCCATTACGTAGCGGTCAAGCTCAACATTACCGATCGCAAGCTCGCCCAAGATCGACTGTTATTCATAGCCAGTCACGACGTCCTGACTCAACTGCCCAATCGCCGGCTCTTCTTCGACCGTGTCACCCAGGCCTTGGAACTCGCCAAGCGCAAGGACACCCAACTAGCCCTGCTCTTCATCGACCTCGACCGCTTTAAGCCCATCAACGATAACTGGGGACACGCCGTCGGGGACCTGCTCCTGCAGGCTCTTGCTGAACGCCTCACGAACTGTGTGCGCGCCGCGGACACCGTCGGCCGCCTCGGCGGGGATGAATTCGTGGTCCTGCTGCCCGAGGTCACAAACGAGGAGGGTGCGATCAGGGTGGCCGAGGGAATTCTCGAGTCCCTCAGACAACCCTTCAGCGTGGCGGACATGACCCTGGATATTTCGGCTAGCATCGGCATTGCCCTCTTCCCACAACATGGCCGTGATGCCGTCGAACTCGTCCGCCACGCCGATGAAGCCATGTACCGGGCTAAGGAGGGGGGCCAGGATCGTTTCACCCTCTTTGCCTACCCAAACTGATTGGCCAAAGACACCACTGCGGGTCATGGAAGGCTGAGCCAGATGCGGGGCATGAAGCCGTTGAACGGGGTGACAGAACCTTGAGTCAGTCCGTGGAGGCTAGCGCAGCACACTGATCCGGCGCCCTTATCCCTCACCCCCCTCGGTGGAGCAGGAACCACCAGACCAGGATACTCAGGTTGCACCTGGCCATCAGGAAGGGGGCCGCGACAGCACCTTGATCGGGCGGATTATCCAGTCGCCCTAACCCTCGGGATCAGGCCCACCGCCGGCAAACCAGTACCAGCCCAGGGCGGCGAGCTGCAAGATCAGGACCGTACCAAAGGCCGTACTATAGCCGGTGGGGGCATAACCCCCCCCCACCGCCGGCCACAGCCCTATGACGGCGCCCAGGCCCCACTGCATGGCAAAGGCCCCCACGAAGACCAGCAGGTTCAGGGCCGTATTCACCCGGCCAGCCAATTCCCGCGGAAAGGTCTGGGACAAGATGGCATAGCTCAGGTTGGCGGAGGTGCCGAAGAAACCGAAACCCACCCAGATCGGCAGGGTCGCGCCGGTATAGCCAAGCACGACAACCAGTTGCAGCGCCATGAAAATCACCACCCCGCCCATCGAAACCGCTACCAGCGGCACCCCCAAACGGTTGAGGCGGTAGGCCAGGGTGCCGAGCCAGAAAAACCCGGCCACCAGCCCCGCCGCGACCCAAAAGAGGTGATCGGCCACGACCATCCGATCGAGGCCGGCGACATCCCTCAACCAAGGACCCGCCCAGAGGCCCTGAATTGCCATGTGGGAACTCATCACCAACAAGCTGATAGGGGCCAGACGCCAGAAAACCCGGCTGGTGTAGATCGACACAAGGCCCCGCCACTGATCATGCCATCCCCCTGCATGGGGGGCCGCGGGCTTATCCGGGACCACAAGAAAGATCACCCCAGCCACCACCAGGGTCATCACCGCCAGTCCGGCGAAGATCCCCCGCCAGGAGGTAAGCTCCATGGCCCACTCGACCGGGGTGGTTGCGCTAAGGGCGCCCACCCCGCCAGCGGCCAGGATCCACCCATAAACAGCGGGCAGGCGTGGCGACGGAAACCAGAGAACGAAGGTCTTCATGCTGGCCATCAGACAGGCCGACACTCCCAGGCCAATGAGCGCCCGGCCGACTACCAGATCCCCCAGGCTGTCGCTCATGGCGAACAGAGTGGCACCCATAGCGGCAAACAACAGCAGCACGCTTTCCACCTTGTGGGGGTTGAATCGGTCGAGCAGGATACCGAGCGGCAACTGAAAGGCCGCGAAGGTCAGAAAGTAAAGGCTAGTGAGTAACCCCAGGGCGGCTGCATCCAGGCCGAGGGCCGATTCCAGTTCGGGGGCCAGCACTGCATTGATGGTGCGGTAGAGGTAGGATAGGAAATAACCTGCGGCAAAGGGCAAAAAGACCCGCAGAACAATAAGTAACGGCAGCTCCTGGGGGGGATCCGGCGAATGAGCCTGGTGAGGGTCCATGCGATGATGGCTTCCGAATGGGGCTAAACCTGACG
>CAZFZB010000154.1:0-2150 GCA_964523415.1 uncultured Chromatiaceae bacterium | reverse complement strand
GCGGTCTTCAGGTGCATCTGGATCTTTTCCTGAACCTGATCGAAAGGCACCGTTTCACCGGGGGTCTTGCCCTGCGATTTGATGATGTGATAGCCAAACTGGGTCTCGACGACGTCGCTCACGGCGCCATTCTCAAGGCTGAATGCCGCATCTTCAAAGGGTTTAACCATCTGGCCGGGACCGAAGGTACCCAGATCACCGCCCTTCTTGGCGCTGGGGCAAGTGGACTCAGCCTTTGCAATCTCCGCGAAATCTGCCCCGCCCTTGATTTTCGCAAGGAGGTCATTCGCCTTTTGCCTGGCTGCCTGCTTTTCCTCAGGGGTGGCCTTGGGGTCAACCCCGATCAGGATATGGCTGGCATGGACAGACTCGGGTTTCTTGAACATATCCGGGTTCGCGTCATAAAACTGCTTGGCCTGCTCGGGGATGATGGTGATCTTGGCACTGATTTCCTGCTCGAGATAGGCCCCGATCATGACCTCACGGGTCATACGATCCTTTAACTCCTGCTCCGTCATCTTGCTCTGGGCGAGGGCCTTTTCAAAGGCCTCCGGGGTGCCAAAGCGTGCCTTGGCGGCGTTGATCTTTTCCTCGACCTTTTTATCAAGGTCAGCTATATGGACACTTTTGGCGGCCTGATAGAGCAATTCCTGGGCAATCAGGCTGTCGAGGGCCATAGCCTCGATTTGTTGTCTCTGCTGGGGATCGGTGGGTGCCGGCATCTTGGCCTGACCAAGCAGTACCTGGGTGGCCATGTCGAGTTCCGCGCGACTGATAGCTACGCCATTGACAGTAGCGACAACCGCAGTACTGGGCGCGGAAGATGCGGCAGCCGAATTCGCAGGGCTAGTTGGCTCGGCCGCTGGCTTGTTGGCGGGATCCTCGGCGGAGACGATCGTCGCAATACTCAAGGCGATACCCAGGGTGACAACGGAAAGGGACAACCCAGTAGTCAAACGCATGTCGTTAGTCTCGTTCGAAAATGGAAAAGGAGATGGAATCGGAAGGGGGGAGAATATCAGGGGGGATCAATTCCTAACAATCCCTTGCCCCAATCTTGTATCAGGCTAACACAATTTGCCCGCTCGTGGACATGCAGCTATCCCCTGTAGGCCAGGCAAAGGGGCACCCTCAACCTGGTTCCCCTGATCTGCCATGAGTATCGAATCCTGGCCGTCCGGGGTTGGACCTAAACCCGGAACCATCACCAGGGGCTTGTCCAGCGCCAGAGGCGCGGCTAAGATCCTTTCGAGATCAACCAGGGGGTAAGGCTCAGTGTTAGCTTGACGCCCCAACTAAGACCCATTACCACCAAGGGGATCATCCCCCCCGATATCCGACCATCAAGCGTCAACCCATGCCCATCGCCCCCGAGGATCAAGCCAGGATCGAAGAGATCGCCACCGGATTCCAGCATATTCTGGATCAGCAATTCGCCATGCACCTGAGGGTGGCCCGGCGTACCACCTCCTTAGTCCGGTTTGGCATGCTAAGTTTGGCTGTCGTCGGGGTGAGCATGTTCCTGCTGCTGCTAACACTCGCCTACGAGATCCAACCCATGATAAGCGCCGTCAATACCATGAACGGTCATTTCACCCACATTTCGGAAGACATGGTGCTCATGAAGGATGCCATCCTGGAAATGGAATCCAATATCCGGCCCCTGCCTGTCATGGCCGGCGAAATGAACCAGATGCAGGGCAGTGTGCGGGACCTGACCGGCTCCACGAACAGCCTCTCGGTACGCATGGCCAACCTCGATAACAACATGGCCAGTATTACCCAAAGCGTCACCCGGATGACCTCCAGCTTCGCCTTCATCAATCAGACCCTTGGGGTCATGGGCGCCGACGTTAATCGCATGTCCGGACCCATGCGGTTCTTCAACTCCGCAACCCCCTTCAAATGATCGATCCCCCCGTCCAACCGCCGGCCAACCAGGGAGTGACCGAGAGCGACGCGGCACGGATCATCGAGGTGTTCCACCGTACCGTCACCCAGGTTGATAACCAGATGTCGGAAGAGAACCGCATCGGCACCGTCATTGCCCGGCGTACAGTACGGATCATACGAGGGATACTGCTGTTGTTGGCGATCCTCGCGGTCATCAACCTTTATTTGATCAAGGATCTGTCACAGGCCATGCTCGA
>CAZFZB010000153.1:0-5735 GCA_964523415.1 uncultured Chromatiaceae bacterium | reverse complement strand
AAGGCCAGGAAGAGTTGGGGCAGCCTTTCCGGGAGGCGATCGACATGGTCGATCACGCTATATTGCTTGCCGAAGATGTCACGGACATAGTCGTCAGCCCCGGAGTCCAGGTTGATACAGTAGGGATAGATGCCCTGCCGCTTGATCTCCTGGACCGCCTTGTGGGCGTCCTCGATGAGGAGGCGTTCGTCCTCGACGTCGATGTCGGAGGGCTTGCCATCGGTGAGGATCAGGAGCAGTTTCTTCTCCGCGGGGCGGGCCTCCAGGTAATGGGCGGCGTGACGGAGGGCGGCCCCCATGCGGGTGGACCAATGCGCCTCCATGGCGGCGAGGCGGCCCTTGACACGGTCGTCCCAGGACTCGCCATAACCCTTGATGTGCTGATAACGCACCTCGTGGCGGGTATTTGACGAGAAACCGGCGATGGCGAACTCGTCCCCCAGGCGATCGACGGCCCAGCCGAGCAGGGCGACGGCCTCCTGACTGAGTTCGAGAATGGTCTGACTCGCGCCCGAAGGTGTCTCGTTAAGGGACTCCGACAGATCCAGCAGCAGCATGACGGCAATATTGCGCCCATCATGGCGGTGGCTCATGTTGATGCGGGGGTCCGGCGTCAATCCGCATCGGAAATCCAACAGGGAGCGGATCGCAATATCCAGATCCAGTTCGCTACCCTCCTCCTGGTACCGCACCCGCAAATGATGCTGAGGTTTGAGAAGGTCAAGAATCTGCCTTAGGCGTTTGGCCAGGGCTGCGTGTTTGGCAAGCAGTCTCTCGATAACCGCGGCGTCGCCGCCTGGATGCAGGGACTCATAGAGGCTGACCCAGTCCGGGCGGTAAGTCTGAGAGTGGTAATCCCACTCCGGATAGTGGCGCGGCGGCAGTCCCTGGAGTTCCTCGGCAGCCTGCTGCTGGCGCTCCTGTGTTGTCTCCTCCTCGTCCCCCTCCTCCATAAAGCGCCAGAGATGGCGGTTGTCGTCGCGGTAGTCTACCTCAGTGTCGTTGAAATAGACCCGCGCCATCTGATCCTGCTGGCGACGGGTACGGGCAATGAAGGCCAGCCCGAGACCGACCATGTCCTGGGTACTGGATTCGCCCTGGGTCATCAGGTCATGGAAACGCTCCACAAAGGCCAGGATATCGGGATTGCGATAGCCGTGGCGCGGATCCAGAATGGCGCGGGAGAGTAAGGCCAGGCGATGGCGAATGCAGGACTCACTCGCCGGGTCGCAATCGTCCTCTCCCGGGCTGGGATGCAGGGCCATCCAGAGGTGGCGCAAGCCTGGGTAGAGCCGCATGGCCAGGTACTCGACCCGGCTGTCTTCGAACAATTCGATGGCAACCCGCTGAAAGGGGCTGAAGTTGTCGGCCAGGGTCTGACCGCTCCAGCGCTTGTGGGCCGCCATGTGCGCCAGGGTAGCACGATAGCGGTCGATGCCCCGCACCCCCTGGCGATCGTCGTAAACATCCGGGATGCGGATTCCCAGGTCGTCAAAGTAGGGGAGCGGCCTGCGCTGGTCCGCCCAACCCTCCGAATAGGGAACCAGGTGTTCCTTGAGGTTCCAAAGGGACCTGAGATAAAGGTCGAGTTGGCGTTCCCGGTCGGCATAGAGGGTGCCATGGCGTTCGCGCTGGAGGATGGCACGGCTGTCGGCCGACTGGAGGCTAAAATACTCCTTCTGGCGCCCCGGGTGCTTGCTGTAATTGCGAATGCCGTAATCAATCCAGTTGCCGAGGCCGCGAACACTGAGGTTCCGCAATAGATGGGGCATCTGTTCAAGCATGTCCGGGAGGCCAGGGCTGGGGATGGTGGCATGAAAGCCGTGAATGGAACCGGTGGTCCTAGCCATCAGATCCATGATCAGGCCGATATACCGCTCCAGCAACTCCAGGCTGCCAAAACGCCGGGCCGCCTCGGCGATGGTTTGCAGGAAAGGTAGAATGGCCTTGCCGTTGGGGGTCCGCGACATCCTCCAGACCGTTTGGGAAACCAATTCCAAACTGCCCTCGCCCAGTTGGGAGGCGACCTGGGGCATTTCCTCCAAATAGACCAGCACGGGTTCGAAGCCACGTCCGATCATGCAGACTAGGGAGGCGCCGGCAAGATAGGCCTCGATTCCCTTGGGGGTCAAGGCCTTGGCCGCTACCATGCAGTCTGGAAAGACCTGTTCCAGCTGGGGGAAATTACAGGTCAGGCGCTCGCGGTAACTCTTGAGCGGATCGTGGTTATTGGCCATGTGAATGTCCCAGGTTGCAGCCTGCATGCTAGCCGAAGTCCTCGCCTGATCGCAGACCATCAAACCTCGAAGATGGCGTCAATGGCGTGGTCGAGAGTGACGCGAATATCCGCATCATCGGTGATGGGACGCACCATGGCCATCCGGCAGGCGGCACGGGGGTTTATGCCCCGGCGGATGAGTTGGCCTGCATAGACCAGCAGCCGGGTGGAGATACCCTCATCCAGGCCATGGCCCTTGAGGTTACGCGCGACAATACCGATCTTCACCAGCTTGGCGGCTATTTCCGGGTCCATATCTGTCTCCTTGCGGACGATCTCGACCTCCAACGCCTCCGGGGCGTAATCAAATGCCATGGCTGCGAAACGCTGCTTCGTGGATTGTTTGAGATCCTTCATCAGACTCTGGTAGCCAGGGTTATAGGAAATGACGAGTTGGAAATCCTGGTGGGCCTGGACCAGTTCCCCCTTCTTGTCGAGAGGCAGGTTGCGACGATGGTCGGTGAGGGGATGGATGACGACCGTAGTGTCCTGGCGGGCCTCAACGATCTCGTCCAGGTAGCAGATGGCACCGATGCGGGCCGCTGTCGTCAGGGGGCCGTCAACCCAACGGGTGCCCTGGGCGTCGAGCAGATAGCGGCCCACCAGGTCGGAGGCGGTCATATCCTCGTTGCAGGCGACGGAAATCAGGGGCTTGCCCAGGCGCCAGGCCATATGTTCCACAAAGCGGGACTTGCCACAACCTG
The DNA here is from genome assembly GCA_964523415.1 of uncultured Chromatiaceae bacterium. GTDB lineage: Bacteria > Pseudomonadota > Gammaproteobacteria > Chromatiales > Chromatiaceae > M0108. The sequence continues at coordinate 2,753 of CAZFZB010000153.1, read as the reverse complement.
TCGGTCCCTTGATCATGACTGGCAGGCGCTCGGCGTAAGCGGCCTCATAGAGGGTGATCTCGTCGCCCTGGGGACTGTAATAGGGCTCTTGGGGGACTAGGTACTGGGTGATGCTGTTAAGCACTGTGACTTCTCCTGGAGATTGGGGGCTTCGGGAACCGAGGACCCGAAGGTCTGGCTTGCCAATCCGTGAATGGCATTGGGTTTTTTCTAGCGCCCTGGACCTGGGCCATTCCCTCCATTTTCGTGAGAGGCTGTCATGATGGACGTCGCTCGGCGTTTTGGGGGCATCTCAGCCCTCTATGGCCACGCCGGGCTGGAGCGGCTGCGCCAGGCCCGTGTTGCCGTCATTGGCGTCGGCGGGGTCGGCTCCTGGGCAGTGGAGGCCCTGGCACGGAGCGGCCTGGGTCACCTCACCCTGGTCGATATGGACCATATCGCCGAGTCCAATATCAACCGGCAACTCCCCGCCCTGGGTTCTACCCTCGGCCGCGCCAAGATTCAGGTACTGGCCGAACGGGTCTGGGACATCAACCCCGCCGCCGAGATCCAGTTGATTGACGACTTCGTGGATGCCACGAACCTGGATGTTCTGTTAGACACCGGTTTCGACGCCGTCATCGACTGCATCGATCACTACCGCGAAAAGGCCTTGATCATTGCTGGTTGCCGCCGTCGCAAACAGTTGGTGGTCACCGTGGGGGGCATGGGAGGCAAGGTAGATCCTACCCGCCTCGGTATCGCCGACTTGAGCCGCACGGAGAAGGATAGCCTGCTCGCGCGGACCCGCAAGGAACTGCGCCAGCACTTCGGCTTTGCGCGCAACCCTAAGCGGCGGTTTGCCGTACCCGCCGTCTTTTCCACGGAGGACAGTATCCTGTCCCCGGACGGGGTCCATCCGTGCGTGACGACGAGTAAACCCTCCCATCTGAACTGTGGCGGGCTTGGCTCAGCCACCCATATCACCGCCATGGCGGGACTCCTCGCGGTAGCGGTGACGCTCAGACGCCTGGCCTGGCCGGAAGGTCAACCCAGCCAGAGCCGCATGAAGCCCTTGAGTTCACAGAAAGAGTCACCAAAGGGCCAAGCCGAAGAGCCTTGAGCCGAAGAACTCCCCAAACTGTCCGGAGCCATGGAACCCGAATGCGGCAACCTCCTAGGTGGGGCGGGGTATCCCTCCCCGCCCCCTGCGCCCACTACCTCAAGTTCTCGCGCTTACTTATGAACGCCCAGCTTCTCACGCCAGCCGGGGTACAGTTTGTCGGCATCGAAGGGGAAGGACTCGAAGGCACGAGCAAACTCCTTGTGGCTCTTGGCGTACTCGATCGGGTCGGCACCCGACTTCCAGCACTCGTAGGATTGACGCAGTGAGATGGCCCCGGCCGCCGGGGAGTCGATGTGACCGTAGGCGCCACCCCCAGAGGTGTTTATAACATTGCCGTGACCCAGGTTTTCGAAGAAACCGGGCAGACGCAGGGCATTCATGCCGCCGGAAATAATGGGGGTGGTGGGCTTCATGCCGTACCACTTCTGGTAATAGACCGGGCCCTGGCACTCATCGCGTTCGATCATATAGGCGATGTTCTTGTCGTCGGCATCACCCTCCATCTTGCCGTAACCCATGGTGCCGACGTGGATGCCGGAGGCACCCTGAAGACGGGACATCTTGGCCAGTACGAAGGCCGTATAGCCTCGCTTGGCGCTGGGGGAGGTCACGGCACCATGGCCGGCACGGTGATAGTGCAGATACTGGTTGGGGTACTGGCGACGGGCCGTAGTCACCATGCCGGGGCCACCGACGTAGCCGTCTACCAGGAAGGCAACCTTATCGGCATCGGGACCGAAGGTTTCCAGAATGAAATCCGCGCGGGCGCACATCTCATAGTGATCGTCGGCGGTGATGTTGGCGGAGAAAAGCTTGGCCTCGCCAGTCTCGTCCTGGGCACGCTTCATGGCATCGTACACCAGCGGATAGACCTTCTTGGCCGGGCAGAAAACCTGGTTGCCCTGCGGTTCATCGTTCTTAATGAAGTCGCCACCCAGCCAGAACTGATAAGCGGCGTTGGCAAAGGGCTCGGGACGCAGGCCGAGCTTAGGCTTGATGATAGTGCCGGCGATGTAGCCGCCATTTACCACCGGGCGACCCAGGATGCGCCACATGTCCGAGATGTCCTTGGCCGGGCCATCGAACAACTGGATGGCACGCTCGGGCATGTAGAAGTCGATCATCTTGCCATGCTTGATGTCACCCATACCCTGATTGTTGCCGATGGCCAGGGTCAAGAAGGACACCAGCATCATGCGACCATCGGTGATGTTGCGGTCGAACAACTCCAGCGGATAGGCGATACGCATATCCTCTGTGGCCTCATCGATGTGGTAGACCAAGGCATCGACGCCCTTAGTAAAATCGTCCGTAGTGGAAACCTCGACGTTGGTACCCGTGGAGGACTCGGCTGCAAAGTGCGTGGCCGCCTCCAGGTAGCCGTGTCCGGGATTCTGCTTCATCTTATAGGCGACGAGGATGTGCTTACCCCCGGCGATCAGGTCGGCTTCTTTCAGGCTTAGGTCGGAGTAGCGCGCGGACTGGTCGAGTGCCATGGTTGTTACCCATTCGATTTTAGATATTTTTTGGGCCACCCCAAGGGCGGTCCCCCCCTCCCGGCCTTCAGTGTAAACCCAGGGCTCGAGATCTGGGACAATACCTTAACGGAGGACAGTTCATAAGTAAAATCACAAATGGTGATTCGAGA
>CAZFZB010000152.1:0-5994 GCA_964523415.1 uncultured Chromatiaceae bacterium | reverse complement strand
GGGAGGACTTCCACCCGGACCTGGGCAATTCCATCGATTTCCAACTTTCGCGCCGCCGCTCGGGAAAGGTCGATAATCCTACCGCCCTTGTAGGGACCACGATCATTGATCCTCACGACAACCTGTTTGCCATTGGCAAGGTTGGTGACCCTGACCTGGGTCCCAAAAGGCAAACTCGGATGGGCCGCCGTCAAGGCATTTTGATTAAAGGGCTGACCACTGGCGGTCTGCTTTCCATGATGAGCGGGTCCATACCAGGATGCCATGCCATCCTGGGACTTCTTGTTCGTCGAACCACAACCACCCGCCAGCGTAATCGCGAACATCACAGCGATAAGGACGATACCACGACTCATGGAACCAGCCTATTGACAACATGGCAGGGGGCCGAATCGGTTTCAGTCCTTGAAACTACCTGAGCCATGAGTGAGTTCGCTCGGTAATCGGCTGATTCTTGACATCAAGGGCAACGCCGAGGAAGGCTGGAACCAGCCCTTTACTGGAAGGGCCGGGGGTCGCTACCGGGAGGGGACAAGGCAGGCCCAGGGAAACCGCCTTGTGTGACTGACAGGCAACGGAAGAAATGGCGGAGAGAGAGGGATTCGAACCCTCGATGGAGTTTCAAGCCCCATACTCCCTTAGCAGGGGAGCGCCTTCAGCCTCTCGGCCATCTCTCCAGGAAACCTTAGCGGTATTGGGGGGCGCATCAACAAGCGAAGAATTATAGTTGTGCCTGCCGTTGGACGCTACCGCTAATCACGATCTTGTTCGTAATCGCCATCCATGTCGCCACCGTCGCCCTGGCCTGCCTGTTCGCGTTTGATACGCTCGTAGATTTCCTCGCGATGGACGGCTACATCCCGGGGGGCATTGACGCCGATGCGCACCTGGTTGCCCTTGACGCCAAGGACGGTGACGGTCACCTCATCTCCAATCATGAGGGTCTCGCCGACCCTTCTCGTGAGTATCAACATTTCGCGTTCTCTCCCTAAATATTCCTTTAAACAGAACGCGGGCCAGGGGCAGCGAGGAGTGGCATTGCCAACTCAGGCGCTGGGACCGCGCAGCAACCAACCACGAAGAACTGGAGCATGACTCCGTGTGAACGGAATTCTAACAATTGCCTGAGGCCCCAAAAAGGCCTTTTTGCTTGATAGCAACCATTTTTTGCCTACTGGGGCCCCCTCAGGCGGACTTGTCCAGATCGAAGGCGCTATGCAGGGTTCGCACGCCAAGTTCCAGATACTTCTCGTCCACGACCACGGAGATCTTGATCTCGGAGGTAGAGATCATGCGGATGTTGATCCCCTCCTTGGCAAGGGCGGCGAACATCTTGCTGGCAATACCAGCATGGGAACGCATCCCCACCCCCACGATGGAAATCTTAGCGATGCGATCGTCACCCAGCACCTGACGCGCGGACAGAGAGGCAGCGGTGCCCCTGAGGATCTCCATGGCCCGCTGGTACTCGTTGCGGTGGACGGTGAAGGTAAAATCCGTCGTCGCCTCGTCGGCGGCGATATTCTGGATGATCATATCCACTTCGATATTGGCTGCCGCGATGGGACCCAAAATCTTATAGGCAACGCCGGGCTGGTCCGGAACCCCCAGTATGGTGAGCTTGGCCTCGTCGCGGGCAAAGGCAATACCAGAAATGAGCGCTTGTTCCACGGCGTCCTCCTCAAGTGATATCAGTGTGCCCTCACCCTCTTCAAAGCTGGAGAGCACGCGCAAGGGTACCTTGTACTTACCCGCAAACTCCACGGAGCGGATCTGCAGGACCTTGGAGCCCAGACTGGCCATCTCGAGCATCTCCTCGAAGGTGATGCGATCAAGCTTGCGGGCGCGGGGCTCCACGCGCGGGTCCGTGGTATAGACACCATCCACGTCGGTGTAGATCTGGCACTCGGCGGCGTGCAGGGCAGCGGCCACGGCTACGGCGGAGGTATCCGAACCGCCCCGCCCCAGGGTCGTAATATTGCCGTCTTCATCCACGCCCTGAAATCCCGCCACCACGACCACGTTGCCAGCTTCCAGATCCGCGCGGATATTGGCCTCCTCGATCTCACGGATACGCGCCTTGTTGTGAGCGCTGTCCGTGAGGATCTGGACCTGGGCGCCGGTATAGGAGCGGGCGGGACACCCAGCCTGATCCAATGCCATGGCCAGTAGGGCGATGGTGACTTGTTCGCCGGTTGAGAGCAGTACATCCAGCTCCCGGGGAAGGGGACGCTCCTGGATGGCCTTGGCCAGACCGATGAGACGGTCCGTCTCGCCGGACATAGCGGAGACCACTACCACCACCTGATCACCACGCTCCCGCCAGCGTTTTACGCGCTGGGCGACATTTTGGATACGCTCCACGCTGCCGACGGAGGTGCCGCCATATTTCTGAACAATGAGCGCCATGGCACTCTCCTTACTTCTGCCAGTGTCAACAATTCCCAGCCCCCCAGAAACCTGGGCGGCCAGGGGTAGAATACTCGGAATCAGGGATTGACCCGGTCCCGGGCCCACTGCTTGGCAAGGGCCAGGGCCGCGGGCAGACCGCTAGGATCCGAGCCTCCCGCCTGGGCCATGTCCGGCCGGCCGCCACCCTTGCCACCCACCTTGGCGGCGGCCTCGCGGACCAGATCGCCCGCCTGAAAGCGATCGGTCAGATCCTTAGTCACCCCGGCGATCAGACTCACCTTACCCTCACTCTCGGCCGCCAACAGAATGATGGCTGAGCCCAGCTTGTCCTTGAGCCGATCCAAGGCGTCGCGCAGGGCCTTGGCATCGGCGCCGTCCAACCGTGCCGCCAACACCTTGACCCCCCCTATCTCTTCTGCCTGAGCGGCCAAATCCTGGCCTGCGGCGCTGGCGGCCTTCGCCTTGAGGTCAGCCAATTCCCTTTCCAGTCGCCTGGAGCGTTCCAGTAAGGCGGCGACCTTGTCGTCCAGATCCTCACGGCTACCCTTGACCAGGCTGGCCAGGCGCAGCAGGCGTTCCTCATCCTCCTCGACAACCGCCAGGGCCTGAGCTCCGGTGGTAGCCTCGATACGGCGCACCCCGGAGGCGATGCCGCCCTCGCTCAGGATCTTGAAGAGGCCGATATCCCCCACCGCCCGGGCGTGGGTGCCGCCGCACAATTCGGTGGAGAAGTCACCCATGCGCAATACCCGTACAAGGTCAGCATATTTCTCGCCAAAGAGGGCCATGGCGCCGGTAGCCTTGGCGTCCTCCAGGGTCATGAGCCGGGTCTCGACCGGGTGATTTGCCCGGATTTCCTGGTTCACCAGGCGCTCGATCGCCAGGAGTTGATCGCGACTGACGGGCTCGAAATGGGAAAAGTCGAAACGTAACCGTTCGGGGTCCACCAAGGAGCCCTTCTGTTGGACATGATCACCCAGGATGTGGCGCAGGGCCGCATGTAAAAGGTGGGTAGCGGAGTGGTTGAGGGCCGTGGCGCGGCGACGGTCGGCATCTACCCTGGCCTCGAGCGTATCGCCGACCTGAAGTTCGCCCTCCTCCACCCGACAGACATGCCCGATGACATCCCCACCCAACTTCCGGGTGTCCTGTACCGTCAGGCGAACCCGATCGCCCCTGAGCCAGCCGCGGTCACCCACCTGACCACCGGACTCGGCGTAAAAGGGGGTAGCATCGAGAACCAGGATACCTTCGTCGCCCACCCGCAGGGCATCTACCGCTTCCTCGCCCCGGTAGAGGCCGACCACATGGGCGCGATCATCGAGATGTTCATAGCCCGTAAAGTGGGTTTCACCCTCCAGTCGCAAGGCGGCGCCGGAACCGGTGCCAAAGTGGCTGGCGGCGCGGGCGCGCTCTTTCTGCCGGGCCATCTCGCGGTCGAAACCGGCGGTGTCCAGGGTCAGCCCCCGCTCGCGGGCAATGTCAGCCGTGAGATCCAGAGGGAAGCCATAGGTATCGTAGAGCTTAAATACCGTTTCCCCGGGGATGAGGGTACCAGCCAGGCTCGCGATGGCCTGCTCCAGGATGCGCATGCCCTGTTCCAGGGTTTCGGCAAAACGTTCCTCTTCCAGGTTGAGGATGTGTGCCACCCGCTCCTGGGCCTTGGGCAATTCCGGAAAGGCGTCCCCCATTTCGGCCGCCAGGGGTGCGACCAGCTTATAGAAGAAGGGATCGGCCTGGCCGAGCTGATAGCCATGGCGGATGGCGCGCCGGATGATGCGCCGCAGGACATAACCACGCCCCTCGTTGCCTGGGGTAATGCCATCAACGACCAGGAAGGCAGCGGCACGGATATGATCCGCAATGACCCGCAGGGCCTTGGATTCCCGATCCTGGGCCCCCGTGACCTGGGCCGCCGCATCGATGAGCCTGGCGAATAGATCGATCTCGTAGTTACTGTGGACGCCCTGCATGACCGCTGCCAGGCGCTCCAGCCCCATGCCCGTATCCACCGAGGGTTTGGGCAAGGGAGTCAGCTTACCGCTGGCGTCCCGGTCGAATTGCATGAAGACCAGGTTCCAGATCTCGATATAGCGGTCGCCATCGGCGTCAGGGGAGCCCGGGGGACCACCTGGGACCTGGGGTCCGTGATCATAAAAAATCTCGGAGCAGGGGCCGCAGGGACCCGTGTCACCCATGGACCAGAAGTTGTCCTTTTCCCCGCAACGCGAGAAGCGGTGGGGGTCCACGCCCACCTCATCGAGCCAGATAGAGGCTGCCTCGTCGTCGTCCTGAAAAACGGTGACCCAGAGGCGCTCGGGGGGGAGGGCGAGAACCTGGGTGAGATATTCCCAGGCATAGAGAATGGCATGGTGCTTGAAATAATCCCCAAAGCTGAAATTGCCCAGCATTTCGAAGAAGGTATGGTGCCGGGCCGTGTAGCCTACATTCTCCAGATCATTGTGCTTGCCACCGGCGCGCACGCAGCGCTGGGTGCTGGCGGCCCGGTGATAGGGTCTCTTGTCCCGACCCAGAAAGACGTCCTTGAACTGCACCATACCCGCGTTGGTAAAGAGCAGGGTCGGATCATTGGCCGGGATCAAGGGGCTGCTGGGCACCACCTGATGGCCATGGGAGGCGAAGAAATCGAGAAAACTGGCTCTCAGCTCGGCGCTGCTCTTCATGACGGCAAACTCAATACGGGAAAGAGGGCAATATTCGAAAAATCACAGGGTTCAAGGCGACCTCATGCCACAGGCCCACCGCGCAGGTAGCGACCGACGAGTTCCGGGGGAAAGCCGCGATATTCGAGAAAGCGGGCACGGCGCCCCAGTTCCTTGCGATCAGTAACCCGACCAGGACCAAATTTCCTGGCCACCAAACTGGCCATGAGTTCTAACCAATCACCACTGCTCCGGTCGATGTAGGCACTGATCAGATCTTCGTCCAGGCCCCGCTCAAGCAACTCCCGACGCAGACGCAAGGGGCCAAAACCTTTGCGTAACCGCCCAGCCACATAGGCCTCGGCCATGCGTTCGTCACTGAGAAGGCCCGCCTCGGTCAGGGCATCGAGCACACCCGCCATGACGACCGCCTCGAAACCCCGCGCCCGCAACTTTTGTTCAAGTTCGGCACGACTATGCTCGCGGTTAGCAAGCAGACGCAGGGCTTGGTTACGCGCACCATCGGCTCCCTTGGCACCTGAGGCATCCTTCAGGGGCTCCTCCCCTAACTCGTCTGGGTCCTCGCCCATACCGGCAGCCAGATCAAACGGCCTTTAGCCTATTCCGCCACCATGGCCTCGGGGGCGACATCGGCGGCGGGCAGCAGCTTGGCGCGAATCTTGGCCTCGATCTCCTGGGCCATCGCCGGGTTCTCTTTCAGGAAGAGGCGCACGTTGTCCTTGCCCTGGCCGATCCGGTTGCCGCCATAGCTATACCAGGCGCCGGACTTATCGATGAGGCCATGTTGAGCACCGAGGTCGATGATCTCGCCCTCACGGGATATACCCTCGCCGTACAGGATGTCGAACTCCGCCTGCTTGAAGGGGGGCGCCACCTTGTTCTTGACCACCTTGACCTT
>CAZFZB010000151.1:3889-6005 GCA_964523415.1 uncultured Chromatiaceae bacterium | reverse complement strand
TATCCTTTCCCCCTGGGTTGGGGAATATTGACGTGGCAGGGACATTGCGAGAGGCCAACCAAGATGCGAAAACGCGACCACGCGACCAGCCAGCGCCGCTGGCTGGCAGAGGAAACGGCGCGACTGATGGCGGAACAGGGCATCGCCGAACCTGAACGTGCACGGCGCAAGGTGGCGGAAAGGGCCGGGATCGACAATAAACGCCTCTGGCCGAGCAACGAGGAGGTCAAGGAGGCACTGCTCGCCTACCGAAGGCTATTCTGGAAGCCGGACCAGACCAAGAGCCTGCGCCGCCGCCGCGAACAGGCCCTAGCCGCCATGCGGCACTTTGCCCCCTTCGCCCCCAGACTAGTGGGCTCCCTGATCGACGATTACCCCGACCCCGATCAGCCGGTTCGCCTGCACCTCTACGCAGAGGCCGTGGACGAGATCGTTCTGACCCTCCTGAACCAGGGTATCCCCTGGCGGGAACGCCAGGAGCCCCGGCGATTCGCGGACGGGACGCGGCGGTCCCCGCCACTTCTGACCTTTTTCGCCGGCGATACCCCCATCGAGTTGCTGGTGTTGCCAACCCTGGCCCACAGCAACCCGCCCCTCGCCACCCGGGACGAAAGACCGGAACGGGGCCTGGATGAGGCGGGGGTCGCGCGCCTGGTGGCGGAGGCCGGGGGCCTCACGGCAGAGGCGAGATGATAGCGGCGGGGTGGCGCAGCCGCATCCGCGGCTGACCTTGCTGGCGATAGATCCAGCCCAGGACCTCCAGACGTTGGCCCTTCAGGGTGGCCAGCCAGGCGGCATCGAAATAGGCACGGTCTTCCGAATGGATGCGCAATTCCAGGCCACCCGCCAAGGCGATGCGCAGGTCATCCCGGTCGGTGGCAACGGACTTGACAAGTCCGGCGACGCGCTCAAAGCCACTGGTGGTGGATCCGAGCCGGGTGGCTTCAAGGGGTGGACGGCTCCAAAGGCCACGCCTCGCATGGCGGGCCTCGTTCCCGGCCTCCTGATAGCAGCCCAGGAACTTCGGGTTGGTCGGGAAGGGGGTCGGGTAAGCGAGACCGCGCACCAGCAATTGCTCGCTGAGATTGCGCCCCTGCTCGTCGAGGACATGGGCGAGGCGGCGTCCATAGCGATCCCTGCCCTCACCATCGGGGACGAGCCGCACGCGCCAACCGCTCGCGGCGATCATGGCACGCAAGGCGGAACTGGCCTGCCGGGCGCCGGGGTCATCGGCCTTGCCGTCGTGGCCAATCTCAGGGGTGTCAATGCCGATGAGCCTTACCCGGGCACCATCCTTGATTTCCAGGGTATCACCATCGATGACCTGGGTGACGCGGGCGGACTCGAACTGGGCGGGGATGGGGCAGGCGGACCAGATGAAGCAGGGATATATCCCTATCGCAGCCCACAACAAAAGTGCCGGGATGCGCGGCATCACCGGCCTTCGTGGATCAGATGGGGCCTCAGCGACCGTATTTGCGACGGAACTTGTCCACACGCCCGCCCGTGTCCACGATCTTCTGCTTGCCGGTATAGAAGGGGTGGCAGGCCGAGCAGACTTCCACATGCAGGTCCTTACCCAAGGTGGAGCGGGTGACGAACTGATTGCCGCAACTGCAAACGACCTTGGTGTCGCGATAAGCGGGGTGAATGCCTTCTTTCATGGTGGCCCTGACTGCCCCCTTGGGAGCTTGATTTTGGAAAACGCGTAAATCTATCACTGACCTGGGCGTTCAGCAAGCCTGGCGATACCACCAACGGCAATTTCCCAAGTGCCGAGGCTCGAAATGACGGCCAATGATGCCCCGGGGCGCCAAGGGGGTCAGCCAGCCACCCCGCTTGCCGACATCCCGGCTTCGGCCTTATAGCCCCGTGCCCGCTGCTCCCCCAGCAAGGCCTCCGCCGGCTCGGCCGGCGCTACCCTCAGCACCGACTGCCCCCGGGGGTAAACCCGAGCCAAGGTCACCTCCACATGGATACGGCAACCCGGCTCGATCCCGTGCAACAGGGTGCTGCGACGAGGAAACTGGGCAAAGATGGCGACCCCACCGTCCAGTTGGGCCTCGACCTTGACACGATCCCCCAGGGTAGTCATACGCACCACGGTCCCCTGCCC
>CAZFZB010000151.1:0-3789 GCA_964523415.1 uncultured Chromatiaceae bacterium | reverse complement strand
ACGATGACCTTGTCCGCCACGGAGAAGGCCTCCTCCTGATCGTGGGTGACAAAGATGGAGGTTACTCGCACCTCATCGTGCATCCGCCGCAGCCAGTGCCGCAGTTCCTCACGCACCTTGGCATCCACGGCCCCAAAGGGTTCATCGAGCAACAGGACCTTGGGCTCCGGCGCCAGGGCCCGCGCTAGGGCGACGCGCTGGCGCTGGCCACCAGAGAGTTGCCCCGGGTAGCGCCCCCCCAACCCGGTCAGGCCCATCAGCCCCAGGAGTTCGTCCACCCGCGCCGCCTGCCTGGCGCGGGTCGCCCCCTGAACCTGGAGTCCAAAGGCGATGTTCGCGGCGACGGTCATGTGGCGGAACAGGGCATAGTGCTGGAAGACGAACCCCACCTGGCGTGAGCGGGCGTGGAGATGATCGGCGCGTTCGCCATGGAAGTGCACCGTGCCCGCATCCGCGCTCTCCAGCCCGGCAATGATCCTCAGCACCGTGCTCTTGCCGCTGCCCGAGGGGCCGAGGCAAGCGACCAACTCGCCGGTACCGACGTCGAAGCTGACGTCATCGACGGCCAGATGGCTACCGAATCGCTTGACCAGATTACGGACCTCGATGCTCATGGGATCTCTCTCAGTGTTCCCGGGCGCGCCGGCGCTTGACCCACTCCAATACGACCAGCAGCAGGATGCTGATCAGGGCCAGCACCAGGGCCATCCCATAGGCGGCGGCATCCTGACGCTCCTCGACCGCATTGTAGATGAAGGTAGTCGCCGTCTGGGTACGTCCGGAGATGGCACCCCCCACCACCAGCACGGCACCGAATTCGCCGAGTGCCCGGGCTAAGGTCAGGATGACCCCATAACCGAGCCCGAAGCGGACATTGGGCAGGGTCACCCGCCAGAAGGTCTGCCAGGGCGAGGCACCGAGGGTGGCCGCGGCCTCTTCCTCGTCGGTTCCGACCTCCTCTAGGACATAGCCCACCTCGCGCAGCGTGAAGGGAAAGGTGACGAACAGGGTCGCCACCACCAGACCAGGAAAGGCGAAGGCCACCTTGAAGCCCCACAAGGACAGGGCCGGCTCCAGCCAGCCGCCACGACCAAATACCAGCAGGAAAGCCAACCCGGTCATCACGGGGGAGACCGCCAGTGGCATGTCCACTAGGGCGTCGAGCAAGCGGCGGCCGAGAAAGCGATGTCGCGACAGGACCAGGGCCCCGCCGACCCCAAGGATGCCGTTGGCCACCACCGCGATGATTGCCAGAATCAGGGTAAGCCAAAGGCCCTGGCGCGCCATCGGGTCGGTGAAGGTCGCCAGGGTGGGGCCCAGCCCCGCCGCCACCACCTGGCCCACCAGGGCGATCAGGGGCAACACCAGGATGGCGCCAAGATAAAGGCAAACCAGGGCGATCAGGAACCGGGCACCTGGCTTGAGGGCCCCACTCTGATCTCGCCCGATCACTCCCTTAGCCACGATCCAGCCCCGCCAGGCGCTCGATGCCGCGCGCCGCGAAGGTCAAACCCAGGGCCACCGCCAAGAGAACCACCGAGACCGCCGCGGCCACATCGGCCCGCCCGCTCTCGATCTCGCCGAACAGGTAGACAGGCGCGGTCAGGGTCTGGTGGGGGATGTTACCCGAGACCACCACGATGGAGCCGAACTCCCCCAGGGCGCGCGCATAGGAACGGATGGTCCCGGACAGGATGGCTGGGGCTATAGGAGGCAGCAGGACACGGCGAAAGACAGTGAAGGCGCCGGCACCGAGGGTGTAGGCGGCCTCTTCCTCGGCCGGATCCTGTTCCAGCAGCACAGGTTCCACGGCCCGCACCACGAAAGGTACCGTAATGAAGAGCAGGGCCATGATGATGCTGGGGGAGGCGAAGGCGACCGGTACGCCCTTGGCACCGAGCCAGGCACCGAAAGCCGATTGGGGTCCAAACAACACCACCAGCATAATGCCGGTGACCAGGGTCGGGATGGCAAAGGGCAGATCTACCAGGGCCGAGAGCAGGCCGCGACCCGGAAACTTATAGCGTACCAGGACCCAGGCCGTCGCCGTGCCCATGAGGGCGTTTACCAGGGCCATGAGGGCCGCGGTCCAAAGCGTCAGCCAGAGGGCCGCCAAGGCCACCGGCGCCGTCAAGGCCAACCAGATGCCGGTGATTCCCCCCGCCAGCCCGTGCTGGAGCAGGGCCGCCAGGGGCAGGACTACCAATGCGCCCACATAGGCCAGCACCCCGCTGCGGACCGCGAACCCCGCAATCCCAGGGCGAACCGCGGCTCCGGGTGGCTTCACTTGGCTGGCCCAACCGCCACGGCAGCCCGGTCATAGGCCGCGCCCGGGGCAAAGAGGGTCTTGGCAACCTGCGCCCAGCCGCCGAGGTCCCGGATGCTGAAGAGATCCTTCACCACGGGAAAGCGGTCGGCGGTCTCCTGGGCAAGCTTGGGATCTACCGGCCGGAGGCCAAACTCCACGAAGGCGCGTTGGGCCTCGGGCGTGGTCAGGAAGGCGACGAACCCCTCCGCCAGGTCGCGGTTGCCGTGACGGTCTGCGTACTGATCCACCACGGCCACCGGATTTTCGATCAGGATAGTGGCCGCGGGAACGATATAGTCATAGGTGCGGCCGGCCTTATGCCCCACCAGGACCTCGTTTTCGTAGGTGATGGCCACATCCCCCACCCCCTTCTCAAAGTTGATGATGGACTCCCGCGCACCCTTGTCCATGACCTTCACATTGGCCAGTACCCCCGCCAAGAGGGACTCAGCGGCCTTGCTGTCGTCCCCCGGGGTGCCCGCGGCCCCGCGCAGGGCGGCCCCGTAGAGGGCGCAGATGTTCCACATGGCCCCGCCGCTGGTCCGCACATTGGGCGTCAGGACCGCGAGCCCAGGCCGGAGTAAGTCGTCCCAACCGCCTATATTCAGGGGATTGCCCTGGCGCACTGCCAGGACCACCAGGGACCGGGTGACCATCCCCTGGCTGGGGCCTGACCGCCAGTCGTGAGTGATGAGCCCAGCCTGGGCGAGGGTCTCGATGTCGGGGTCCAGGGACAGGGCGGCTACGTCCGCCTCGAAGCCCCCGACGATGGCCCGGGCCTGGGCGCCGCTACCCAAGTAGGACGCCTCGAACTGGACCTCCTCCCCGGTCCTGGCCTGCCAGTAGCGCTGGAAGGCCGGGATGATTGCCTGGCCATAGACCTCCCGCGGGGTGGTGTAGGCCCCCAGGGTCAGGGTGCGGCCCCCAGCGTGGGGGGCCTGCTGGGTGGCCGGGGCCTTTGACTCCTCCATGCCGCAGCCCGTCAGCAGGGTGGCGAACCCTATTATCATGACCAGGAACAGGACCAGAACCCGGGAGACACGCAGGTTAGGGACGGCGTGCATAAGTGCAACTCCGAGGCAAGGGATAGAGGGCGAAGGGCAAGCCCGGCATGAAGTTTCGACGGCTGTTGCCACTACAAGGGCCCAGGTGAGGATGGTTGGGGGGCACATGGTCAGCGGCGACCGGCCCTGTTCCAGACCCTGTCTGCATCGTCTCGGGAGGCCTCAAACTCGGGGCCGGACGCTAGGATTCTGGGAAGGTACCCGGCTGGGGGTCGATTCCTGATCAAAGGCCAGGGCCCGGTCGAGGAGATCCAGGGTTTCCTCCAGGGTCGCGATGGCCTCCTGGATGATGCGCGCCAGCGTCGGGTCCCTCTCCTCTGCCAGTTGGCGGTGATCGACAAACGCAACCTCAGCCCCCATCTGGTCATCTGGGAGGCCAAGGAGACCGAGGTCCGTGTTGGTGATCTGTTTGAGGTG
>CAZFZB010000150.1:0-6173 GCA_964523415.1 uncultured Chromatiaceae bacterium | reverse complement strand
ACCAGGGAGTCGAACTCGTCCAGTAACTGATCGATGGTGTGGATGCCATACCCGGCGGGGAGAATGGCCAGGGTATCGTCGGCGTCCGCCAGGGGCAGCCCCAGGTGGGCGGCGGCGGCTTGGTAGGAGGTGACCCCCGCCACCACCTCCACCCGAATACCTTCATCCAAGGTGGTGACGGTGCGTGCCAGGTGGCCGAAGGTGGAATAGGTGGAGGCATCGCCTTCCACCAGGAAGCAGACATCCCGTCCTGCCTCCAGCCGTTCCAGGACCCTTTGCGCCGCGGTCAGCCAGTGCCTGGCCAGGATCTCGGGGTTGTGGGTCATGGGAAAACAGAGGGGGATGGCGGTTTCCGGTATGGCCAACCCGGCGCGCTGCACTATGTCCAGGGCAAAGCTGTCCCCGCCCACCTTGCGCACCGGATAGGCCCAGAGTCCCTCGCCCCTCAGCAGTTCCCAGGCCCGGCGAGTGATGAGCCCCGGATCGCCGGGACCCAGGCTGAGGCCGTAGAGGCAGCCCTTAGGGGTCATGGCGGTCAACCGGCGTGGCGGCCAGGATCCACACTGGGTTCTCGGGCACCAGGCGGTGGCCAGCGAGGAGGGGTTGGCTGCGCGCGGCCTGGATCTGGGTGACATCCCAACGGGCTTGCAAGGTCTTCAATGTGGTCATGGCGAGGTGCAGGTTCTCGAAGGTGACGAAATTCATTACCAGCCAGCCCTCGGCAGGCAGACGGCCCAGGGCGAGTTGGATCAGGGCGGCGAGCTCACCGCCTGAACCGCCGATGAAGACGGCGTCGGGGTCCGGCCAGTCCGCCAGGCCTTGAGGGGCCCTGGCCTGGATCAGGCGGTAATTGGTGATGGCGAGGCGATGGCGGTTCTCCCGGGCGATGGCGGCATCCTCGGGATTCTTCTCGATGGCGTGGACGAAGCCCTGGGGGCAAAGACGGGCCGCCTCCAGACCCAGGGCGCCGGACCCGGCACCTATGTCCCAGACGATGCTGTCGGCACGCAGTTGCAGGCGGGCGAGGGCCAGGGCCCGGACCTCGCGCTTGGTGATCAGACCCCGATCGGGCTGGCGCTGGCGAAAGCGGTCATCCGCCAGGCCGAAAAGGACCGGTGCCGGGGTGGGAACCTGAGGGGTCAGGAAGACGACATTGGGCTCGGCAAAGGTCCTGGCGGCGGCATCTGCCAAGGCACAATCGGCGATCACCTGCTCGTCCACCCGCCGCAGGCGTGCCGCGACCCTCATGCGGAAGTGATCGCCCAGGCCCTCCTCAACCAACATGCGGGCGATACGATCCGGGCTGTTGGCCGGGCTGGTGAGGATGGCCAGGGCCCCCATGACTGGGTCAGGCCTGGAGACACCGACGGGGTTTGAGATGGCATCCCGACCGGTATCAACCCCTGAGTCCTGGCGGGGAGCGGCGCCCGTGTTCTGGAGGGCCTGCAGGATGGGGTACAGCGCGTGTTCGGGACCCGCACCCTCCCGCCATTCGCCGCTGTCCCTGCCGTGGACGGACAGGATGCGGATATCCTGCCAGGCCAGGCCGAGATGGGCGCAGGCGACCTGTACCGTGGACAGGTTGGGCAGGATCTCCAGGGGAAGATCGGGAAGCCGGGCGCGTAGGAATCCGCCGATGCCGTGGCACAAGGGATCGCCCGTGGCCAGCACCAGGGTCCGCCGACCGGCGGCCAGGGCCGCGCGGATCCAGTCCGGGACTCTGCCCAGGCGGCCCGTCGCATCGCGGAGTTCGGCCTGGGGTGACAGGTGGCTGGCACAAAGATTCAGGAGGCGCGTGCCGCCGATCACCAGGTCCGCCGCTTGGAGGTGGGCCAGGTTAGCCGGGGTCAGGCCGGCGGGACCGTCGTCCAGGACGCCGATGATCCGGCAGGGGTGCGAGGGGGGCAGGTCAGGCATCCCTGACTTCCGACCCATGGGGATATCCGGGGCCGAAACCAGATGTGGGGCTGACCTCCAGGTTGCCCCGCGCCTCGGCGATCAGCCGCTCGCCCTCGAAATCGCACACCATCACCCGTAGCGAAAATAGGCCGGGATAGCGCCTCACCAGGGTCCGCACCAGGCTCTGGGCCAGGGCCTGATGAAAGGCCTGGCCAAGGCCCAGGGCCGTCAGGCGTTCCGCCGCGTAACGGGCGGTTTCTGCCTGGCGGATGGCCTCGCAAACCTCGGTTGGCGCCCCGCACTCCCGGGCCAGAGCCGCGAGCAGGTCCCGATTCACCTCGGCGCGCCGGGCGTGGGTAAGGGTCTCACCCTGGGCCATCTTGGCGAGCTTGCCCACCATGCAACCGATGATGATCTGGCGAAGGCCCTGCTTGACGGCGGTATCCAGGGCGACGCCCGTAAAGTCGCCCATCTGGACAAAGCAGGCGGGGGACAGATGGGGCAGGGCCCGCATGACGAATTTCTCGGTGCGGCCGCCGGTGGTGAGGACCAGGGTATCCTGGCCCTGGGCGGCGGCGACCTCGATACCCTGGACCACGCTGGCCCGGAAGGAGGCGGTGGAGTAGGGGCGTACGATGCCAGAGGTGCCGAGGATGGAGATACCCCCCAGGATGCCGAGGCGGGGGTTGAGGGTTTTCAATGCCATCCTGTCGCCGCCGGGTACCGAGATGATGACCTCCAGGCCACGCTCCGCCAGCCATGGACCGGCGGCGGCGCGGACGTTCTCCTCGATGTTGTGGCGCGGCACGGGATTGATGGCCGGACCTCCGACCTCCAACCCCAGACCTGGCAAGGTGACGGTACCGACCCCCGAGCCGCCGAGCAGGCGCACCTCGCCGGGGGCGCGGGGAAGGGGGCGGACATCGGCGGTGAGATGGGCGCCATGGGTGCAATCAGGGTCGTCCCCGGCATCCTTGATCACCTCGGCGTGGGCCGAGCCCCCCTCATGGCGACCCTCCGTCACGGTGAATGCGACCCACTGGCCGTTGGGGAGCAGACAGGGAACGCTCCTGGGTACCTCACCGCTCACCAGCCCCGCCGTGGCCGCGCGGGCGGCGGCGGCCGCGCAGGCACCCGTGGTGAAACCCGTGCGCAGGCGACGCCCTTTTTTTGCCGCCAGGGCCATCAGCCGGCCTGACCCCTTTTCGGTTCCCGGGCCTCGGCCAAGGCCAGCAGGGCATGGATGGCAGCGACCACCAGGGTGGAGCCACCCTTGCGTCCCTGGGTCAGAATCCACGGGATATCCTGGAGTTGGGCTAGCTCCTCCTTGGATTCGGCTGCGGAAACGAAGCCCACCGGCATGCCGATGATCAGACCCGGTTGCGCCCCCTCCGCGCGGATCTGACGAAGCACCTCCAGCAGGGCGGTCGGGGCATTGCCGATGGCCACCAGGGCGCCGTCGAGGAGGCCCAAGCGCCTTGCCTTGCGCATGGCCTGGACGGCGCGGGTGCTGCCCTCGGCCCGGGCCAGGTGGATGACGTCCTCGTCCTTGATGAAGTGATGGATCTCGACGCCAAAATGGTCCAGACGAGGCTGGGAGACGCCGACCCGGATCATGTCCACATCCACGACGATAGGGCGCCCCGCGCGTAGCACCTCGATACCCGCCCTGATCGCCCGCGGGTGAAATTGCGTCAGCCCATTGAATTCGAAATCGGCGGAGGCGTGGATCAGACGCCGCACCAGGGGCCACTGTTCGGCGCTGTAACCATGCGGTCCAGCCTCCTGGTCGATGATGGCGAAGGAGGCCTGTTCGATATCCCGGCCCGCCTGGGTCAGTTGCTCCGTAATGGGAAGGCCAGGGCTCAATGTCTGCCACTCCCCAGGGTTGGAAATCTTCCCTGATGATCCCGGGTGCCATGATCATGGGCCTGGTCGTGGCCATGAACCAGGTCCAACCGGGAATCATGGTGGTGATGCCCAAGGCCCTGGTCCCGTGCCATCTCCCGGTACTTGCAGCCATCGCATGCCAGAAGGCCGGTCCCTTCCTGTCCCTCGCGAATACGCAACTCCAGCAGCTCGAAAATTTCCTCCTCGAAACCAAAATAGGTGCCCAGGGCAACACGTACCAGGGGGTATTGCCGTCGCAGGTGCCCAATCTGACGCTTGATGCGCTCCATGAGGGTGCCGGTGAAGAGGTAATAGGGCAGGATTATGATCTGGGTCATGCCCAGGAGGGCCTGGCGTTGTACCACCCGTTCCAACCGGGGATAGGTTACCCCGGTGAAGGCGATGTCCACCAGATCGTGATCGCTGGCCTCGAAGAGCCAGCGGGCCATCTTGGCCACCTCACCGTTGGCCATGGGGTCTGATGAGCCCCGACCCAGCAGGATGACCCCCGTGGTCTGAGGATCAGGCCGGTCCAGTTCGTCCATGGCCTGGTGCAGGCGCCGCTGCAGGACCCCCAGGATGCCGGCCTCGCTGCCAAGATGAGGCACATAGCGGAATTCCGTCCCCGGAAACCGGGCCCTGGCGGCCTCAATGTGTTCCGGGAGTTCCATCTTCACATGTCCGGCTGCATTGAGGATCAGAGGTACCACGATGACCCGGTCGGCGTCATGGCTGGCCAGGGCCAGCCCCTCCGCCACCAGAAGGTCGGCGAATTCGATGAAACAGACCTGGATGCGCCATTCGGGCTGACGCTCGCGCCATAGGCGCGCAAACTCCTCGACCTCGCGGTTCCCGTTGGGGTCGCGGGAGCCATGTCCAACCAGTAATACCGTTTCCTGCATGCTCTCTCCTCCGGGTTTACTCGTGGGCATCGGTGGGGTTGGGGAGTGATCCGAGAGGGCCCAGCCCCCGGCGAAATCGATGGCTGAATCCGGCATCGTAGAGCTTGGATTTGTGCAGGCTGGGCCAGTGGCGCGAACCCAGAGCCGGGCTGACGATGATCATGGCCTGGCTCCGGATACCGGCGGCGCGGCACTGGTCACGGATGTCGGCCAGGGTACCGCGCAGTATGACCTCCTCCCCCGGCCAGCTCGCCTTGTGGACCACCAGCACCGGGGCATCCTCGCGCCAGCCCGCCGCCCGGAGTTCGGCCTGGATCTCCTTGAGCAGGGTGATGGAGAGGAAGATGCAGAGGGTGCAGTGATGCCGCGCCAGTTCCGCCAGGGACTCGCCCTCGGGGATGGGAGTGCGGCCGGCGACGCGGGTGATGATGACGGTCTGGGTCACCTCCGGCAGGGTCAGGCTTTCCACCGCCGCCGCCGCCGAGGCCAGGGCCGAGGAGATGCCCGGCACCACCCCGACCTCGATCCCGGCGGCGTCCAGGGGCTGGACCATCTCGATCAGGGCCCCGTAGAGGCTGGGGTCGCCGGTCTGCAGCCGCACCACGCACTCATGCCGTCCGGCCTGGTCGATCAGCCAGGCGGCGATGGCCTCCAGATCCAGGTCCTTGGAGTCGGCGATCACGCAACCGGGCGGGGCCCAGCGCAGGGCGGTAGTCGAAACCAGGGACCCGGCGTAGAGGATGGCCCCGGCGCGGGCGACCAGATCCCGACCCCGGATCGTGATGAGATCGGGGTCCCCGGGGCCCGCGCCGACGAACCAGACCTTGCCCATCAAGCCAGCCGGAGGGCGCCAACGCTGAAGCAGGTCGCCACCAGGGGCCGGTCCTCATGGCGCTTGAGCAGCCGCAGGGCCCCGTAGGTTACCAGGGGTTCGATGGCGACGATGGCCAGGTAGGAGGTCGCGAAGGTGGCCCAGGCGGCCAGGGGCGTCGCCACCTCGGCGGCCAGTAGCCAGAAGCCCACCATGAGGGTGACGCCGCTGTAATAGAGGGCGTCGAGCTTGACGATGGTCGCCCAACGGATGCGCTTGCCGCAGGCGGCCTCGCGCAGTTGGCGGCCCAGGCCGTAATGCACCGCCAGCAGGGGCAGGATCAGGGACAGGGCATTGACCGCCAGATGCTGCAGGTCCAGGGGGTCGAACAGCATCCCCTGGAGTAGCAGTCCCAGGGCGAAGCCATAGAGTGTGGGCAGGAAGCCCAGGGTCAGATAGATGGCCATGGCGCCGACAAAGTGCAGCTCCGAGGGCCCCACCGGCAGATGAAAGCCCTGCATGAAGACCGAAAAGAAGAGGGCGGCGATCAGGGTGCGGATCAGGTCCACCGGTTGCTTGAGCAGACCCTGGGCGTAAAGGCCCAGCAGGCCCAGGGCCGAGACGTTGGCGAGCAGCACCTTGGTGGGTGCCAGGAGTCCGGGTTCGATATG
>CAZFZB010000149.1:0-6175 GCA_964523415.1 uncultured Chromatiaceae bacterium | reverse complement strand
GTGCGCCTGGACTAGGTGAACCAATGGTCCGGCTGGCACATTGACGATCCGGCGCCAAAGCGCCACGTCGGGCAGATCTCCCCGAATAAGGACATGAACTTTCAGCGCACCACCGCCGCCTTTACCCTATCCCCCGCACCTGGCGGGCTTCGTCATCTGTTGCTGACTCGCCCAGGGCCTGAGCCTTCTAGGCGGTTTCTGTCCGTCGCCTCGCGTGTTTGCTCTCAGGCTTCCTTCAGACAAGCCCTCGCGGGCTTGCCCTTGCCTTCGGCTAGTAGTTACGCCGAGGAATCCCCTCTTTCCGAAGATGCTGTCAAGGCGAGGCTCTAGCCGCATCGGACTGCCCGAGGGTGATCGTAACACCGCCGTCGCCCTGTCGTGAGTGGTTGGGGACAGCGATTGCGGTGGGAAAGGTGAGGACATCATGTAGGAGCCCGTTTGCGGGCGACTGGCCCCATCGTAGCAGCGCGTCCGGCACCGTGACGCCCACCAAGACCGCCGCACCCCTATCATCTGCGACCGCTGCACCCTGGGTGCAGCCCCGGACCCGCCCGCTTCGAACGGGTTCCATGGGGCAGCCTTGGCGGCATTAGCTCACAAAGGTGCACAGGCTCGCCGGGGTGCGCGTGTCCAGGTCGCGGCCGCGGTTGATGTGGTCCTCAATCTCAGCGGCGGAACCGATCATGCGGCTATAGAGGAAGACGGTGAACGCCGCCCTCTCCAGCATCTCTTCGCTGATGCGACCCTCCACATAGGGAACCCAGAGCATCTTGAGCAGGATGGTGGCGATGACGGCATCGATGTTGACGCAGTAGACATTGGCGCTGACCCCCACCTTGGCCAGGGCATCGACCAGGTGGTGGTAATACTCGAGGAAGACGTTGTAGCCCCCCCGTTGCAGGATGAGATCGCGAACGAACACCTCCCGCGGGTCGTAGTTCACCGCCTTGCCCTTGAACACCGGGTGATTGATGCAGGGGATCTTGTAGTAGCTGAGGTTGCCTTCCTCTTTGGCCTGATGCTTGTAGCCCTTGTATTCCGTGGCGTAGGCCATGGCCATGGCGGCAAGATCCAGGCCGTGATCGGGATCGCCAGGGTCCCGCAGCCCCCGATCGCGAAACTGCTTGAGCAGGAACGACATGGCCTCGAAGCCGTTCCCCCCGTGCGCATAACCGGCGTGGCTGAGGAACCCGATGTAGGCCTTGTTGATCTGAACGCGCTCGGGCGCCTCGGGCCCATCGGCACTGACGGCACCCTTGGCGCCCTGGGCCGAGATGGTGCCGGGGCCGTTACTGGCAACCAACCCGAGCAGGATGGATAGGTCGAACAGATCCTCGGCCGAAGGGCGGTTGTGAAGCAGGGCCAGGTAGGTGACCTCCGCGAAGCTCCAGGACGCCAGCAGTTCCTGATACGGCACGCCACAGATGGCTCCGGGTTGCTGGCACTGGCTGGGGATGGAGGCACCGACCAGGGCACTGAACACCCGGAAGTGCCAAGGCAGGTCGTGAAGGGCGGTGATGGAAAGCCGCTTCTTCAGCAAGGGTGCCCAAACCAGATGACAGGAGATGGCGGCGAGCACGACCTGGCCGCGCAGGGTGCGGCCGGTTCGCTTCGACAACGCCGTGAGAAAGTCGAGGAATACCGAGCGGGCACCGCGGGCGGCGACGGCCTCCAGCATCCGGCTGGCGCGCTCCGTCTTGCCGCCAGGAAACAGGGACTCAAGTTCGACCTCGGCCAAGGCCCGGTCCAACTGCGGCGAATAGTCGAACCTGGGGTTGGCGGGATCCACCAGCCCTGAGTGGGCGAACAGGTCCAGCAGCACCTCGGTGGCCCGGCGGGCCAGCGCCATGGTCTTTGGACCCATCATCGCCAAGGCCACCATCAATACCGTATTTGGACTGCTACCCGCGGCGCGGGCGGCTTCGGTTGCTGCGATCAGTGGGCTCCCTGCGAGGTTGATAAAACCATTGAGGGCCACGTTGACCAGGTGGCGGCTATTCTCGTCTGGATACTCGCGCAGCAAGGCGAGCACCAGGTTGTCTTCCAGCGGACGGAGGGCACAATCGAGCACGCTGACCCCGTGCAGCCGGGTAACCTGGGTCACAGGATCCATCTGACTGGCACCGGAGGCGTCTTTCATGGACTGGCGGGGGAACACCCTGCCTACCTGACGCTCAAGAATCGCGATCTGCCGGTCATAGGGCTCCAGGGCCTCGACCACCGGCACCCTGAGCTCAGGGGGCAGACCCACGTCGGCCATACTGGCGAACCAGCACTTGAGCGAGAGATCGCTCTGGGGCTCGAAGTCGGGCATCTCGCCGTTGAGCCGCATGACGTCCGTCATGGCCTGGGGGATATGGGCGATATTGGTGACCACCGCCCCTTGGGCGGAGTAGATGGGGCGCTCGGGAGTATAAATACCCTCCACCCCGAGTTTGGCCTGGAACCAACCCTCTTTGGCCGCCGCATTATCCCCGCTGCCCGCGATGGCCCCGGCATGGCCGCAGGCTCGGGTAAGTTTGTCCTTCCATCGCCCCACCACGCAGGCCACCACCGGCTTATGGAACTCGAGGTCCTGTTCGTAATAGCCACCGGGCTCGATGTACATCACCGCCGCCTTGCTGCGACTGTCATTGTGAAAGGCGTGGGTAAACTCGGGGGCCGCGAAGTGGATATAGACGTCCTTGCCTGAAGAGAGGGAGACGGTGGTTCCCCAACCCGCGGTCAGGAGATAGGTGGCGATGGTGGTGGTGAAGTTGCCCGAGTTGGAGTAGATAGCCACCGAGCCGGGGACCAGGGATTCCTCCGGGCTATTGCCCCCGAGGGCGCCGCCGATGCGCACATGGTGATGGGCGTCGGCGATTCCCAGGCAGTTGGCGCCGAATACGTCTATGCGCTGCTGCTGGCAGTACTGGCGGATGATGCGCGCGTCGGCGATTGGGATCTTCTCGGTGAGGATCACCACCTTGCGCAGATGCGGATTGACGCGTACCGCCTCGATCACGGCGTCCCGCACCCCAGCGGGGGGCATGTAGACCACCGCCACGTTAAAGTCGTGGCCCGCCTGCAGGGCCTCGGCGACGTTGTTGTAGACCGGGATGTCCCCGACTTTGGTCTTGAGGCTCTCGCCGGAGCGGCCCGGGCTGGTACCGCACACGATATTGCCCCCCGAATAGATGTGGCTGATGGGGGTCACGGCACGGCTTTCGCTCCCCAGGATGTTGAGCACACAGACCCGGTCGGCGCGGGTGGCGATCTGATCCAGGGAGTTGATGCCCACATAGTAGTGCTTGAAGGCTGATACCCCGTGCAGCAGCCTGCGGTCATGTTCATGGTGAGGAGCAAAGGTCACGGCAGTTTCCTGATGTTCTGGTGGATGGGGGCACTTGGTAAGGACGCCGAATGGCAACCTCAGGCAGGGAGCTTGATCCCCATCTCCCGGGCAATTCTGTCCCGCCCTCCCTGGATGGTCATCCACTCATCCACGGCCTTGGCAAAGTTGACCACCCCGCTCATGGACGAGTCGTACCCGAACATCCGGTAGGGGATCCGTAGGGCATCGAGGGTATCCTTGAGGGCGCCCATGCCGCGTATGAGGTTGGGGCCACCCCGACCGACGACCACGTAGAGCGGTGCGGGGCCCAGGGTACTGAAGTGATCCCGCAAGGCATCCGCCATGGCGCGGAAGGTCTCGAAGATGTCGGTGTTGTTGGCCTTGCCGCCGATGATCAGGAGCACGTTGCTCTGGCGTAGCCAATAGCGGTAGACGATGCGCGCTATGTCGTACATCTTTTTGTAAGGTGGGTTGCCACCGAAGTCCGAGGAGATGGTGCCCTTTTCCCCCAGCAGCTCGGTTACCAGGGCGTTGGCGCCACCACCGAAGGTCATGGCGGTGACGGTCCCCTGGTCGTTGGTCACGAATACATCGGATTGCCCCTGGTAGGTGCGTAGCTGATTGACCTCGCGCTCGAAGTCCGAGAGCTCGCCGCTGCCGAAGTCGATAGGGAGGCCGAGACGCTTCCAGTTCGGGTCATCACCATCGAAGGCGCACTTGAAGTCGCAGGCCACCGGAAGGGCCCGTCCCTCCGGTGTCGACATGATGCGAATCGGATTCAGCTCCAGGGTGGTCATGCCGAAGCTGTGGAACAAATCCCAAAGCTTGGGGACATGCTGCACCAGGGGGCTGATGATTGCCTTCGGCGCCTTGAGCTGGTTCA
The DNA here is from genome assembly GCA_964523415.1 of uncultured Chromatiaceae bacterium. Classification (GTDB taxonomy): domain Bacteria; phylum Pseudomonadota; class Gammaproteobacteria; order Chromatiales; family Chromatiaceae; genus M0108. Next base: position 1,958 of record CAZFZB010000149.1, on the reverse strand, counting down.
GCTCATTGGAGACCACGAAGCCCTTGAGGCCGGTGAGGGCATCGAAGGGCACGGCGATGACCTGATCGCGCGGGACCTCCTCGATCGCCACCCCACCCCGATGGCTGAGGGTGAGGGTAGGGGCCCGGAAGCGGGTGTTGTCGGAGATGGAGACGTACACCTCGTGCTCGGCGGGCACCATGCCTTCGAAGGTGACACCCTCCGCCTTGACCGCCGTGCTGCCATGCAGGTGCTTGGCGAAATAGAGCCGCTCCTTCTCGGCGAGGGCGGTCTTGAGATCGCTGGCCTTACCGATGAGACCTGCCTTACCCTTCTTTCCGACCGCCCCCTTGAAGATCGGCTTGATGAGGATGGAGCCCCAGCGCTTGATCAGGTCGCGAATCTGATCATCGGTGGCATTTGGACCCAGGACCTCGGCACTCGGGAAATCCACGAACTTGAGGATTTTTGAACCCCAGAGCATCCCTGAAAGTTGCATCGTCGTCTCCTCCTCTCCGATTGAGTGGCTGTATTTGTAATGGCGGGCCAAACCACCCGCTGACCTCTAGTGGGCAAGGCCAAGTTTACTCAGAAATCAGCGGAAGGTAAGGGGGAAGGGGTGGTCCCATTCACAGCGGCTTGACTGACGGAGCAGAGGGCCTGGGGAAGGGACCGCTTGGGACAAGGACCAGCCGGTGCTCGAATGGGCGCAGGGAAGCCTTGGCATGGGTTGAACGGGGAATCGAGTCCCATCAAGCCGAGGCTGGGTTGATGCGGGGCAGGGTCTCCTCGGCCAACAGGCGCACCGCCAGGCCAGACAGGGCCATCGCGCCTCCCACCAGCCAGAAGGTGATTTCCAGCGCACCGGTGACTGCCGCGGCGACACCCAGTAGCAGGGCGCCAACGGCATAGCCGAAGTCACGCCAGAAGCGGTAGATGCCGATGGCGGAGCCGCGCCAGTCCGGGTGGGCAATGTCGGCCACCGCGGCTGAGATGTTGGGGTAGAGTAAGGCCATGCCCAAGCCGGAAAGGGCCCCCGCCAGGCCTAAGCCGGTGGTCGTATCGAGCAAGGGCATGAGGGCAACGCCGCCGCCGCACAGCCACATGCCCCAGACGATGGGACCGAGGCGGCCGATGCGGTCGGACAGATGGCCGGTGAAGAATTGCGCCACCCCCCAGGTAAAGCCGTAGGCGCCGACCAACCAGCCGATCTGCGGCAAAGGCAGACCGCGCTGGAACAACCAGACTGGGTAGATCACCCACATCCAGGCATCGACGAATTTCTCTACCAGGCCAGCCTGGCAGAAGGCGGCCAGACGCAGGTCGCGCCAGGTCATCAGGGTGAACAACTCCCAGGTGCCGGGTTGAGCCGAGACCTTCTTCGGGTAGCGCGGCTTGAGTCCGGTGGATGCGGCCTGCTGTTTCGCCTCCAGGCGCGCCCAAGGCAGGGTTTCCTCCACCCACAACCATGTGGCCAGGCCGGCCACGCCGACAGAGGCGAGGCCGAACCACAAGAGGCCGGTGCGTGCACCAAAGTGGTCGGCGAGATAGGCGGTGATGATGCCGGCCAGCGCCACGCCGACATAACCAGAGAACTCGTTGACGCCGATGGCGAATCCGCGCTGGTCGCCGCGCGCCAGGTCGAGCTTGGAGGTCTGGGTCATCGACCAGGTAAAGCCCTGGTTGACGCCCAACAACACCGTCGCAGCGACGATCCAGGCCCAGGACGGCGCGAAATAGATCAGCAGCGGGATTGGTACGGCGGACAGCCAGCCCCAGAACAGGACTCTTTTCCGGCCGAGCCGCTCGGAAAGGCGGCCTGCGACAAAATTGAGCGAGCCCTTCACTACCCCGAAGGCGACCACGAAGCTGGTTAGCAGCAGAAAGGAGCCACGGGGCACGCCGAATTCGGCCTCCGAGAGGGCCGGCACCACGGTGCGCATCATCCCCAGGGTGAGGCCGACGAAGAACACTTGCAC
>CAZFZB010000148.1:0-6200 GCA_964523415.1 uncultured Chromatiaceae bacterium | reverse complement strand
CATGCGTCACGCCAGAATCGCGCTTGGCCCAAGCTCGGGTTCTTTCACGTTAAATATATATTCCTGCTTGTATGGACTCCCCCCGTTTTGCAAGAAGACGATCGGTGACAGTAAGGTCTGACTGCATGCTTGTATCCGGCCTGTTGACGAGTCGTTCATGAGGCGCTGGCCTTGATGGGTATCCGCGCGTCGGGTCCTCATTTCCTTACCGGCCTCTAGCGGCCGACACTGATTTCAGGTTATCCCGACACCGGTCCGAACTGTCATGCAATCACACCGCCTTCTTCGCCATCACGGGCTAGGTTGGTCAAACAAACGCTGTTTCTCGCCGCCGTCGCTTATACTCCGGCGACCTGATATTCCGTACCGCGTGCCAACAAGGCCCACAGGATCCGTGCGTGCTTGGCCGCCAGGGCCACCGCCGCATTGTTGAAGACTCGCCGCTCGCGCACCGCCATGGCCCAGCGGCTCTTGCGGTCTTCCCGCCCGCCAAGGTGGCGCATTAGCGCCCTCGCTCCGTGAATGAGTAGGGTGCGAAGATACACGTCGCCGCGCTTGGTGACGCGCCCGTGGCACACCTTACCGCCCGAGGAGCGCTGGCGCGCGCCAGCTCTGCGATGCGCCGGTCGTACGTGCTGATGCGCTCATCACAGCCGCGCAATCGCTCATCGAGATCCACGAAGACTTCCCGCGCCAACCCCGGCAGGCCGTTGTCCGCGTCCTCAAGTATCTCCGGCAACCCCACACGCACCTTGACCACCCCCTGGGGCCATGATCAGGCCATACTCGCTAAGCTGGCCGCGAATGTGATTGACCAGCGCGGAGCGCTCGGCCACCAGTAGCGAGCGGGCCCGGTGCAGCGTCAAAACCGCCTGCTGCTCGACCTTCTTGATCGGCACGAAACGCATGTTCGGCCTTCCGGCTGCCTCGCAGATCTTCGCAGCGTCATTGCGGTCGTTCTTGTCGTTCTTGCGGTACGGAGTGACGAACTGCGACGCCATCAACCTCGGCTCATGGCCAAGCTTGCGCAGTTCCCGTGCCCAGTGGTGGGCACTGCCGCGGGCCTCCATGCCGACCAAGCACGATGGCGGCCGGGCGAAGGTCACCATAAGCTGGCCCAGGCGCACCGTCTTGCTCAGCAGCCGCTGCTCGTTCTCATCCACCCCGTACAGATCGAAGGCATTCTTTGCCAAATCCAGGCCGATTCGCCTAACGTTCATCTGGCCTCCCCTCTCGCTCGCCTTTGGGTTGAAGACACCCCTAATTTGGCACATCCGATGCCGTGTAGGGAGGGGGGGAAGTCCATCCAATTTCCTTATTCTGGGTAGGCGGGCACAGCCAAGTACGGCCTAGGCATGGACGCCAGGTTGCTGCTCAGCGGAATCCGGTCAAGAAATCGCCCTGGGATTCTGAAATTCCCTGATCTCCACCTCTCCACTTCTAGCGTTTGACAGCCGATGCCTACAACCGCCGGGACTTGGCCAACTCGGCGATGGGGGCGGCGGCGGCGGGGCCCAGACGCTGGTACAGGCCGAGAATGTCCCGAGCGGTCAGCTCCCAGTAGCCCCTACCCCGCTCGGCCAGGGTGGCGAGTGGATGGGTATTGGACCGGCACTGGCTCGCGCCCTCCCACCAGTCCCCGTAGGCGGCCACAAGGGCCGGAAAGATTTCACGGCGCATGGCAGTCAGGTTACCCACATAGAAGTGCAGGGACGGGATATCGTCGGACTCGACCAGGGCTGGGAGCGTCACCAGGCAGTCGGCGAGGTGGTCGCGCACGGCCCGGGCGAAGACCTCGGCGGGGCTGTAACCCAGGTCCAGGACCATGGCGTTCCAGTCTTCGTCGCCCAAGCGTTGCCCTGCCACATATTCGCCCTCCTCATGAAGCAGGCAACTGCGGATTTCGTGGTCGGTCATGTCGTCCAAGGCATCCTCCAGATCCGAGGCAAAGTCGTACGAGGAGAAGGCCCTGCCAAGGGCATTGTCAGGCCTGGCCCAGCGCCAGCTTTCCAACTTCTCCCAGAGCATCCGCCGCAGAGACTCGCGACGCAGATAGATGGTGCTGCCCTGGATCATGGCCGGCGGGGCGGCCAGATCCCGGGCATGCTCATTGGCCGCCACGTAGACGGCATAGTCGCCATGAAGCTGCATACACTCCAGGTCGCCGAGGAAGAAATGGGGCTTGGCCCCGTGGCCCAAACCGGCACTATAGACCAGGCCCTGGGGTGCAATCCGGGCGTTGATCGCCTGGGAGTCGAACGGATCGAAGAGTTCCCCGGCCACGGTGACTGGTTTGAACTCAGCGCCCTCCAACTCCTCCCACAACTGCTCCCGAGCGGTCAGCCAATTACCAACGTACTCCTTCTCCAGAACTGAGCCGTAAGGAAGGTGCATTTCCCAGCGGTAATACTCCCTCATTTTCATGAGATAGACGCACAGGGAGTAGTCAGCCCCATGGCGCGCATCCGAGATGTTGCAGTTGTACTGTACCGTCTCGGCCAGGGATCTAAAGGTTGGGTCGGTCATGACTCTACCTCTGGTGGTGGACCCCGGCGAGGGGGCTGTCCCCCCCGGGTCCTTGGCGGGCCGGAACCTCTAGCTTAAAACCCTATGGTCTGCATGACCCTATTCCAAGTACCCAAAAATACCCAGTTACAAGGTGTGACACGGCGGCTCAAGTCTCACTGGCAGAACGACGAAAACAACCCCAGCCTTCCCTCCAATTTCATACCTCTAACACCTTACTACTGCGGAAACCGCCTTCGAAACCTCCAGGCAAGCCGATTTCGGCTTGCAGATCACCCCCTGTGGTCAAGGGGGTGAGCGGAGCCTTGACTGTACCCCGGGACGGGGAGGAGACTTCGATATAGGCGTTTGTCTTTTCGGTCCGTTTTCCCTTGCCGGGCTTTGCGGGCTAGTGTCCCTCGCGTCTTCCCTGCGAAAAGAAAAAGGGGATAAGTAAACACTTATCCCCTTGTTTTATTGGTGCGCCCTGCGCGACTCGAACGCGCGACCACCTGATTAAAAGTCAGATGCTCTACCGGCTGAGCTAAGGGCGCGAAAGATCGCGGATTATAGGCTAAACCCTGGCCGCATTGAAACCTTGTTTGCGGACCTGTTAGGGCCTTGGCAAGGTAACCCCCCGCTGACCCTGATATTTTCCACCGCGATCGCGGTAGGAGGTCTCGCAACCCTCGTCGGATTCGAAGAACAGGAGTTGGGCTACGCCTTCGTTGGCGTAAATCTTGGCCGGCAGAGGGGTCGTATTGGAAAATTCCAGGGTGACATGACCTTCCCACTCGGGTTCCAAGGGAGTGACATTGACGATGATCCCGCAGCGCGCGTAGGTGCTCTTACCGAGACAAACCACCAGGACGTCGCGGGGGATACGCAGATATTCGACGGTGCGGGCCAGCGCAAAGGAGTTTGGGGGGATCATGCAGACATCGGCCTTGAGATCCACGAAGCTGTTGGCGTCGAAGTTCTTGGGATCGACAATCGCCGAATTGATATTGGTGAAGATCTTGAATTCATCGGCACAGCGGATGTCGTAGCCGTAGCTGGAGGTACCGAAGGAAATGAGGCGCTCGCCTAGCGGGGATTCCCGGATCTGACCGGGTTCGAAGGGCTCGATCATGCCCATTTCCGCAACCATGCGGCGTATCCAGCGGTCGGCTTTGATGGCCATGGGGGTGATCTCCAAAACGGCCGCGGCGCAAGGCGGCTTCAATTCAGGGCTTGGGGACTTTGTCAGACAAGCGATCTGTCGGATTTCACTTACCTGGCCGCACCAGACCGATAAGCCCGACCTCTTCCAGGGCCTCCAACATCAACCTGCGCACACAGCCGGCATCCTCGCAATGACGGGCAATCTCCAGCAATTCCCGCGCCTTACCGCGGCTGAAGTTGCGCACCACCCACTTGACTCGTAACAGGCTGCCAGCGCCCATGCTCAAGGCATGTACGCCCATTCCCAGCAGGAGGGGTACGGCCAGGGGGTTACCGGCCATTTCTCCACAAATGCTGACCTCGCGATGATGAAGGCGTGCTCCGGCCACCACCAGCTCCAAGGCCTTGAGGACGGCAGGGTGAAGTTCATCGAACAGCTTGGCTACATGGGAATTATTGCGATCCACCGCTAACAGGTACTGGGTCAGATCATTGGTGCCCACGGAGAGGAAATCGACCCGCCGCGCGAGGGCATCGACCAGATAGACGGCGGCCGGTACCTCGATCATGACGCCCAGTGGCGGCATCATAATCTCGAGGCCCTCCTCCAGCAGTTCATCGCGTGCCCGGCGAATGAGGCGCTTGGCCTCGTCCACCTCGGCCACTGTACTGATCATGGGCAACAGCAGATTAAGATTGCCCAATCCCAGGTTGGCGCGCAACATGGCGCGGACCTGGGTGAGGAAGATATCGGGGTGATCCAGGGTGATGCGAATGCCCCGCCAGCCAAGAAAGGGGTTGGCCTCCTCGATAGGGAAGTAGGGCAAGGGCTTGTCGCCGCCGATATCCAGGGTGCGAATCGTCACCGGGCGGGGGTGAAAGGTCTCCAGCACCTGACGGTAATTGCTGTGTTGTGATGCCTCCCCAGGGAAACGGTCCCTGACCAGGAAGGGCAACTCGGTTCGGTAGAGGCCGATGCCATCGGCCTGCTCGATCCCGATGGGGCGGTTTTCCGAAACCAGGCCACTATTCAAAAAGAGTGGCATGGTGTAGCCGTCAGGGGTCTCCGAGGGCAGCGGCCTTAAATTCTCCAATTCATGGGAAAGGGCCAGGTCGTCGTCGCGCAGACGTTGGTATTCCGCCCGCACCACCGGTCCGGGGGCGAGATAGACGCGGCCCCGGTAGCCATCCACCACCACCTCTTTGCCCTCCAGCCGACCGACGGGCAAATCAGCGACACCCATAGCCACGGGCACCCCTAGGCCTCGGGCGAGGATGGCGATATGGGAGGAACTGGAGCCCTTGATCGAGACGATGCCAGCCAGGCATTCGCGCGGCACGGCGGCGAGTTGCATGGCGCTGATTTCCTCGCCCACCAGTATGGTCTCAGGCCCATAGGTAACCTGCCGCGGTTCCTCATTTTGCAGGTGCATCAGAAGGCGCCGACCCAGGTCGCGTACATCTGAGGCCCGTTCCCGCAGGTAGGGATCATCCATGGCCTGAAAGATGCGCGCATGCTCGGCAATGACCACTCGTAGGGCACCTGGGGCCCAGTTGCCGGCCCGGATCTGTTCCAGCGCGCCATCGAGCAGAGTATCGCTCTCCAGCATGAGGCGCCAGGCATCGAAGATGGCGCGATCCTCCGGACGCAGGGTCCGGGCGGAGCGGGTGGCGAAATGCTGAATCTCACCCACGACGGCGGCGATGGCCGCGCGGAAGGAGGCCTCCTCCTGGACGGGGTCTTCTGCCTCCCGGTCGGGAACCGCATCCAGATCCGCCAAGGGATAGACTACGACCGCCGTGCCAATGGCAATGCCCGGGGAGGCCGCCAGACCTTGCAAAAAGCGACTGGGGAGATCCTCCGCCCCTTGCAAGCGGGCCAATTCGCCACTCGCCCGGGCATGAGTAATGGCGCCCGCCAATTGGGAGGCGATGGTCACCACCAGGGTGACCTCATCATCCCCAAAGCGGCGCGCCTCACGGTGACGTAGTACCAGAACGCCGAGCACCCGCCGGTTCTGGATAATAGGCACGCCGAGGAAGCCCCGGTAACGGATCTCGCCAGTCTCGTGGATGAACATGTAGCGAGGGTGAATGGTGGCGTCGTCCAGATTCACCAGTTCGGCACGCTCGCTGACCAGGCCGATCAGGCCCCGATTCAAGGGCAACCTTACCCGGCCGACGGAGGAGGGATTGAGACCGTCCGTGGCCTGGAGCACATGTTCACGCTTATCGAAGTCATTGAGATAGACGGAGCAGACCTCGGCGCCGACGGTCTTCTTGACCCGGCGGACTATGATGGCCAGGGCCTGTTCGAGATCAGGGGCCTCGTTGACCTCCTGGACGATACGGAGAAGTTGCTCCAGCATGAAAACAGCATCCGGGGAAGAAAATCCGTAGGGGGAAATATAGCCGGGGGTGCCGGGCACCCCTCGGAAAAACCAGTAATTGTTTCTAAATCACTTTGGACAGGGGCCCATGCCGGTCGGGTACCCCCTCCGGATAAATCAGTGGGCTCAACTCATCCAGGG
>CAZFZB010000147.1:0-6232 GCA_964523415.1 uncultured Chromatiaceae bacterium | reverse complement strand
CGATGCGACCGCACTACCTGTGGGCTCGGCCAGCGCCACCTGCACGCCATCCTAAGGGACTCAGTTGATCCAGTGCCTTGATGAATCCACGGCAGAATGGATGCGATTTACGGTGAGGATCGGTTAGAAGCCTGTAAGCCCGGACCTATCCTCACCAGAGTTTGGTTGACTTAGCAACCCAGGGGCTATCAGACCTGCCTGATGGCAGGCCAACCCTCCTGGATACCAAGGGACGGTTCAAAACTCTAGACTTCGCAAATAGGCACGGAAATCCTCTCCCAGCTCCTTGTGGGTCAAACCGAATTCAACCTGGGCCTCAAGATACCCGAGCTTACTGCCGCAGTCGTAACGCTTGCCGCGGAAGGGGTAGGCGATGACGGGCTCATCCTGGAGCAGGGCCGAGATGCCATCAGTGAGTTGGATCTCGCCACCCTTGCCGCGGCTGGTGGTCTCCAGTTTGGTGAAGATGCGCGGGGTGAGCAGATAACGCCCGACCACGGCCAGGTTGGATTTGGCATCCTGAGGAGCGGGCTTCTCGACGATGGAGGTCACCCGCAATTCGCCGTCGGGTCCCTTCTCGGTCTCGACGATGCCATACTTGTTGGTCTCATCCCAGGGTACCTCCTCGACACACAGCACCGAGCAACCATAACGTTCGTAAACATCCGCCATCTGGGCCACGACGCCCTGGCCATCGCCCTTGATGAGGTCATCCGCGAGCAGCACGGCGAAGGGCTCGTGCCCTACCACGGATTTGGCACAAAGGACGGCATGCCCTAAACCCAGGGCCTCGGCCTGGCGCAGATAGATGCAGGTCACATGGGACGGAAGAATGTTATGGACAATACCCAGCAGCGCCGTTTTGCCGGCTTGGGTCAGTTCCGCCTCCAGCTCGTAGGCCTTGTCGAAGTGGTCCTCGATCGAACGCTTGGCACGTCCGGTCACGAAGATCATCTGACTGATTCCCGCCGCCTCGGACTCCTCCGCCGCGTACTGGATGAGCGGCTTGTCTACCACCGGCAACATCTCCTTGGGACTGGCCTTGGTGGCCGGCAGGAAGCGGGTCCCCAGGCCCGCGACGGGAAATACGGCTTTACGGATCATGGCCATCGAATACCCTCGCTCAATGTAATGCCCCTCATTCTGGGCAATGCCGGGGCTGGTGTGTCTGAAAAAGCCCAGGACCCGCCCTGGCACCCTGGACCAACCCTCATCCCGATCAGGATCCTAATTCATCCTCGATCCCGGCCAACGCCGCCAGGGGATCGGGGGCTGCCGTGATAGGCCGGCCAATGACCAGATAATCCGCACCGGCGGCGACAGCCTCGGCGGGGGTCATGACTCGCTTCTGATCACCAACGGAGGTGCCCGCGGGGCGGACGCCAGGGGTCACCAGCCTGAAGTCGCTACCCAGGGCGGCCCGGACCGGGGCCGCCTCCTGGGGGGAACAGACCACGCCGTCCAGACCCGCGTCGCGGGCCAGGGTCGCAAGCCGTAGCACCCGCTGGCGAGGCTCGCCGGGGCAACCGATAGCCTCCAGGTCGCCGGCGTCCAGACTGGTCAGGACGGTAACGGCGATGAGCAGGGGTGGGTCGGACCGCCTGGCCAATTCCTCCCGCGCGGCCGTCAACATGCGGGGACCTCCGGAGGCATGGAGGTTCATCATCCAGACCCCCAGGTCCGCCGCCGCCGCGCAGGCAGCCGCCACGGTATTGGGGATATCGTGAAATTTGAGGTCGAGAAAGACCTGGAAACCCAGGCCCCCCAATCGTTCCACCAGGGCCGGGCCATAGCGGGTGAACATCTCCTTGCCCACCTTGAGGCGACAGCGGCGCGGGTCCAGACGCTCGACCAGGGCCAGCGCGGGTTCCTGGTTCGCAAAGTCCAGGGCAACGATGATGCGCGGTTCTTTCTTCAATGGGATGCCCCCCCTGTTACCCCTCTAACCCCAGCATGCCTAGGCCACCGTCACCTCTGAACTATCCCCGAGCGCGGCGGGCTGGACCGGCAGGATGCTGGCCCAATGTTTACAGCCGGGGCATTGCCAATGGAGACGGCGGGCCACGAAACCGCAATGATCGCACTGATAGCGAGGCTGGCGCGAGCGCAGATATCTCGCGACCCGGCTTAGGGTTCGCAACATCCCCAGAGCCTCGGCCCCCTCGGCAGTCAGGGGCAGTTCTCGGAGTTCCAACAGACGTTCGACCGCGGCCAGATCGGCGTGACCACCCACATATTCGACCAGAAGGCGGATCGCCGGCTGGCGCCCCTCCACCCGCTCGACCGCATCCGCCATAGCCAGCAGCAAGGCCCCGTTGGGGTGTTCCCGATGCAGACCGCGCAGGGTTTCCAGCAGGTCCGAGGGTGGGCGGCCTCGAAAGGCCTCCAGCAGCCCCGGAAGGATTTCTGCCAGAAAACAGGGGGCCTGATCGCCGACCCGGTGGTAGAGGTGGATGGCCCGATCCGCCTCACCGCGGTCCAGGGCCAGGCGCGCCTGGAGCAGGGTGGCACGAACACATCCCGGATCCTTGGCCAGAGCATTGCGTAAACAGCCCTCTGACCCTTCGTCATCCCCCAGCCGTAGGGCCTCCTCCGCCAGTTCGCAATGGTAATGAGCCATTGCCTGTCCCATGGACTCCCCGAGCCGGCTTTGGAGTCGGTCGGCCGTCTCCAGACAGCGACGCCAGTCCTTTTCCTGCTGATAGATGTCGAGCAGACTGGTCAGGGCCAGGCGGCGATGGTCGCGAAATTCCGTCAACTCCTCAAAGAGGCGTTCCGCGCGATCGAAGAGGCCGGCGCGCATATAGTCCTGTGCCAACTCCCGCAGGGCCTGGGCCCGCAGGGGCTTGGGGAGGTCCTGGCGCGCCATGAGTCCCTGATGGACGCGCAGCGCCCGGTCCACCTCACCCCGCCGACGGAAGAGCCCTCCCAGGGCCAACTGAACCTCGGCCGTCTCGCTATCCATCTCCGCCAGCTTGACGAAGACGTCGATTGCCTTATCCGGCTGGTCGTCGAGCAGATAGTTGAGGCCGCGGAAATAGGCGGGATCGGGGGTGCCGCCGCCCCTGGCGCGTTGAAAACTCCGCATCGCGGCCCACCAGCCGGAGGCGGCCGCCAGGGGCAGGAGGAGGAGGAGCCATTCGCTCATGACAGCAGGACCAGCCCTTCTCTGGATGAGGATTGAGAGAACCGAGGGGAGGGAGAATCCACGACGTCAGTGTCCGAAGCCCTGTAGATACCGCTATGATAGCAGCCATGAAGCTGGCGATGCGGCCCCGACCCGGGAATTGCCCCCTGGTCTTGGGAACCGCGAGGCGCCAGACCCCTAATCGCCAACCATCGGGAGTCACCCCATGCCAGAACTCAGCGGCAAGGTCGCCATCGTCACCGGCGCCGCCGGCAACCTCGGTCAGGCCGTCTGTCAGGCCCTGGCCGTCCAAGGCGCGCGCATTGCCCTTCTCGGCCACCACCTCACCAGCCTGGAAGCCACCAGGGCGGGCCTGGCGGCTGGGGATAGCTCGGCCTTCGCCCTCGATCTCATTGACCCTCGCCAGGTGGAAGAGGCCACAAACCAGGTCATGGCCCACTTTGGGCGCATCGACATCCTGGCCAACATCGCCGGCGGCTTCACCATGGGACCCCCCCTGCACGCGACCCCGGACTCGGATTGGGACCAGATGATGGACCTCAATGCCCGGACAGTCTTCCACGCCTGCCGCGCCGTCATACCCCACCTGTTGGCGACAGGAGGCGGCTGCATCGTCAACGTGGCCGCCCGTAGCGCCCTCAAAGGCCAGGGGAGCATGGCCCCTTACTGCGCATCCAAGGCCGTGGTCATCCGGCTGACCGAAAGCCTGGCCGAGGAGCATCGAGATGACGGCATCCGGGTGAATTGCGTCCTCCCCGGTACCCTCGACACCCCCCAGAACCGTGCCGCCATGCCGGATGCGGACCCGAGCCGGTGGGTGACCACTGCGGCCCTGGCCGACGTCATCCTCTTTCTGGTCTCCAAGGCCGCCCGCGCCGTCAATGGGGCCGCGATCCCCGTCTATGGACAAAGCTGACTCGGAGGGGGCACTGGTGAGCACCCCCTGGCCCGCCAGACGGCGGGGCCCGGGCATCCTGGCGCAGCTGATCCTGGCGTCCGGTATGGCCGTAGCCCAGCCCCTGCTGGATGAGAATACCGAACGCCTGCTGGTCGAGGCCGTAAGCGCCGCCGCCGATGTCGACCTTTACAACGCCCGCTGCCGCAGCGACCAATCCGGGCGCCGCACCAATAACTTGAACAAGATCCTGGCCAGCAAGTTTCGCCTGACGGTGCTCAAGGTCCAGGACGACCTCTTTCCCGAAGGTTCCTACCGCCGCGCCCAGGCGCGGTTACAGGAAGAGTTTCTTGCCCGGCTCAAGGAAGCGGGCGGCTGCGCCGGCGCCAAGGAGGCCGACATGCCCACGGTCCTGGGTGACCGCTATGACGATCTCCTGCACCAGATCGAAAAACTGCCCTGATGCGGGCCCCTGCCTGACCCCGGGGCGGGCACCCACAACAGATCAGGTCGCGTCTTGATGCGGATCAGCGGCCCTCCTTACGCATCTGATCCAGGCGGGTTTGAGCCAGACGGGCCTCGCCACTCTGGGGGAAACGGCGGATGATCTCCTCCAGGGTGATCTGGGCGGCCTTGGGGTCCTTGGCATCGTCCTGGATGTAACCGATCTTGAGCAGGGCTCCGGGCACCTTGGAACTCTTGGGATAATCCTTGAGGACGGTCTGAAACTCCTTGAGGGCCGCCGGGATATCGCGATTGACGTAATGGGTCTCGGCCAGCCAGAAGTGGGCCTTGTCGGCATTCGCGCTCCTGGGATACCTGGCCAGGAATTCCGTCAGGGCGACGGACGCCTCCTCGAAGCGCCTTTCCTTGAGCGGCTCGACGGCCTTGATATAGGCCTCCTGCTCACCTGGCACCGGCTTGGCAGCGGCCTGCTCCACCGGCGGCGGGGTCGCCACGACGGGCTGGGTCTCTCCGGGTTCCCGAGACTCGGGGGGCGCGACGGACGTAAGAGGGGGCACCTTCGACTCGACACCCGCCCGCGGTCTCGCCGCCTCCCCGAGGGCCGGGGCCTGCTCCTGGGCTGGCGGGGGCCCTGCCTGACCCAGCGCGGGGGGCGAGGCCGGCGCCCCTGCCCCCTGCCCCGCCGAGTTATCCGCAGGGCTGACCCCTTCCGCGGGGGATCCGCCCTGGGCACGTTTGAGGCCTTCGATTTCGTGCCTCTGCTGCTCGACCAGACCGCGCAGACGTTGGAGTTCCCGTTCCAACCCCTGCAACTGGAGGGTGAGGTCGGAACCCCGCTGATTATCGAGCATATTTTCGATGCGGGTCACGCGACCCTCGATATCCGCGGCGGACGACCAGGCTGGCGCCAGAGCGACCAGGCTGGCTATGGCAAGGGCAAGAGAATGGCGATGCATATGGAAGGCCTCAATAAACAAGTTCGACGCGGCGATTCAGGGCCCAGATCTGTTCGCCCTGACCGGGCTGGGCCGGTTTTTCCTCACCGAAACTCAGAATGCCGAGTTGGGATTCCGCCGCGCCCTCGGCACGCATGAAGCGCCTTACCGCGGCGGCGCGATCCTCGGCCAGGGCCAGGTTGAATTCCCGGGTGCCCCTCTCGTCGGTATGTCCCTCCAGCATCACCTTGGCCTTGGGGTTGGTGGCGATATAACGGGCGTGAGCCCGCAACACCTCGACGAACTCCGGCTTGATAGTGCTGTTGTCGTAATCGAAGTAGATGACGCGCCGGGACAGGGGGCTGTTGGGGTCATTGAATCCCGGAGGCATGGCAGGGCCCGCCGAACCGGAGGTGGCGGCACCACCCAGGGCGGGCCTGGACCCGGGACCCTGGCTGGGCTCGCTGGAACATCCGGCGAGCCCCAGGTTCGCGATCAGGAGGACGGCGATCGGGGTGAATCGTTTATTCATAGGCATGCTCAGGGTGGCGGAGGGGACCAGGCCGGTTCGCGCACCTCGCTCGCGTCCTGAGAGAGACGCTGGCCGACCTTTCCGTCGGTGGAGACCACGGCCAGGACGCCGTGGCCGTTGCTCTGAGTGGCGTAAATTATCATGCTGCCGTTCGGCGCGAAACTCGGCGACTCATCCAACCCGCCCCGGCTCAGCAAACGTGTGGCGTGGGTCGCCAGATCCATGAGGGCGATGCGGAACTGGCCATTGACGCGGGT
>CAZFZB010000146.1:0-6380 GCA_964523415.1 uncultured Chromatiaceae bacterium | reverse complement strand
CCCCCATCGAATGCCTCAAAACTTGGTACCGCGACCACCCTGAACTCTTTCACAAACGACCATACAATCAGCCGGGACTTGACAGTTAAGTTAGTAAGAACGTCTTTACCCAGGCCGCCAGATCCTCATAGACGGGGCCTGGTGTCCCCGTCCGGGGGCGTGCATGGCAGGGATGCCATGCCCGAGCCTCCAGGGAGGGATTTACGGCGTCCCGCGGACGGGGGCACCTGGGGTCCTCCAAGGGATGAAACATTGCGACATTTACGGCGTCCCGCGGACGGAGGCACCGGACCCGGCACGCGCGAGCCTATCCAGTTCCCGTAGGTGCGCCAGTTTCTCGCGAATGCGAATCTCCAGCCCGCGATCCACCGGTGCGTAATAGCGTCGCGACCTCAGGCCGTCGGGGAGATACACCTCCCCGGCGGCATAGGCCTCGGGCTCATCGTGGGCGTAGCGATAGTCGTGACCATAGCCCAGTTCCTTCATGAGCCGAGTTGGGGCATTGCGCAGATGAACGGGGACCTCCAGGGAGCCAGACTGGCGGGCATCCTCCTGGGCGGCCTTCCAGGCCAGATAGACGGCGTTGCTCTTGGCCGCGCAGGCCATATAGACCACCGCCTGGGCCAGGGCCAGCTCGCCCTCGGGACTGCCCAGGCGCTCCTGTACATCCCAGGCATTCAGGGCCAACGCCAGGGCGCGGGGGTCGGCATTGCCGATATCCTCGCTGGCCATGCGCGCCACCCGCCGGGCGATATAGAGAGGGTCGCAGCCGCCGTCGATCATGCGCGCCAGCCAGTAGAGGGCCGCGTCCGGGTCTGATCCGCGCACCGACTTGTGCAGGGCGGAGATCTGGTCATAGAAGATGTCGCCACCCTTATCGAAGCGGCGGCTGTGGCCGGCGATGACCTCCGTCACCACCCCTTCGCCAATCTCTCCCCCCTCGCTCAGGTCCGCCGCCAGTTCCAGCAGGTTCAGGGCGCGGCGGGCATCGCCATCCGCGGCCTCCGCCAGCACCCGTCTCTGGTCAGGTGCCAGGGTCAGTTCCAGTCGGCCCAGACCCCGTTCTTGATCCGCGAGTGCCTGGTCGATGACTCCCGCCAGGTCCTCGATTGCCAGGGCCTTGAGGACATAGACGCGCGCGCGTGACAGGAGGGCATTGTTGAGTTCGAAGGAGGGGTTCTCGGTGGTGGCGCCGATGAAGACCAGGGTGCCTTCCTCCACATGAGGCAGGAAGGCATCTTGTTGGGCCTTGTTGAAGCGATGCACCTCATCAATGAAGAGAATGCTGCCCCGCCCATCGGTGGCGCGTACCCGCCGGGCCTCCTCCACCGCCTCGCGGATGTCCTTGACACCGGACAGAACCGCCGAGAGGCGCATGAAGTGGCAACCGGAGGTGCCCGCCAGCAGCCTCGCCAGGGTCGTCTTGCCAGTGCCAGGCGGCCCCCAGAAGATCATGGAGTGGGGCCGGTCCATCTCGATGGCACGCCGCAAGGGCTTGCCAGGGGCGAGCAGGTGGGCCTGACCCCGAAACTCCGCGAGGGTCCGCGGGCGCATGCGCTCGGCCAAGGGGGCCAAAGCCAGCGTTATTGCCTGGGGTGAACCGACCCTGTCCGCCATTTTAGTTGATCTCGAGAAAGTCTCCGCCGATGGGTCTGTCCAGTTTGAAGAGCTTGGGATCCAGCTTGGGGTTGCGCTTGGTGTCCAGGAAGCTGAAACGGGTGATCTGGCCGAAGCTGTCCTCCATGAGCAGGGTATCCAGGGCATCGCCAATGAAGCCGATGCGGATCCGCTTCACCTGCCCATCCGCGTCCTTGGGTTGCAGTTCCACCCATTCTCGTCCATCGCCAGGGTCCCAGGTGGAAATTTGGAAGTGGCGATCGATGGGTTCGTTGGACGCCAGCAATTGCGCGGGGGTGCCGTCAAGGGCCTTGGATTGACTCTGGTGGGAGATCTGATCGAGTTCGATGTCATGGAGCCAGACCCGATCACCATCGGCCACGATGACCTGCGCCATGGGCGCCCGGTATTCCCAGCGAAACCGGCCCGGCCGCTGGAGATAGAAGGTACCCTCGGACTCGATCATGCGCCCCCCATCGGCGCTCAGGGTGTATTGGTGAAATTCGGAGGTGAGGGAGTTCAGGCCCTTGAGGTAGTCCTTCAACCGCTTCTCGCCGCTCGATGCGGCCATAAGGTTTAGGCTCAGGGTCAGCAGGCCGGTGATCAGTGCCGCTGTCAGCAAACGGCTCCATAGGGGTCGGCGGCGCCCGCGCGGGGCCAAGGGAGATATCCGTGTCATAGGCATAGTGTCTTCATCGAGTCCAGGTAGGGTGAAAGTCGCTTGACGGTTACTGACAAGGACCGCTTGATGGCGGAAAGGTTGGGGCCTAAGGCTTGGTATTGTAGTCCCGGCAGGCCCCTGCGACCTGTACATCTGCGATCGACCCGATACCCAAAGCACCCGGGCGACCTAGCGAACCCGGTAAAGGAAGGCCTGGCCCTACTCAAGGCTGGACAATACATAGCGCTTATAACTCCGACCTGATCGGTATAGAGTGCCGACTGTTCCGGCATAATCTGTCCGTTCCCTGCCAACCTCCGCTACCTTTGGACCAGCCGCCATGACCCTGCCTCCTGGCTCATCCCCCCCCGACGACGAGACACTTGGAAAGCGAGAGCCAGGCTCGGGCCTGATCGCCGCGCTGGTCCCCAGGTTACCCCGCCTGCCCTTGGTCATGGTGCAGGACTTTGCGGGAGGGCAGCTCAGTTTATGGGCCATGAGTCTGGCCTATTCCACCCTCCTCTCCCTGGTACCCCTGCTGGCGGTGATCTTCTCCGTCCTCAAGGGCTTCGGCGTCCATAACCGCGTGGAGCCCCTGCTCCTGGAGGCCCTGGTGCCCTTGGGGGAGAAGGGGGAGGTCATCGCCACCCAACTCATCCAGTTCGTCGAAAATGCCCAGGTCACCGTGCTGGGCACCCTGAGTCTCGTGCTCCTGATCTATACCTCGGTCACGCTGATTCAGAAGACCGAGGATGCCTTCAACCATATCTGGCATGTCACCCGACCACGTTCCCTGGCCAATCGCTTCAGCCATTACCTGACCGTCATTTTGGTCGCTCCGGTGCTGTTTCTATCGGCCTCGGGTCTCGCTGGTACCATCCAAGCCAGCGCCCCGGTCCAAAGCCTGCTGGCCTTTGGCCCCCTGTCCAGGCTGGTGGACCTGTTCGGCTGGCTGGTTCCCTACCTGATACTCGCCGGCGCCTTTACCTTCATCTACACCTCTCTACCCCACACCCGCGTCCAATGGCGCCCCGCCCTGGCCGGGGCCCTGGTAGCGGCGGCCCTGTGGCGACTCACGGGCTGGGGTTTCACCTTTTTTATAGCCGGCTCCACCCATCTCACCGCCATCTATTCCGGGTTCGCCATCCCCATCCTCTTCATGATGTGGGTCCATATTGCCTGGCTCATCCTGTTGGCCGGATCCAGCCTCGCCTTTTACCTCCAACACCCCGAATACCTGGGGGCAACTGAGGGTGACGCTGGACCCAGTTGCCTGCTCCAGGAACGTTGGATTCTGGCGGTTGCGGGACAGGTGGCGCATCGCCATTACAACAGCGGTTCACCCTGGGACAGCGAGGGACTAGCCCAGGCCCTGGCCTTACCCAGTAGCTTCACCCAGAACACCCTCGACATGCTGGAGGCCGGCGGCTTTTTGTTGCGCACGGCGGATGAGCCCAACCGCTATGTCCCCCGTCGTGCCCCCGAGGCCATTCCCCTCAATAGGCTGTTGAACTTTGCGAGGGGCTACCCGCAAAGCCGGGGAACCGCGCCAACCTCCCAGGGTCTCACGCCCATCGAGGCACGCCTCGACGAGGCCAGGGATCAGGCCCTGTCCGGCTTGACCCTCAAGGACCTCGCTGATCAGATCGGCAACCCGGGACCCTTGCCCGCCTCGACACCCTAAGAATTAAGGCTGACTGGCCCAACTGCTCATCAGCCCCTTTCAGGGCGAGTACTCCAAGGCCTCGCGCACGGGTCGGAAGGAACGGCGATGGATAGGGCTTGGGCCCAGGGCACGCAAGGCGGCAAGATGGGCGGGGGTCGGATAGCCCTTATGAAGGGCCAGCCCGTAGCCGGGATAGAGTGCGTCCAGACAGGCCATTTCCCGGTCCCGGGCGACCTTGGCCAGGATGGATGCGGCGGAGATCGCGGCTACCTTGGCATCGCCACCCACGATGGCCTCCACCGGACAATTCAATTGGGGGCAGCAGTTGCCATCCACCAGAGCCCGATCGGGCGGGAAGGCGAGACCCGCGACCGCCCTCTGCATGGCCAGCAGGGTTGCCTGGAGGATATTGAGGCCATCGATCTCCGCGGGGCTGGCGCTGGCAACGGACCAGGCCAGGGCCAAATCCTGAATCTCGGGCTCCAGAGCGGCGCGACGGGCGGCGGATAGGCGCTTGGAGTCATCCAAACCCGCTATGATCCGGACGGGATCCAGGATGACGGCGGCGGCGGTCACCGGGCCGGCCAGGGGCCCGCGACCCGCCTCGTCGATCCCTGCGATCAGAACCGCGGGCAAAACCCTTGCGAAACCTGGCATCCTCATGCAGCCGCAACCAGTTCCAGCAAGGCCGAGGCGGCCTCGCGACTGGCGTCGCGGCGGAGTTGACCATGGATTCTGGCGTAGGTCTCCTGGATCTCGGCCAGCCGGGGGGTATCCTCCAGGAGCGCCAGCAGGGCGGGTCCCATCCTTTCCGCCTGGCAGCGATCCTGAATAAATTCCGGCGCCAGTTCCCGACCAGCCAGGATATTCGCCATGGCGATCTGGGGCACCTTGATGAGGTTAAAGAACTTGACCAGCCGATAGGTGAGGGGGTCGAGCCGGTAGCCAACGACCATGGGGCGCTTGAGGAGCAGTGCCTCCAGAGTGGCGGTGCCGGATGCGGTCAGTACGGCATCGGCGGCAATCATGGCCTCTCGCCCTCGGCCATCGACCAGGGTCAGGGGCACATTCAGGCCGGTCTGCGCCCGTATCGCCTCGAACAAGTCCCTCAGGCGCGGTGAGACCAGGGGGACCACGAAGGCTGACTGGGGATTACGTTCCTGGCACCAGGCGGCCGTCTCGATGAAGGGGCGTGCCAGTAGCTTGACCTCACTGACGCGACTGCCCGGCAGCAGGGCTATCACCGGGCCTGATCGGGGCAGACCCAAGGCCTGACGTGCCGCATCACGATCGGTCTGGAGGGGGATCTCGTCCGCCAGGGGGTGACCGATATAGCGGGCGGGGACGCCCCGCTCACGCAAGTAGCTTTCCTCGAAGGGGAAAATACTTAGGACCAGATCGACCGCGGAGCGCAAGCCCTTGACCCGCCCTGCCCGCCAGGCCCAAACGGTGGGGCTGACCAGGTGAGCGGTGGGAATCCGAGCCCGGCGCAACCGGCGTTCCAGGGCCAGGTTGAAGTCGGGGGCATCCACGCCGATGAAGAGGTCCGGCGGATGGGCCAGGAAATAATCCCCAAGCTGGCGCCTGAGGCGGAGCACCTCGGGCAGGTGCCTGAGCACCTCGACCAGCCCCATGACGCTAAGGCGCTCCTGATCGACGAGGCTCTCACATCCAGCCTCAGCCATGCGGGGCCCGGCCACCCCAATGAAGCTGACATCGGGTCGCGCCTCACGCAGGGCGCGGATGACACCGGCAGCAAGTTGATCCCCGGAGGGCTCGTTAGCGACGATGCCGATGCGCATCCGGCGCGGCGACTTCAGCGCACAAAACCACGGGGGCTATTGGCGACAAAATCCGCCAGATAATCTACCTCCGGACTGCCGAGGGCGCGCATGGACACCAAGGCCTCCGCCAACCTCTGCTTGGACTTGTAGAGGAGGCGGAAACCCTGCTTGATGGCGGCGATCACCTCGGGGGCAAAGTTGCGTCGGCGCAGTCCCTCGGAGTTGATGCCGCGCGGATGGGCCGGGTGACCGTTGACCAGCACGAAGGGGGGGATGTCCTGAGCCACAACGGAACCGCCACCTGAAAAACAGTGGGCGCCGATGCGGCAGAATTGGTGAATGATAGTAAAGCCCCCGAGTATGGCCCAGTCCTCCACACTCACATGGCCCGCCAGGGTCGTGGCATTGGCCATGATCACGTTGTCGCCGATCACGCAATCGTGGGCGATATGGACATAGGCCATAAAGAGGTTGTCGCTACCGATCCGGGTCACCCCCGAACCCTGGGCCGTGCCCCGATGCAGGGTGACGAATTCGCGGATGACATTGCGATCCCCCACCTCGAGCAGGGTCTCTTCACCTGCGTATTTCTTGTCCTGGGGGTCCTCCCCCACGGATGCGAACTGAAAAATGCGGTTATCGCAACCAATAT
>CAZFZB010000145.1:1479-6422 GCA_964523415.1 uncultured Chromatiaceae bacterium | reverse complement strand
TCGGCGACATATTCGAGGGCGGCGCGGAATTGGTAGGGGGGGTAATAGCCCCGCAACCGCAAGGCCTCCCGGCCCTCGCGATCGTAGAAGAGGATGGAGGGGGTGAAGTTGGTCTCCTCGAGCTGGGCAAATTCCTGTTCGGTCATGGCGGCGCCATCCAGAAGGGTCACCTCCCGGGGTCCGCGGGCGTCCAGGGCCACCAGATCGAAGTGCTGGCGGGTATAGTTGGTGATGTCCTCCTGACCGAAATTGACCTGCAGCAGGCGGTGGCAGTAGGCGCACCGCGCCTGACCAAAATAGACCATCAGCCCCTGTTTGCCCGCCTGCGCGGCCTCGTTCAGGTCCTCCCGGAGGTCGAGCAGGCTCTTCTTGAACCAATCAGGGTGTTCCAGGGCCTGCTCTCGGGGGGAGTCGTCGAAACTGAAATCATCCTCCTCCCCGGCGACATTACCCGTACTCAGGACGAGGGCCATCAGGAACAGTGCTTGCCAGAACCCCTGGCAGGGCTTTCTCAGGCTTGGCATGCGGGGTCCTCCATCCGAACCAGCGGGGATAGGATGATATTACAGGGCATCGGGTCCGCTACCCGGTCAAGGATGAGGGGAAAATGCCGGGCCAAGGGGGTATTCTTGCGCCCTACACCGCAACCTGGAGACGAGAGGCCACCGATGGTCGATTGGAACCTCATCGACAAGGTTTTCCTGGACATGGACGGAACCTTGCTGGATCTGCATTTCGACAACCACTTCTGGCGGGAACATGTCCCGGCCCGTTATGCGGCGGCGCGCGATCTGTCGCTGACACAGGCCAAGGCACACCTCCACACCCGCTACCAGGATCATGAGGGTACCCTCGCATGGTACTGCATCGACCACTGGAGCCGCGAACTGGGTCTGGACATCGCCCTGCTTAAAGAGGAGATAGACCACCTCATCGCCGTCCACCCCCAGGTGCTGGCCTTCCTGGAGGCCCTGGCCAGGCGCGCCAAGAGGCGCGTGCTGGTGACCAATGCCCATCAGAAGGCCATCGCCCTCAAGATGCGCAAGACCCGCCTGGTGGGTCATCTGGAACGCATCATCTGCGCCCATGACCTGGGCCTGGCCAAGGAGACCCCCGGCTTTTGGGACCGGGTCCAGACCCTCGAGCCCTTCGATCCGGATCGTACCCTCTTCATCGACGACAGCCCCAGGGTGTTGCAGGCCGCACGCGACTATGGCTTCCGCCACCTGATCGGGGTGCTGGCACCGGATACCCAGGCCCCGCCAAACCCGGGTGGGGCTTACCCGGCCATTCATGGCTTCGGGGACCTGCTGCCCAGCCTAGGAGATTGATTCCGGCCTGGAGGGATCAGGGCTCCTGAATCACTGATCCGCTGGTTTCCGGCCCCGCCCCCAGGGTTCCTCCGGTCGCCGCGCGGTGGGGCCGGCGCCGCCGACGCCTTGGCCTGGGTGCCGCCGCCTCCGCCGGGGGTGACTCGGCCGAGGTAAGGGGATCGCTGGCCGTCACGCCCTGGGGTGATGACTCGCCCCCCTGTGCCTCGGCGCTCGGGCCTGGCTCCTGGGGACCGCGTCGCCTTCCAGGACGGGGGGCCTCGCCCCGGCCGCCCCGCCCCCGGCGAGGCCCTTCGTTTTCATGTCCGGCACCATGGCGGGGTACCCGTACCCGGCTGCGGGGGTCGACCCGCGCCAGCATCTCGGCATTTACGGGCTCCACCGGGATCTTGGCACCAATGAAGCGTTCGATGTCGGGCAGGCAGAAGGCGTAGGTTTCGCAGACGAAGCTGATGGCGTCGCCCTTGGCGCCGGCGCGCGCGGTCCGGCCGATGCGGTGCACATAGTCCTCCGCATCCTCGGGCAGATCGTAGTTGACGACGTGCGTTACGCCGGGGATGTGCAGCCCCCGCGCCGCGACGTCCGTGGCCACCAGCACGGGTAGTTCGCCATGCTGGAAGGCCTTGAGCAGGCTGAGGCGCTTCTTTTGGGGCACATCGCCGGAGAGAATGGCGGCGCGGAAGCCATTGCCCTCCAGAAAGCCCCAGATGCCCTCGGTGGCGCGTTTCGTGTTGGCGAAGATGATGACCCGCGCCTCGGACAGGCCCCTGAGCAACCCAATGATGAGGGGGATCTTTTCGTCATTGCCCACCATGTAACAGCGTTGCACCACCTTGTCCGCCGTCACGCGATCGGGCTCGATAGCCACCGGCCGGGGATCGTTCATGTGTTCGTAGGCTAGCTCGGTCACCCGGTAGGACAGGGTGGCGGAGAAGAGCATGCCGAGACGCTGGCTGGGAGGGGGCAGTCGCCGCAACAAATAGCGGATGTCCTGGATGAAGCCCAGGTCGAACATTCGATCGGCCTCGTCGATCACCACGACCTCGGCGACCCGTAGGTCGAAGACCCGTTGCTTGAAGTAGTCGATGAGCCGGCCCGGGGTGCCGATGAGGATATCGACCCCGGCGGCGACCTCATCCCGCTGCTGCTGGTAACCGGTGCCGCCATAGACCAGACCCAGACGGAAACCGCAATGAGCGGCCAGTTGCTGGGTGTCCTTGTGGATCTGCACCGCCAGTTCTCGGGTGGGCGCCACGAACAGGGCCCGCGGCTCGTTAGGCCGGCGGTGGGGCGATGGGGACTGGGTCAGAAGGCGCTGCAAGGTGGCCACAACGAAGGCGGCGGTCTTGCCGGTCCCGGTCTGGGCCTGGCCCGCCACGTCCTGGCCCGCAAGGGCAATGGGCAGGGCCTCGGCCTGAATCGGCGTGCAGTAGTCAAAACCGGCATCCGCCAGGCCCTGAAGAATGCGGGGATCAAGATCGAAGCGGGTGAAACGAATGTCGGAAAGGTGTGTTTGGGTCATGAAAAGGGGTGGCTCTCGGGCCTGAATGATTGCCGGCCCTTCGAAAGGCTTGCAAATTTCTGGAATCTTGGCTGAAATAGCATCTTACTCAAGCCCAGTTCCCAGCGCTACCCAGCTCGCCCGCTACGCGCGACATTTGCAAGGCTTGCCGGCGGTATCCGCCTCCAAAGCCGCTACCTGCAAGCGCCAAACTCTGACAGGGAGATCAACCCAAGTGAGTGATCGCATCATCCATGTGACGGATGCATCCTTCGAGCAAGATGTCATCAAAGCCGACCATCCCGTTCTTGTCGATTACTGGGCCGAATGGTGCGGCCCTTGTAAAATGATCGCGCCCGTTCTGGACGAGATCGCCGCGGAATACCAGGGCCGGCTCAGTGTCGCCAAACTGAACATTGATCAGAACCCGGACACCCCTCCACGCTACGGGATTCGCGGCATCCCGACCCTGATGCTCTTCAAGGAGGGCGAGGTGGAGGCCACCAAGGTTGGCGCCATTTCCAAATCTCAGCTCACGGCATTTATCGACAGCAACCTGTGACGACCTCCAGGCTTATTCAGGCAATGGAATGATCCGCGCGGGGCCTCCGACCGGATGCCCCCGCCCCAACCCACGTACCATCTCCACTCCACCGTTTGGGCACCCCAGAGGCCCGCGGCGGTTTTGAGCCATCTACCAGACCCCCTTTCCAAATAACGACATGAACCTGACCGAACTGAAAAAGATGCCGGTTAACGAACTGGTGGACATGGCTCAAACCATGCTCATCGAGGGTGTTGGCCGGTCACGCAAACAAGACCTGATCTTTGCCATCCTCAAGGCGCATGCCAAGAGGGGCGAAGAGATTTCCGGCGACGGGGTACTGGAAATTCTTCAGGATGGTTTTGGGTTTTTGCGCGCTGGCGACTCTTCCTATCTTGCCGGACCCGACGACATCTATGTCTCCCCGAGCCAGATTCGTCGCTTCAATCTCAGGACGGGCGATACCATCACCGGCAAGATCCGCCCCCCCAAGGAGGGGGAGCGCTATTTCGCCTTGTTGAAGGTCAACGACATCAACTTCGACCGACCTGAGGCGACCAAGACCAAGATTCTCTTCGAGAACTTTACGCCGCTGTTCGCCAATAAGCGGCTCAAGCTTGAATTGGGCAACGGCAGCACCGAGGACATCACCGCCCGTACTATCGACCTGGTGTCCCCCATCGGCCGGGGCCAGCGCGGGCTCATCGTTTCACCGCCCAAGGCCGGCAAGACCATGATGTTGCAAAACATCGCCCAGTCCATCGGGCACAATCACCCAGATTGTTACCTCATCGTCCTGCTGATCGACGAGCGTCCGGAAGAGGTCACCGAGATGTCCCGCTCGGTGCGCGGTGAGGTCATCTCATCCACCTTCGATGAGCCCGCTACGCGCCACGTCCAGGTTGCCGAGATGGTGATCGAAAAGGCCAAACGCCTGGTGGAACACAAGCACGACGTGGTCATCCTTCTCGACTCCATTACCCGCCTTGCCCGGGCCTATAACACCGTGGTCCCCTCCTCAGGCAAGGTCCTGACGGGCGGCGTGGACGCCAATGCCCTCCAGAGGCCCAAGCGCTTCTTCGGGGCGGCACGCAACGTCGAGGAAGGCGGCTCCCTTACGATCCTGGCCACGGCCCTGATCGACACCGGCTCGCGCATGGACGACGTCATCTACGAGGAGTTCAAGGGTACCGGTAACATGGAGATCCACATGGATCGCCGCATCGCCGAGAAGCGCATCTTCCCATCCATCAACATCAACCGCTCCGGCACCCGCCGCGAGGAATTGCTGATGGACCCCGCCGAACTTCAGAAGATGTGGATCTTGCGTAAGATTCTGCATCCCATGGATGAGCTGGCTGCCATGGAGTTCCTCCACGACAAGCTCAAGGTGACCAAGACCAACAGCGAGTTTTTTGACTCCATGCGGGGTTGAGGCAAGGTCACACCCCGCTTCAGATCCCTCCCGTCCCTGGCGTGGGTCTCAGGACTGGGGCCAATGACAGGTCTGGGCCAATCCTCGAGCCACCTCCTCCAGGCATTCGGGTCGCGTGGTATCCAGGGGAAT
>CAZFZB010000145.1:0-1379 GCA_964523415.1 uncultured Chromatiaceae bacterium | reverse complement strand
GGGCTGAAACCCCCGTCCAGCAGGGTCCCGGCCAGTTCGAGCAGGCGGCCATAGGTCCTTTCCCCAGCATCGGCGGCATAGATCCCACTGCAGACCGTCCCCGGGGTTGTACGCGCCTCCGCGATCAGGCCAAAGAGGCGCTTGCGCTCGATGTCGGACCGCAGGTGAATCAGAGGTAATTGCCCCCTTAGTCCTAAGGCCAGTCGGCTCTTACCCGATCCCGAGACGCCAGAGATGAGGCAGAGGCAAGGGTGCCGTTGTTGGGTATAGCCCTCGGCCAGGGTCAGGTAATCTCCCAATGCGCGCCGGTCGCGCTCCACCTCATCGGGGGTGAGATCCGGTTGACTGAGCCGGATTGCCCGCACCTTGGCGCGAACCAGGGCGCGATAGACCTGATAGAAATACAGTACCCTCAGCCCCGCATAATCGCCGGTCAGCTCCAGATAGCGATTCAGAATGCGCCGCGCAGGGCCTACTTCACCGGCCTCCTCCAGATCCATCAGCAGAAAGGCCAATTCACTTTGGACATCGATCCAACGCAGGGAGGGATTGAACTCGATGCCATCGAAAATGAGGATCTCCCCCTCAACCAGGGCGATGTTACCCCGGTGCATGTCCCCATGGCACTCGCGTACGAAGCCATCGGCACGACGTTGACGGAGAAGGGGTGTCAACTCGATGTGGCGGTTGCGGGTCCAGGCCTCGAGGGAAACCAGGCGTTCGAGGATGGCTTCATCCGTGGAACGGCTGCGGATCACCTCGAAATTGGCTAGCATGGGTAGTAGCACCGCCTCGGCCGTACCAAAGGCTTGACCCTCGTCGATCGACGGGATAGCGGCATGGAAGGCCGCTACGCGTTCCGCGACCCGTTCCGGTAAATCCCCTTCCAGCGGCCGCATGCTCAAGAGACCCGTCTGATCGAAGCGCCGCATCTTGACCGCATACTCGAGGACCTTGCCCTCACCTCCCAGGCGCGGTGCCTCCGGCGTGCCCGTCACCGGCACAACCTCCAGGTAAAGGTGTGGTGCCAGACGGGCGTTGAGTCGCAGTTCCTCCTGGCAATAGAAATATCTTCGCTCGGGGGATGAAAAATCCAAAAATCCCAGATTGACGGGCTTTTTGATTTTGTACGCATAATCCCCCGCCAGGAAGACGTGGGAGATGTGAGTCTCGATATGGTCAACCCTGGCCACCGGGTGGGGGTAGGCACTGGGGAGGCGCAAACCGGCAATCATGTCATCAAACCCGGTCATGCCTGATTGCTCCGATTGCTTGGACCGTCCAAAACTGGGTCTTGGGCCTGGTTCCGACTTGAAGAGCATATTAGCGTCCGATAATATCTCACTGACCCAACCTCTAAATAACCTTTCTTGAGAGGA
>CAZFZB010000144.1:0-6461 GCA_964523415.1 uncultured Chromatiaceae bacterium | reverse complement strand
CAGAGCGGACAGTTTATGTGCTACTAAACCGGACAGTTCTATTTGTTGCCAACACTTGAATTTGAATCAGGGCTCGTGATTACCCATCATGGGAAATCCTCGCCATCTGGAGGCAATGCTGGGGTACCCTTAGCATTCCTTGAGACTGAATAGACCCGTTAGTTGGAGGTTGGACATGCAGGCTCTTCAGGCCCTGATCTTTGATGTGGATGGTACCCTGGCGGACACGGAGCGGGATGGCCATAGGCCGGCCTTCAATCGCGCCTTCCAGGAGGCTGGCCTCGACTGGGACTGGACGGTGCCCCTCTATGGTGAACTGCTTGCCGTGACGGGGGGCAAGGAGCGCATCCTGCACTATCTGCACCTATATCACCCCGACTTCCTTGTGCGGCCAGACCTGGCGGACTTCATCGCCAGGCTCCACCAACGCAAGACAGCCCATTATCTAGACCTGCTGCGTTCGGGGGCCATCCCTCTGCGGCCGGGCGTCCTGCGGTTGTTGGGCGAGGCGCGGGATGCCGGCGTCCGGCTCGCCGTGGCCACCACCACTACCCCCGAGAATGTCACCACCCTGTTGGAATGCGCGGGCAATCCCGATCTGCCGGGTTGGTTTGAGGTCATTGCCGCCGGTGACGTAGTCCCCGCCAAGAAGCCGGCCCCGGATATCTTCGTCTATGCCCTCGAGCAACTTAGTCTGCCACCGGCAGCCTGTGTCGCCATCGAGGACTCGGCAAATGGCGTACGCTCCGCCTTGGGCGCCGATCTCCGGGCCCTGCTGGTGACGGTAAGCACCTATACCCAACTTGAGGATTTCAGCGGCTCGGCCCGGGTGGTGGAGGGCCTGGATGATATCGACCTCGCCGCCCTCAAGGCCCTGCATCAGCAGACCTATGGCGTAATCTAGGGACTAAGCCGACCACCCTTGACATGGGCCGACCCTGGCCTAGGCCTAAGACTGCCTGCCCAGGGAGGTCCCCAGGCGTTGGATGATGCCGGTGGTGCTGCGATTATCGACCAGGGGTATCAAGACCAGCTGTCCACCCCAGGATTTCACCTCAGAGGCCCCGACGACCTCCTCCTCCCGGTAATCGGCACCCTTGGCGAGGACATCCGGATGGAGGGCGAGAATGAGTTCCAGGGGTGTCGCCCCGTCGAACAGCACCACGGCATCGACGGCGGCCAGGGCGGCAAGAACCCGAGCGCGGTCCTGCTCACCGATGAGAGGGCGTTCCGGCCCCTTCAGGGCCCGCACCGAGGAATCCGTATTCAGGCCCACCACCAGGCGCTGGCCCTGGCGGCGGGCCAGCTCCAGGTAGCTCACATGTCCGACATGGAGCAGGTCAAAGCAGCCATTGGTGAAGACGACGCGTTCCCCCGCGGCCTGCCAGCCTTGCACCCTAGCTTTAGCGGAAGTCAACTCCATGATCTTGCCCGCCTGTTCCTGAGCCGACTCGCCCTGGATGGCGGCCAGAAGGTCAGCCTTGGTGATGGGTACCGTCCCCACCTTGCCGACCACGGCCCCGGCGGCCAGATTGGCCAGATGGGCGGTATCGCCAACCCCCAGCCCGGCGGCGAGGCCAGCGGCGAAGGTGGCGATGACGGTGTCACCAGCGCCAGAGACGTCGAAGACCTCCCGGGCCTGGGCTGGAATGCGCCGGGTGCCTGATCCGTCCACCAGGGCCAGGCCCAACTCGCTGAGAGTCAGCACCAGGAGCCCTAGGTTCAGTTCCCCTCTCAGGGCTGCCGCAGCGCCAAGCAGGCCAGCCAAGTCCTCCCGAGGGACGCCGGTGGCCTGGGAGAGCTCCGCCCGATTGGGGGTAATGAGGCTGGAGCCGGCGTACTTAGCAAAGTCCTGGCCCTTGGGATCAACCAGGACGAGTAGACCCAGCACCCGGGCCTCTGCCAGGAGGTGGTGGCAGAGTGCCTCGGAGAGGACTCCCTTGGCATAGTCCGAGAGCACCAGGGCGCCAGCCCCCGCCATGAGGGGCAGGATGGCCTCGCGGAGGGCGAACTCGTCCTCCTGAACGAGTGGCCTGTTGCTCTCCTCGTCGATACGCAGCATTTGCTGATGATCACCGATGACCCGCGTCTTGACCGTGGTGGCCCGGTCTCTGGCTATGGTTACCGCCTGGGTGCGGATACCGTCCGCCGCCAGGTCGGCGAGCAGAGCAGTGCGGCCCTCGTCGTTGCCCGTCACCCCGGCAAGGTGGACCTCAAGCCCCAGGGTGGCCAGGTTGCGGGCGACATTGGCAGCGCCGCCTGCGGAATGGGTGCGGCGAGTCAAATGCACTACGGGTACTGGGGCCTCAGGGGAAATGCGCCGCACCTGGCCCCAAAGATAGCGGTCGAGCATGAGATCGCCGACGACCAGGATCCGGCGCCTGCCAAAACCGGAATTTAGGGCCTGCTGGACGGCCTCGGGATTTTCGAACATGAAGGAAGGTTCAGGCGTCGGGGCTGGGCGGGGAGAAATGCGCCTCGACCAGGTCGCAGAGAATATGGCCGACGAGGAGGTGCGCCTCCTGGATGCGCGCCGTATTGTCGCAGGCGACGATCAGGCAGGCATCCACCAGATCCTTGAGGCGACCGCCCCCACGGCCACCAAAGCCAACGGTCAAGGCCCCTAGGGCGCGTGCCTTTTCCATCGCCCTTAAGACATTGGGACTGTTACCCGAGGTGCTGATGCCGATGACCAAATCCTCCGGTCGGCACAGGGACTCGACTTGGCGGGCGAAGATCTGGTCGAAACCATAATCATTGCCAATCGCCGTCAGGGCAGAACTGTCGGTGGTCAGGGCGTGGGAAGCCAGGCCGGGGCGATCGCGCTCGAAGCGTCCCACCAGTTCCGAGGCCAGGTGTTGGCTATCCGCCGCGCTACCCCCATTGCCGAGCCAGAAGATGCGGCCCCCGGCCGTCAGGCACCGGATCATGAGGCCGGCGATTTCCTCAATCAAGGCGCTTTGTTCACGCAGCCTGGCGATGGTGTTCAGGTGGTCGTCGAGATGCCGGTCGATCATGTCATTTGGAATAGCTGCGGCCCTTGGTGCCTTGGTGGTGGTCGCGGGCAAAGTAACCCACGCGCCCGGCGGGAACCACGGTAATACCCCCCTCGCTAACCGTAAATCGCTGGCGGTCCGCCTCCGGGTTGAAGCCGATACGGTCGTCTGCGGCGATAATGTTGTGACGATCGACGATGACCCGTCGCAGACGCGCCCCACGGCAGACACGCACATAATCCATGACGACACAATCCTCGAGGATGACATCCTCCTCGATGACCGCCTCGCGGCGGATGATGGTATTAGTGATGCGCGCGCCCTCGTGGACGATGGCGCCCGCTGCTAGCAGGGAGTTTCGCAACTCTCCACCCAGCACCCGCGCTACCGGACCCTGGTAGCCGCTGGAATAGATGGGCCATTGGGGGTTGAACATATCGAAGATGGGTTCGGCGCCTAAAACGTCCTTGTGGGCCTCAAAGTAGGCATCGATATTCCCGACGTCCCTCCAATAGACCCGTTGTTCATAGGGCTTGATGCCTGGTATCAGGTTGGTCGCGAAGTCGTAGGCAAAGAGTCGGTGGGTACGCAGCAGACGTGGCAGGACATGACCGCCAAAATCGGTTTCGCCATTCCGGCGGGCCTCTTCGAGGGCTTCGATCAGGACATCCGTACCGAAGATATAGTTACCCATGGAGGCATAGGCATGGTCCGGGTCACCGGGCATGGCTGCGGGTTGGGCCGGCTTTTCCTGAAAGGCCTGGATGCGTCCATCAGGTCCGGCGGCGATCACACCAAAGCTCCGCGCATCCCGGAGTGGGACGGGCAGGGCGGCGACTGTCACATCGGCCTGGTTGGCCTTATGAAAATCCACCATCTGCTGGATATCCATCCGGTAGATATGGTCGGCGCCAAAGACGGCCACTAGGTCTGGTGATTGCTCCTCGATCAGGTTGAGATTCTGATGGACGGCGTCCGCGGTGCCCTGAAACCAGTTGGCACTGATCCTCATCTGGGGTGGCACCACGGTCACGAACTGCTGCTGGAGCAGGGGAGAGATGGTCCAGGCCTTGCGGACATGCTCGATGAGGGACTGGGACTTGTACTGAACCAGCAAATAGATGGTGCTGATACTGGAGTTGACCAGATTACTGAGGACAAAATCGACGATCCGGTAACGTGCGCCGAAGGGCACCGAGGGTTTGGAGCGGGCCGTGGTTAGGGGTTGGAGGCGGGTGCCTTGGCCGCCCGCCATGACGAACGCTATGATCCGGTCGGGTTTCATGTCTGCCTCCTCATTCCCCGCTGCGACGCGGGGCTACATCATGGGCGCGGTGGGCCGCGGTGAAGGGGGTCGCGGGTTACTTCGCGTTCCTTGGCCTTGAGGGGTCCTGCCGAATCGCGAATTCATCGTCGAACCTCTTTACGCTTATTGTCCACCAGAATGGCGGCGACGAAAACGCACCAATTTGGTCGGTCATGGTCGGTGGCAACCGAGGATACCCTTGAAAAGCAATCAGCTGGAAGCGATATGGTCAAAGCTTAAGATGATGTTTTCCCTTTTGGGTTGGCAAAGCGAACAAGCCAACCGGCTGGCAAGGGGTATAAACTAGCCTTCTTAGGGGCCTTGGGCCGAAAACGTCCTGGGGTTACCCCTCCCAACCTGGAGTCTTGGAGATGGCCAACTGGCCCAACGTACCCCGCCGACCCGTTCTGCTGGTCATTCTCGATGGCTTTGGCGTCAACCCCGCCAAGGCCAACAATGCCGTGGCTTTGGCGAATACCCCCAATCTGGACCGCTACTTCGCCCGCTACCCCCATACCACCCTGCAGGCCTCAGGTCGGGCCGTGGGTCTCCCCGATGGCCAAATGGGTAACTCGGAGGTGGGTCACATCACCCTGGGTTCGGGTTGCGTCATTCGTCAGGATCTGGTGCTGATCGACGATGCCATCAGTGACGGCTCCTTTTTCCAAAACCCAGTTCTGATCGCCGCTGCCCGCCGCGCCGCTGAATTGGGCCGGCCCCTGCACCTGCTCGGCCTGGTATCCGATGGCGGCGTCCATAGCCATGTCAATCATCTGATTGCCCTCATTGAGCTTTGCCGCCAGCAGGGTGCCATTCCCGCCGTCCACATGCTCACCGACGGCCGGGATACCCCACCACGTTCCGCCTTGGGCTATCTCGAGGAGGTTGAGCGGGCGCTGGGCACGGCAGGGGGCCTTATCGCCAGTGTCTCAGGCCGTTACTATGCCATGGACCGCGACAACCGCTGGGATCGTACCGAAAAGGCCTGGCGCTGCCTGGTGGAGGGGGTGGGCGAGCAGGCGGGTTCGGCACGGGAGGCCATCGAGCAGTCCTATGCTGCAGGTCAGGATGATGAATTCATTCTGCCTACCCGCATTGCGGCAGGGCCCCTGATCGAGGCAGGGGACTGCCTCCTTTCCTTTAACTTCCGCAAGGACAGGCCACGCCAAATCCTCAAGGTCTTCCTCGAGCCGGATTTCGAGCGCTTTCCGCGGGGGAGCTTCATGCCCGTCGAGGTGACTTGCATGATGCGCTACGAAAAGACCTATCAGATGCCCATTGCCTTTCATCATGAGTCCCCGGCGGTTACCCTTGGTAAGATCCTGAGTGATGCGGGCATTCGCCAGTTCCATTGCGCCGAGACCGAGAAATACCCCCACGTAACTTTCTACTTCAACGGTGGACATAGTGAGCCCCTGCCAGGCGAGGAACAATTCCTGATCCCCTCGCCACAGGTCGAAACTTATGACCTGAAGCCGGAGATGAGCGCCCCCGAGGTTGCCACAGCCGTGGTGGCGGCCTTGGAGCGCAGGGAATATCCCTTTATTGTCGTCAACTTCGCCAATGGCGATATGGTCGGTCACACGGCGGTCCGGGAGGCGGTGATCGCGGCGGTGGAGGCCCTGGACCGGGAGGTCAGCAGGGTCCTGGACACAGCCCTGGCGGCGGGCTACGCCGTCATCCTCACGGCCGACCATGGTAATTGCGACGAGATGGTGGACCCGGTTACCCAAACCCCTCATACCCAGCATACCCTCTATCCGGTGCCCTGCCTGGTCATGGACGAGGTTCCCTGGAACCTGAGTATCGGCGCAGGCTTGGACTCAATAGCCCCAACCGTGCTCGCCCTCATGGGCCTGCCAAGACCAAGGGCCATGCAGGGCCGTTCCCTGCTGCTGTCACAGTCCCGCATCTGATGGCACGCCCCCATCTGCTCCAACCGCAGGCTCCAGGCCCCAGGAATTTTGCGAGTGATGAGGGCTGGGATAGCCTCACGGGGGATTTTGGCCTTTCCCTCCTCCCCCTCCCCGGTAACCGCCCGTGAGGGAATACCTCGACCTCCTGCGCGATGTGATCGAACAGGGTGCCGATCGCATGGACCGCACCGGCACCGGTACCCGGGCCGTCTTCGGCCGTCAGATTCGCTTTGACCTCGCTCA
>CAZFZB010000143.1:0-6486 GCA_964523415.1 uncultured Chromatiaceae bacterium | reverse complement strand
CAACTGGGAGCGGGGACTGGTTTTCCTCTCAGCCTTCCTCCTCGTCCTGTTGGGCATCGGTCTGGCACCCAGCCTCGCTGAGCCTCAGGTCCCTCTGGCTACCACGCCGCCCCTCACCCTCGCCAGCCCAGGTGTCACGGTGCTGACCGATGTCAGCCCAGGTCGTCAGGACCTGGCACGGGGGAGCCCCCCTCCTGCCGATCTGCCCCTCACCGCGACCACCAACCCTAAACTTCTCCATGCTGATGCTGTCCTGGGAGCATTTGCAGTGGGGGCCCGCGACACGGCGGTGATCGTCACCCCCCAGCCCTCGGCTGAGGCCACGGAACTTGCCGCCCAATCCGCGTTAGCCCCTGATCATCCCCAGAACCAGACCTCGGCGGCGGCCCAGGCCTTCTACGATCTCCAGGATCCAGGCATTCGCACCCGGTTGCGGGCCACCGTCACCCAGGCGGTGGGCCAGTTCATCGACCAGATCAAGCTGCCGGGCCTTACCCTTACCCAACGCTTTTCCTACCAATCTGGCTTCGCCGCCCGCGTTACCCCCGCGGCCCTGGAGCGGCTCCTGGCTGATCCCGCCGTCCTGCGCATTGAGCCGGACGGGTTATTGGAGCCGCATTTGCGGCAGGGCATCCCCCTGATGGCTGCCGACACCCCGAGTGCGACCTATGATGGCAACGGCCTCAGCATCGCCATTTGCGATACCGGCATCGGTACCGCCCATCCGCGTCTCGGTGGCGGCGGCAGCCCCATCTTCAATGCCAAGGTCATCGGCGGTTACGACACCGGCGATAATGACCCCGGCCCCCGGCCTAACAGCACTACCGGCCATCCCCACAGCACCGCCTGCGCCGGCATCGCCGCCGGCGATCTGGGTGACTCGGGCGACTATATTGGCGGGGTCGCCCACGGCGCCAAGCTCTATGCCATCAAGATTTCCTCAGGTACCGGCGGTTCGGCCACCTCTTCCAGTATGATTGCCGGTTGGGAATGGGCGATCAGCCACCAGCAGGACGACCCCGCCAACCCCATCCTCATCATCAATACCAGTTTCGGCGGAGGCAGTTATGCCGCCGCCTGCGATACCGCGGTACCCGCCATGACCACCGCCGCCGCCAACGCCGTGGCGGCCGGCATCGCGCTTTTTGCCTCCTCGGGCAATGATGGTTACTGCGGCAGCATGGCCTGGCCGGCCTGTATTTCCTACGTCAACTCAGTAGGTGCCGTCTATGACGCCAACATTGGCACCTATCTCCCTTGTGTCAATGCCACTTCCTGTGCCAACAAAATTGCCACTACTGGTTGTGCCACGGGCTATTACGTCGCTGAGAGCACGGCAGCCGACAAAGTGACTGCCTATTCAAATTCCGCCTCCTTCCTAACCCTCTTCGCCACTTCAAACCAGGCCTACACGGCGGATATCGCTGGGCCCGGGGGTTACAGCACCGGCGATTTCACTTCGAGTTTTGGGGGGACCTCGGCAGCCTGCCCCTATGCCGCAGGCGCCGCCGCCGTACTCCAGAGTGCCTCGAAAGCCATCACTGGGACTTATCTCACGCCCACCCAGGTCAAAAGCTACCTGACGACTTATGGCGATACGCTTACCGATGGCAAGGTGATCAGCGTCCAGAAACCCCGCATCAATCTGGCCCGGGCGGTCTCCGCCTTGCCGACCAAGACTACCGTTACCGTCACCGCCTCCGATAACAGGGCGACCGAAGTGGGCCTGACCACTGGCACCTTCACCTTTAGCCGCTCCGGCGATACGGCCCCCACCTTGAACGTCATCTACAGTGTGACCGGCACTGCCACGCCTGGGAGCGACTACCAGGTGCTAGGAACCAGTGTTAGCTTTGCGGCGGGGGCGAGCACCGCGACCAGAACCGTTACACCCTTGCAGGACAGCCTGGTGGAAGCCGAGGAGACCATCCTTCTGACTTTGACCCCGGGTAGCGGTTACAGCCCGGGCAGTCCGGCCAGTGCCACCGTGACGCTGACCAGCGACGATCTGGCCAGCTATAGCGTCACCGCCACGGCCGACGCCCATGGCACCATCAGCCCGGCCAGCCAGAACGTCGCCCATGGCGCCACCACCAGTTTCACCGTCACCCCTGAGACCGGCTACAGCGCCAACGTCACGGGTTGCGGCGGCAGCCTATCTGGAAACACCTACACCACCGGCCCCATCACCGCACCCTGCACGGTCAGCGCCAGTTTCAGCCTCAATAGCTACACCGTCACCGCCACGGCTGGCGCCCACGGTAGCATCGACCCCGCCTCGCGCTTGGTGGCCCAAGGTGCCACCACCACCTTCACCGTCACCCCCGAGACTGGCTACAGCGCCAACGTCACGGGTTGTGGCGGCAGCCTGAATGGCACTACCTACACTACCGGCGCCATCACCGCCCCCTGCGCGGTCAGTGCCCTCTTCGTACCCCAGGTCTCCGTCGTTGCCACCGACAAGGTGGCCACCGAGTCTGGCCTGACCACCGGCACCTTTACCTTCACCCGTGGCGGCGACACCACCAGCGCCCTCACCCTCAGCTATAGGGTCGCGGGTACCGCCACCCCCAGTCAGGACTATAAGGCCTTGGGCACGAGCGTCACCATTCCCATGGGTGCCAGCCAGGTCACCAAGACCCTGGTCCCGCGTCAGGACCCCCTGGTGGAGCCCGCCGAGACCATCATCCTGACCCTGGTACCTCGCCCCAACTACGCCCGGGTCAAGCCTGCCAGCGCCAAAATCATACTGCGTAGCGACGATTAGACTTGATGCGATTACCGCTTGCATGGGTTGTTTCTGATCCTTATACGTCACCATTCCTGGACCTCCTAGAGACTCTAGGACGCTTCTCCACCCGAGGCCATGAACAACACTCCCTGTCCATTCCCCGTCACCCGCGCCTTGACGTACCTGCTGCATGGTCGTTCCACGCCCCACGATCAGGGCAGCCAGTCACGAAAATTACGTATTAGGGGCCGGATAACAAATCCACGCCTGGGAGACAGAAAACAGATGAAGGACCTGATAGGGTGACACGCAGGGCGATCTCAAGACCCAATTGCAACAGTAAAAGAACTCCTTCTGCTTCAGCCGCCCGACCTTTCTTCAGTCATTTCGGCACAAATCTCGGAGGGGGATTTGAAGCCATGCACCATACACGGTCTTGCATAGAGCTTGTAGGCAATGGCATCCAGTTCATCCTGGCTGAATAAGGACAAGCCGGTGCCCTTGGGCAGGTACTGCCACAACAGACCGTTTGTGTTCTCGTCGCGCCCCGCTTCCATGGGCTATGCGGGGCCAGAAAAGTAGATGGCGATGCCGGTCGCCTTCGACAGGTCCCGGTGCCGGCTCATCCCTTTGCCCTCTCCTGCACCGGGAACGGGCACGCGTAGCCGGATTCTTCAAGACACTGCTCCACGCCGGCTGGATAGCTTGATCAACATCGACCTGCCCTGGAAGGGTTAGACCCAACGGTCTTGTCACCAGACGCCCTTCCGCGTCCCGGCCCTTAGGCTGTGTGAACCTGTATCAAGCTCTTGATATCCCGCATTGGAGGAACGCCGAATTGACGGCTGTATTCCCGATTAAATTGTGAAGGACTTTCGTAGCCAACCCTGAAGGCCGCCCTCGAGGCATCGATTTGCTCCGTCAACATCAACCTACGCGCTTCGTTCAGCCGCATTCGCTTCTGAAACTGTAAAGGACTCATGGCGGTCGTGGATCGAAAGTGGCTATGGAAGGCGGAGGGGCTCAAGCCCACCCTGCTCGCCAACTCCTCGATGCGCAACGGCTTGTTGAAATTGTCCTTCAGCCAGTTGATCGCTCGGGCGACCTGAAACCCATGGTTTCCCGCCGAGGCAATCTGCCGCAGGCGTGGCCCCTGTTCGCCGGTGAGCAGCCGGTAGAAGATCTCCTGCTGCACGAGTGGCGCCAGGGCAGCGATATCGCCAGGGTACTCCAGCAGATCGAGTAGCCGGTTGAAGGCGTCGAGCAGGGGCGGTGAGAGGGCGCTAACCGCCACCCCGAGCCGATCGTTCGATGCGCGTCCCGGTAGCCTGTCATCGCTCAGCATGAGCTGAGCGATGACCCGCAGGTCGAGCTCCATAGTTAATCCCAGGTAAGGCTTGTCGGCGCTCGCCTCGATGATCTGTGTCACCACCGGCAGGTCGACCGAGGTGATGAGGGAGCGGTGCGCGTCGTAGACATAAGCCTCGTCGCCCAAAAACAAACGCTTGCGTCCCTGGCCGATCAGACAAACGCTGGGTGCAAGCATGTAACTCTCTGGCTCGGTGGGTGCTTCCCACCGATGCAGGCTTAGCCCCCGGATCGGCGTGTCCAGCCGATTGCTACCGCTAGTCCATCGGGCAATCCGATCTGCCAGACTCAGTGGTCTGCCTCTCGTCCCGCCCTCTTGATCCTCATTGGCCGCTCTATTGGAACACATCGACTGCCTTGCCTGTTCTGTGCCTCGGTTGGTATGGGCCGCGGGTGATGACGTTATCACCATGGCCGCCGAGGCCACAACAAGGCCGCCCAACATTCACGGGATCAGGCAAGAATAGAGCAGGAATGGGTGATCCGGCCGCAGGGGTGCGCCATCATTACGGATCCTATCACGAGTCTTGTTTCTCTTCTGGCAGCCCGGGTAGGGACACCCCTTCCTGCGGGGATTTCGAGGATTGGGCAAGATTTCTGGAGGATCGTTCTACCGCTCACTGGCCCCCGAAAGCTAGATTGTCACCAGTGCAATCGAGTCGCCATTGGCGAGGAGTCAAGTAATGCAGTTTGAATATCACAATCCCACCCGGCTGGTCTTCGCTGCCGGCTCCCTGTCGCGCCTGGGTGAGTTCGCCCAGCCCTTCGGTACCAGGGCCCTGCTCGTCACCGGCGGCGGCAGCGTTAAGCGCAACGGCACCTTCGACCGGGCCCTCAAGAGCCTCGCGGAGGCCGGCATGGCGGTGTTCGAGTGCGACGGCGTGGAGCCCAATCCACGCATCACCTCGGTGAAACGAGGGGCCGCGACGGCACGGGAACAGGGCTGTGATCTGGTCATCGCCCTCGGCGGTGGCAGCGTGATGGATGCGGCCAAGGTGATCGCCGCGGCGGTGCGGTACGACGGCGACCCCTGGGACATGATCTACCACGGTCAGCCGGATCCCCACGTTCCCACCGAGGCGCTGCCCCTGATCACGGTGCCCACCCTGGCGGCCACCGGCTCCGAAATGAACTGTGGTGCCGTTATCACTAACCAGGAGACCACTGAAAAGTCCTTCGTCCAGGCCGAATGCCTCTACCCCAGGGTGGCCCTGCTCGACCCGGAGCTGACCGTCACCGTCCCCAAGGACCAGACCGCCTACGGCATCTGCGACCTGATCACCCATATCACGGAATCCTACTTCAACGGCGCGGGCGACACGCCGATCCAGGACCGCTTCGCTGAAGGGGCGATCCTCACCACCATAGAGTATGGCCCCCGAGCGATCGCCGATGGCAGCGACCTGAATGCACGCGCCCATGTGCAGTGGGCGGCCACGGTCGCCCTGAACGGCTGGATCCAGTCCGGCAGCGGCAGCGCCGGTTATCCGGTACACATGATGGAGCACACCGTCTCCGCCCATCATGACATCACCCACGCCGCGGGCCTCGCCATCATCAATCCGGCGTGGATGCGCTTCGCCGCCAAGGCGAACCCGGCAAAGTTTGTCCAGTTCGCCGAGCGTATTTTCGGGCTGAGCGCCAAAGGTCCAGATGACCTGGAGTGCGCGCTGGCTGGCATCGACCGACTCGAAGCCTTTCTGAAATCGATCGGCTGCCCGACCCGATTCTCCGATCTGGGCATCGATGACAGCCTGATCGAGACCTACGCGGCAGAGACCCTACGCATCATCCACGACGGCAACGGTCGTCTGCCCGCCCGTCCGCCGATGAGCGGGGCAGAAATCGTCGCGGTGCTGCGCGCGGCGCTCTAAACCGCAACCACCGCCCCCGCAGGGTCGGGGGCACGAATCCCAGCCAGAGGGAGAGTGCCGACGAGCGGGGCCAGCGCCAGGCAGAACGCATCCGGCATCGACTTGGCTGGGAACCAGGGATAATCCTGTCAATGGCCGGAAGCCCAGGGGGGGTACATTGGCGCACCTTCGGGCGGTTGAGGGCCAGGCATGAGGCCTAGGTGCAAATGCCCCTTGCCAACTTGGCTGCACAAGTTGATCGCCGACAAGTGACTCAGACCTGGGTCTGGCCTCTAGTCCAGACTAGCCTAGCCTAGCCTTCGGGCATTCCTGGCAAGCTTCGCCGGGCATCGCAAGGCCAGTACTGACGGTCTGAATGGGTCACCCAGCGCCTGGGGGAGTGGGGGTAAAAGGGGGGTAAATTTTGAATTTTCGCCAAACAACAAAAAGGCTCAACACCAAATTGATGTTAAGCCTTTGTTTTAATTGGTCGGGGTGAGAGGATTCGAACCTCCGACCACCTGAACCCCATTC
>CAZFZB010000142.1:0-6538 GCA_964523415.1 uncultured Chromatiaceae bacterium | reverse complement strand
AGATTGTCCCCCGTCTCGCAAATGGTAAAGAGCGAATAGGTCACCGCAGCCATACCCGAGGCCAAGGCCAGACCTCCGACGCCCCCTTCCATGGCGGTCAACCGCTTCTCCAACACGTCGCTGGTGGGGTTCATGATGCGGGTATAGATGTTACCCGCCACCTTGAGGTCGAAGAGGTCCGCCCCGTGTTGGGTATCGTCAAAGGCATAGGAGGTGGTTTGGTAGATGGGCGTGGCGACGGACTTGGTAGTCGGGTCTGGCTCGAAGCCGGCGTGTATGGCTAAGGTCTCGATCTTCATGGTGTCTCCTGAAGGTGGATTAGGCTGTTGCTTATTGTCATGGCCCAGGGTCGGATCAGGGCAAGCCCCCAACCAGGGGTGATTCTTGTAACGGGATGGTGGGGCCTTTGTTGCCGAAACTGTCAGTAGTTACAGCAACTTCCCCCTGGCCGCCCCCGTATCATCTCAAAATGTAGGGACGTCATCACCCTCCCTACCTATCTTCCCAGCCGGGGGAAAATCTCACCCAGCCGGGTGCCCCTGGCCTGGGAGGTTGACCCCTAGGGGCAGCGTCATGGCTACTGGGCGTCCCTTCCCGGACGATATTCGTTGGCTCCGGGGTGGTCCTATGGGGTAACCCCTACCTGGGATTGCTCAAGGGCTCCTCCAGTAACGTCATGGCCTCATCCTGATAGTGGTAGCCGGGCCGTTCCGTGTCTCTTTTGACCCGCCGATAAAGGCGCCAGACCCGCCAGGCATAGGCGAGCAAACCTGAATAGCTGGTCCAGATCTCACCCAGGCGGCGGGGGTAGAAGACCCAGGGGGATTCAAGGGGGAGTTGCGGGCGGCGCTCGGTGCGGACCTTGCGGCGGAGGAAGCCACCCTGGAGGGGATGCACCCGTTCGAACTTGAAGCAACCATAAAATTCCAAAGCTATCTCCATGATACGCTTAGGATTACGGTCAAAGGCAGCGGCCCGGCGCATCAGGGTTTCCAGATGATCCAGGGCGTAATAGGAATCCCAGGCCTGACGGTAGATGCCTTGCCACTCCGACTCGGTCATGCGGGGATGGGTCGTGCAAACATGCTCCAGGTCATAGAGGTTCAGGTCCGGCTCCAGGGGTGCGCCCTGCTTATAAAGGGCCAAATGATCCGCCGAGCCCGGAAGGGGCGTCAGGCAGAAGAATTCCAGGATGTCGAGGGGCAATTCACGCTTGATGGTCTCGATGTCCCTGAGGATGCTGGCCGGGGTGTCGTCCGGAAAGCCCAGGATATAACCGCAATAGGTGGTCACCCGTTGCCGCTGCCAAGCCAGGAGCATGCCGCGGTAGTTGGCGATCTTGTTTTGTTTCTTGTTGGCCGACTTGAGGTTATCGGCGCTGACTGTCTCCAGACCAATGAAAACCCGGGAGACGCCCGCCGCCCGGGCCTTAACGACGAAGCCCGGCAGGGTGTGACACATGGTGTCCACCTGGATGGTGAAGTTGAACTTGACCCCCAGCTCCCGCCGGACCTGCGCAATGCGATCGAAAATGGGCTCCCAGTTGCGGTTGCGGGCAAAGTTGTCGTCGGTGATGAAATAATGACGGATGCCATGGGCCAGGTTGGCCCGCAGCAGTTGTTCGATGTCGTCTGGATCCCGAAAGCGGGACTTTCGCCCCTGCACATTGATGATAGTGCAAAAGCTGCACAGGAAGGGACAGCCACGGCCGGCATCGAAGGTGCCCGGCATGGGGGCGTAGCGCCGAGCCACCTCGGGGGGCAGATAGGGCAGGGGTTGGGCCTGGAGCCCGGGCAACTGGGCCATGAAGTTGTAGATGGGCTCCAGGCGCCCTTCATAAGCTGCACGCAGCAGGTCCGCGAAGTGCTCCTCAGCCTCGCCCGCGAACAGGGTGACGCCCAGATCCAGGGCCTCCTGCAACTCTCCGGGCAAGCTGGGTAGCATGGCCAAACAGCCGCTAACATGGAAGCCGCCGATCGCTACCTGCAGTCCCGCCTGACGAAAACGGCGTGCCAGATCCAGGGCACGGGGATACTGGTTGGACTGGACCCCTACCAGGCAAATTAGCCCCTGCCCGCCATTAGCTTGCAGACGGCGGATAATCCTCGCCACCGGCACTACGACGTTGGTCTCGTCATAGGCCTCGATGCCGATCTCCACCCCCTCCCCAAGCACCTGTTGCTGGTTTGCGGTCCGGGCCAGTCCAAAGAGACTAGCCAGGGAATTAGAGGGGATCCAGGCCTTGACCCATTGGATGACATAACCGTCATCGTCGTAATGAGAAGGTTTGATCAGCTCCACCAGAAAATGGCGTTGGCTTGACTTGATGGTGTTCATAAGGGTACCGGGGCAGTGAAATGGTCCTGGCCATCCCGGCACCAGGGGCTCTCCCACCTGAGGGTGAGGTGGATAACTAGCGTGGACGAAAGAATTTGTGCCCTTCAAATGACAGGGCGACGCCATCGGGGAGGATCTCCTCCACCAGAATACCGCTCCGGGACGAATCACCCTGACGCATCTTGCGGCCATCGATGACGACAAATCGCTTGGCAGGTTCTGGGTCGTATATGTGGACGGTCAGGAGGAAGGACGGCAGACGTTCCTCGACCTCTCGTGGCAAACGGCGCTCTTGGGGGGGCACCGGCTTCTCATTCCTGGCCCTTTTTCCCCCTCTACCGCCTTCCCCACCCTTTATCTGCTCCTTGAAGGACTGAATGTCCTGTCGTAAATCTTCGGGGATAGCATCCGCGGGGTTAGCCACCACCGGGGGTCTGTCATTGATCGTCGCGGGGGCTTCATCGGACTCGTCAACCGGGGCCTTAGCCAGTTCGGCTTCCGCATTCGCCGGTAATCGGGCAGCAGGTGGGGCCGGCGGAGCCGTAGCGGCGTGGACCTCCGGAGCGGATGTGGGAAATGCCGCCTGACCAGACGCGGGCATGGGCGGTGTCAAGGCCCCCACCGGCGTCCTGGCAGAGGGAGGGGGGCTGGCCGCGGACACTGGACTGGTTCCCAGCGCAGGCGCGGCCACTGGAGCAGGGATCTGGACGGGTCCCGATGTCTGGGTCAAGGCCGTGACCGATGTGCCCGCAGGGGACATAACCTCGGCCCCCCCTCGCAAAGCGGCGTACAGGGCAATGGCAACGGCGAGGATGGCGAGCCCCACGGCTACCAGCCCCCAGGAATTGCCTCCGCTTCCCTGATCCATGAACATAGATTGGGTGGCAAGGGTAGGTACTTGCCCGATCTCGCGGTCTTTCTGTGATTTACGCAGTGCTTCAAGGATGTAGGACATGTCGTTAATCCTTGCTGGTAAGTTTGGGTAAACCTGGCATATCCACCGCCGTCGCAAGACGTATTAGGGTGCGGGGTCCAGCCAGCCCATCGACCTCCAGCCCGGCTTGTGTCTGGAAGCGGCGAACCGCCCTCTCGAGGTTGAGGTCGAATTTATTCGAGCCGTCGTCCTTGAATTCCAACCAGGATACCTGGCTCAAAAGATGTCGCAACCAACGTACTGCCTCACCCAATGAGCCAGGGCGAATCACGGTCCCCCCCACGGGCGGGGGCTGCCAGACGAGTAAAAAGTCCCCTGTCCAGAGACCGTCCAAGGCGGCCAGGGACAGGGTCTCACGACCCCCGGGGAGTTCCAGGGTGGCCTCGTTCTGGCCCAGGCCAACCAGTGCCGCCCAGCCGCTCCGGCCTTCCTTGTCCTGGAGACGTAACAAGGCTGGCAGGTTGTAGTCGCGCACTCGGCTCCAGCCACCACGGTCCAATTCGCATTCCAGGCCGAAGGTGCTGAGACGGGCGCAGGCCTCCCGACCCGAAAGCTGGCCCAACTCAACGCTCCAACGCTGCAGCAGCAGACGCAAGGCGGTGTCCCGTGCTGCAAGGAGTTCGCCAGCCGCCAGCAAGTCCCCAATCCGCTCGTCCGCCACGGCCTTGGCCAGGGCGATTTGGGCCAAGTCCTCATTTAGGGGGGGTTCAACCACCGTTTCAGGAGGCGGAGGCTCGGGGGACGGCTTAAGCCCCAGAAGGCTGGCCAAAGGGGGTGGCAGGTCTGGCCTGCCAGCGTATTCCCAATAGCCCCAGCCCGACCCGACGACCACTACCAGTAACCCCGCCGCCAGGGCCACCCAGCGTAGCCAGGGTAAAGGCTTGCGCCAGGAGTGACCATCCTGGACCTCGGCGATTGCCTTGTCCAGGATACGTCGGGTCACTAGGTGGCTGCGGGTAACGCAGGAACCGAGGAGGGCGCGATCGCAAAAGATATTGATGAGACGTGGTATACCCTTGGACTCACGGTGCAACTGGCGCAAGGCCGCGCGTGTAAAAAGGGGTCGATCCACGCCAGCCACGGCGAGCCGATGCTGTACATAGGCAGCCGTATCCTGGGCGTTGAAGGGATTGAGATGATAACGGGCGGTTATGCGCTGATTGAGCTGCCGCAAGCCCGGATTGTGCAGCATTTCGCGCAATTCGGGCTGTCCCACCAGAAAGATC
This sequence comes from uncultured Chromatiaceae bacterium, assembly GCA_964523415.1. Taxonomy (GTDB): domain Bacteria; phylum Pseudomonadota; class Gammaproteobacteria; order Chromatiales; family Chromatiaceae; genus M0108. The sequence goes on along the minus strand of CAZFZB010000142.1, from coordinate 2,041 downwards.
TGGAGCAGTTTGTGCTTGGGTGTCTCCAGATTGGTCAACAGGCGAATCTGCTCCAAGACCCGAGGCGAGAGGTCCTGGGATTCATCGATCATGAGGACGGGCCTCCGCCCCTGGGCGTGGGCCTCCAGCAGATAGCGGTGCAATCGATCCACCAGGCGCTTGGCGGTTCGATCCTCCTCTTGCAGGGGGATGCGAAACTCCTCGCAAATGGCACGCAGCAGTTCCGTCGTCGACAGGGCGGGATGCAGGATGAGGGCCAGATCCACCTGCTCGGGCAACTGCTCCAGAAAGGCCCGACAGACTGTCGTCTTGCCCGTTCCGACCTCACCAGTGAGGAGAACGAACCCCCCATTCTCCCCGGCACCATAGACCAGGTGCGCCAAGGCCTCTCTATGCTGATCGCTCAGGAAAAGGTAATGGGGATCGGGGGTTATGGAAAAACTAGGTTCCTTGAGGCCGAAATAGTTGGCGTACACAGCAATATGAATCAGGGCATCCGGAGCGGCATGGCAGGATCGGCAGAGGCCAGGTTCAGGTAGATGGGCCAACCGAATAAAATTGGGCCAGACTAGGGGCGCCGGGACCTGACGTCAAGGGTAGACGCCTTCCGCGGGCACGCCAGTCGCCAAGAATCCTAAGGTGGGCTCAGGGGCCTGTCATCTCAACCCTGGCTGTCAATTTGATAATTCTCCTGGTTGCAAGGGCTCTCGCCATCTCATAATGTTATGGGTGACCGTCAGAGATAGCGAATTCTTACGGTCATCGCCACCGTCCCGCCTCGCCGCAGTTTGTACGACTCGACGGAAAGCCAATCTATCTGACGATCCTCGGCGCGCCCTGATGGCGGTGACTCATGCCCATGCCTCAGCGGTATCGCTAATTCAAATAATGCCCGATCAGGAGTTTTGGAGCATGAAACACCCCCTGACGCGATCGCTTCTCATCTCACTGGTGGCCTTGATGCCCCTGGCCGTACAGGCCGATCCAGACATGGAGCGCGGCAAGGCCCTCAGCCGTCAATGCGCCCTTTGCCATGGTTTCTATGGCCAAGGCATCATCGGCGGCAAGTATCCCCGCCTGGCCGGACTGCCCCAGTACTACCTGGTTGGCATGATGGACAAGTACCGGAAGGGAACCCTCGACTACCAGGCCATGACGGTAGTCGGCGGACTCCGCAATCTATCCGATGAGGATATCGAAAACCTCGCGGCTTACCTATCCGACATCGATCTGGCAGCGGTTTCCCCTTTGAATATCCCCACCCCAACTGAGGCTAATGTGAGTAATGGCGAAGACCTCTTCCAAGGGGACTGCAAGTCCTGCCACGGGCGGAAGGCCGAAGGGATGAAGCGTAAGGAATCCCCCCCGCTCGCAGGTCAATACTCCGAATATCTAGCGCGTCAGATAGCGATGTTCAAAAAGAAGGAGCGTATCCACGCCAACGACGAGGACGACGAAACATTCGCCGAATATGAGCCCCAGCAACTCCAGGACATTCTCGCCTACATCTCAACCCTGGACGATAAATAAGCGGCCCCCTTGTCCCCGTTCGCATCGCAGCCCATAGGAAAACGACCATGAAATTCCTCGCTTACCTCCTCGCCCTCGCCCTTGCCTGGCTTCCCGCTGCCCAGGCCAAGGACCCGGACGTGCAAATGTTCGATATCAGCCAAACCGTGATCAAGATGGCCCTGGCGGATGGCGTAACCTGGGACGCGGCATCGGAGGCCATGATGTCCAAGGCCGCCGAACTCAACATGAAGTTAGTTGGCCGCCAGAACGTCGGCAAGGAACTCCAGGCCCGAGGCATCCCCGCTCAGAATCTGGAGATCTTCCAGTTCTGTGACCCGGAGGATGCCATGAAGATGGTTGCCTTCAATACCATCTATGCGGCCTATATGCCCTGCCGGATCGCCCTGGTCGAGGATAGCAACAAGAAAAATTGGCTCCTGATGCTCAATCTGGACATGATCATCAACGCCTTCTCCTTGCCACCCGAGCTTCAGGCGATCGCCATTGGCGTCAATGGCGAGATGCTCAC
>CAZFZB010000141.1:0-6554 GCA_964523415.1 uncultured Chromatiaceae bacterium | reverse complement strand
CCTTGGGCTGGTTGGGATCAGACTCAATCCAGGCGATGACGCCCTCAATCAGGGCTAGGGCCTCCGTCCCTGAGGCCTCGGCGATGGGCGCTCCCAGACGCCCGGCCAGACGTTCCAGCTTGGCAAGACGGAGGATGGCCTCGCCGAGACTGTCGGCTCCGGCAATTTCGATTTTCTCGCAGACACCAAACTCGTCCAGGAGGTCACCGAACCGTGGCAGAAATCCCCTTCAGGATTTTTTTCATAGAAAATTCATCTCAACCTCCCGTTGCCCCCAGGGCAATCCGCATAGGAGCGGCATCCAGTTCCTCGCGCACATAGACATGCACAGCCGCACCTTGAAAATGCATCGCAACCTCCTCGAATACCCCTAGCTGACGGAGTATTTGCCCCAGAAGCAGAGAGTCCAACCTACCCTAAACGAGCAGGTGTGGCTTAACCGCCAACACCGCGGGGGTCGACACCCTTCACAGCCCTCCCCTCAACCATAGGATGCCTACGCATCGCTGCAAAGCTCGAGGACAACCGCTTGTACCTCGACAGGCTGATTTGGATCTCAACGACATCTTGCCCATCCGCCTAACCGTCCAAGTGGACGCGCCTCGCTGTGTTACCCCACCACCCCAAGCCTCCAACTAAGTAAAATCCTTATCATGTTTTTTTCGCTTTTCCACCCTTTTTGATCCCTCTCCCTCTATCATAAGCAGGTGTTTTCGGGGTTCCGCCGGGCGCCGGGCCTTCCTTTTGGCCAGTACCTGCCTGATCGACGCGAACCCTCCCAATCACTGTCTCCCAGGCCTGCCTGGAAGACGACAAACCTGGGCGCTCAGTGGTTCTCTTTACCCCGTCACCCAGGTCTAACATTGATCCGCGTCACATTTCATTGCACGCGCCCTTGAATCCGTCGTGGCATTGGCCAGGGGACTACCCACCATGATGATCGATACCCACACCCACGTACCCGTTGCCGACGCGGGCGGCAAGCTGATCAAGCTGCGGGATGCCGTCGAACGCCTGTTACGGCGGGACGCAAAAAAGCCCTTGGAAAAGATTCTTGCCAAGATTCACCCAGCGGATCTAGGCCAGGTTCTCGAGGGCATCCCGGAGGAATATGTCACGGTGCTCTTCCTCAGTATCCCGAATCCGAGCGTGGCCGCCGAGGTCATGGCGACCCTGTCGCCGCGGATGCTGACGGATGTGGTGCGCGAGGCGGACGTGGCCCGGCTGGCACCCATTTTGGTTCACCTGGCGCCAGACGACTTGGCGGACTTCATTGGCAAACTGGACGAGGAACTGAGCGCGAAGGTGACCTCGGCCCTGACCAAGGATAGTCAGGACGAACTGGAGGATCTGCTCCAGTACGACCCGAACACGGCCGGCGGCATCATGACCACCGAATTTTTCTCCATGACCGATGATTCGCGCGTGGAACAGGCAGTGGAGGCCATCCGCAACCGTGCCGACATGGAGGACGTGGAGATGGTCTATTACCTCTATGTCACCAACTCCCATGGCCGCCTGATGGGTGTCGTTTCCCTGCGGCAACTGCTCTTGGCGCATCCCTCCAAGCTGCTGCGGGATGTCATGAACACCCGCATCATCCGCACCCTCGTCAGCGACAGCCAGGAAACCGTGGCCAAGTTGGTCGATAAGTACCGGCTGCTGGCCATCCCCGTGGTGGATGATGAGGGTATCCTGCTGGGCATGATCACGGTGGACGACGTCATCGATGTCATCGAGGACGAAACCACACGGGAGATGTTGGCCATGGCCGGTACCAGCAGTTCCGAATTGCTGACCCAGTCGCCCCTCAGCATCTTCAAGTTGCGCGTCCCCTGGCTGTTTGCCGCCTTCATGGGGGGTGTTGGCGCGGCCTTCGTGCTCGACGAGTTCGAGGCGACCCTGGCCGAGATCATTCAATTGAGCGCCTTCCTGCCTATCGTCATGGGCATGGCCGGCAACGTCGGAACCCAGGCCGCCACCGTCGCCGTGCGCGGTCTTGCCACGGGGTCCCTCAAGCTAGCCAACTTCAGGTCATTGCTCATCAAGGAAATATCCGTCGGCCTGCTGTTGGGGTCCTTCTATGGGATCCTGCTGTCCCTGGTCTCCTTCCTGATGTTCCACAACGAGGTCTCCTTCATCCCCAAACTCATGCTCACCGTCGGCGTGGCCATGTTGATGAACATCTGCCTGGCGGCCATCATCGCCTCTTCCCTGCCCATGCTCTTCCAACGGCTTGGGACAGACCCGGCCCTCGCCTCGGGGCCCTTCGTACTGACATCCATCGACGTCCTCGGCGTCATCAATTACCTGATCGTCGCCTCCGTCATTTTCCATAGCCTAGGGTAGTTGGGTTCCCCTCTCTTAGCCAAGGCATCCCCCTGGGACTCAGTGCCCAGGGAGGTGCCCTCCCGCCACCTGAAATCCCGGGTGATCGCGGATACCCCCTTTCCAGTGGATGCGGAGACCCTCGGCTTCGGTGCCCTGGGCGCAACGCCAGAGATCCCCTACCGCCACCAGATGAGGACCGTTGAAAAGGCAGGGCACATAGGGCCTGAGCCAGGGGGGGATGGCGGCCTCCTGAAACAACTGCTTGAGCTTCCGCCGATGGGGCTGACCCAGGGGGCGGCAGTGCAAGCCCTCCACACCGAAGCGGACCTGAAGACCCGAGGACCAATAGCCAGCCGGGTCCAGCCCCGCCCCCTCCTGATCCAGGAGTCGGAGCCCTCCCAGGCCCGTCGGCAAGACCAGTTCTCCTTCCCGCCACCCCAGCACCCCTTCTCTCGGGGCCGGGGGTAGGGGCGCCATGGCGAAGAGGTCATCGCGATATCGGCGCGTCTCGCAGCCAGACCAGGCTACTAGGGGCGCGCGATCAGGGCGGGCCCCCATCAACTCCCTTTGGATGCACCTCAAATGGTGGCTACTGGGCGGAGGGATGCCCCTACTGGCTAGCCAATGTCGCAACAGGGCAGCCTGGAGAGCGGGAGAGCGGACGGCAAGGGCCGACAGGGACAGGGTCCCCGGCCGACTACCTCGGACCCAGGCCATCTCCCGGGTCGCCAGTTCCTCAACCAGGACCTGAGCCTCGGCGCAATGGGCAGCGGAGCGGGACAAACTTGCCGTACAGGCGGGCCAGCGACTCTTCAGGACGGGCAGGATGCGGGCGCGCAGAAGGTTACGATCGAAGTCGATATCGCCGTTGGAGGGGTCCTCAATCCAGGTCAGGCCTTGGGCACGGGCATAGGTCAGTAGTTCGGCCCGCTGGTAACCGAGCAAGGGCCGCGCCAGCCAGGCATCACCTAAAGGCGCCAACCTGGGCATAGCCGCCAGGCCCTTGACACCGCTGCCGCGTAACAAGGCGAGCAACAGGGTCTCGGCCTGGTCGTCCTGATGGTGGGCGGTTAACACCAAATCACCCGGACCAGCAATCGCACTGAGGGCCGCATAGCGCCCTGCCCTGGCCAGGGCCTCCAGACTCTCACCTCGCTGGCGCCGAAGCCCCAGCCGACGCAGGGTCAAGGGTACGGCAAGGACGGCGCACAGGCGACGACAGTGGTCGGCCCAATCGCTGGCGACGGGGCTCAAACCGTGATCGACATGGATGGCGGCTAGTGCCAGGGGCTTCAGCTGCCGCGCGGCCACCAGGGCATGCAGCAGGACCGTAGAATCCAGGCCACCGCTCAAGGCAACCCAGAGGCGTGGGGCCGGGGGCAGGGAGTCGAGTTCCCGGAGCAGGCCCTCAGGGATCGCAACGGTCATTGGGACGGCAGGTCCCGCCGCCTACTCCTTGAAACGGGACAGGCCCATGAGGCGCTTGTATCGGCGCGCCAACAGTTCGTCCAGGTCCTGATGGGCAAGCTTGTCCAGGTGGCGGCTCAGGGCCTCTTTCAGACTCGCGGCTATCTGGACCGGGTGCCGATGGGCCCCGCCCAAAGGTTCGGGTATGATCTCGTCCACCAGGGCCTGCTCCTTGAGCTTGTCGGAGGTGATAGCCATAGCCTCCGCGGCCAGTTCCGCCTTTTCCGCGCTTTTCCAGAGGATGGAGGCGCAACCCTCGGGGGAGATGACGGAATAGGTGCTGTATTGAAGCATCAGCAGCCGGTCGCCTACGCCAATGGCCAGGGCCCCACCAGAACCGCCCTCGCCAATAACGGTGCAGATAATGGGGGTGCGCAAATGGGCCATGACCAGCAGGTTATGGGCGATGGCCTCGCTTTGGCCCCGTTCCTCGGCTCCGACGCCAGGATAGGCGCCGGGGGTGTCGATGAAGGTCAGGATCGGCATGCGAAAGCGTTCCGCCATCTCCATCAGCCGCAAGGCCTTACGATAGCCCTCCGGGCGGGGCATGCCGAAGTTGCGATAAATCTTTTCCTTGGTATCCCTGCCCTTCTGGTGGCCGATGACCATGACCGGGTGTCCATCCAAACGGGCCAAACCGCCGACGATGGCCGGATCGTCGGCATAGGTTCGATCGCCGTGCAACTCCTGAAAGCCTTCAAAGATTCGCGGCAGGTAGTCCAGGGTGTAGGGGCGCTGAGGGTGACGGGCAAGTTGGGAGATCTGCCAAGGGGTCAGGGCAGCGAAAGTGCTTTCGGTGAGAGAGCGACATTTGACTTGCAGCCGCTCGATCTCCTCGCCGATGTTGATGGCACTGTCATTGCCAACCAGCCGCAACTCCTCGATCTTGGCCTCGAGCTCGGCGATGGGCTGTTCGAATTCAAGAAAATTTAGATCCATGATGGCAACATCTTAATCAAAATCGCTCCCGCGCGACAGCGGCAAGGAATCATGCGGTTAAAGGAACATTCGGGGCTGGGATTTCGAGATTGCTTTCCGGGGAGGAGTCTATGCGTACCCGCCTGTTTATCCTGCTACTCTGCCTCTTCCCACCCGCCTGTCCTCAAGCAGAGGAGCCTTGGATCAGGTCCGGGCCCGATGGTCAGCCCGAGGTCCATCTGTATTTCTTTTGGTCCCTGACCTGTCCGCACTGTACCCAGGCCCAACCCACGATCGCGGCCATTCCCCTGGCCAGGCCCTGGGTGAAGCTGCATGCGCTGGAGCTTACCCAACATCCCGACAACATCCAGCTTTATGAGGCCATGACGGGAGCCTTGGGGGCAGTGGCGACCTCGGTACCCGCCTTTCTCTTCTGCGGAGAGATGCAGGTGGGCTGGGATGGGGATGACACCACGGGCGAGAGGATTCGTCAGCGTCTGGACATCTGCCGGGCCAGGGCCATGGGGACCCAACCCAGCAGGGAAACCCCAGCCCCGGCCGCCGCACCTTTGCTCGAACTGCCGGTCATCGGTGTCTTAGACCCTACCCGCCTCTCTCTACCCGTGCTGACCGGGTTGCTGGCGGGGCTGGACGCCTTCAACCCTTGCGCCTTCTTCGTCCTACTGTTTCTGCTGTCCCTCATGGTCCATCAGCGGAACCCTACCCGTATCTTGGTCATAGGGGGTATCTTCGTTTCTATCTCCGGCCTCATGTATTTCGCCTTCATGGCAGCTTGGCTCAGTGTTTTCCAATTACTCGGTCACCTCGAGGGGGTGACCCTGGCCGCGGGGACCCTGGCAATGCTGGTAGGCACCCTCAACCTCAAGGACTTCTTCAGACTCCACCAAGGCCCTTCCCTATCCATCCCGGAGTCGAAAAGGCCGGATATCTTCCGTCGCGCCCGCGCCATCCTGAGCGCCGACAGCCTGCCCGCCATGGTGGCCGCGACGGTCTTGCTGGCCCTGGCCGCAAATTTCTACGAACTGCTGTGCACGGCGGGTTTCCCCCTGGTCTATACGCGGCTTCTGACCCTGGCCGATTTGACCCCAGCGGGCCGTTTCGCCTACCTCGCCGCCTACAATCTCATCTATGTGATGCCCTTGGGGGTGATCGTCATCCTCTTCGCCCGCAACCTGGGGGCCCGCAAGCTCAGCGAGCGGGAGGGACGCCTGCTGAAGCTTCTCTCTGGCATCATGATGCTCGGGTTGGGCGCCCTGCTCTTGCTGGCACCCGCGCTCCTCAATCAGATCGGCAGCGCCATCCTGCTGATGGCCCTGGCCCTGGGTATCACCTGGCTCGCCGCCAGGCTGACCAGGAGGAGTTGAGGACCTCCGCCCCGTCCTTAGCCTGGTCCCCTGACACCCTCCACCCCCCGGAACCCAACCCAGTGAGCAATCCCAACGAACCGCTTATCGAAGGCCAGCCAACCACCTGCAGGGGCCTACGCATCAACCATCAGCTTTTGATCCCCGCGACGGATCTGGAAGAACGCTTCATCCGCTCACCCGGGCCGGGCGGTCAAAATGTCAATAAACTTGCCACGGCGGTGCAATTGCGCTTCGATGCCGCCCATTCTCCGGCCCTGCCCGAACCCACGCGGGAACGCCTGATAGGCCTGGCAGGGCGACGCCTTGGCACTGACGGCTTCATCACCATCGAGGCCCACCGTTACCGCACCCGTGAGCGTAACCGGGACGATGCCCGGCAACGCCTGGCCCGGCTCCTGATCCAGGCCACCGAGGTACCCAAGCCACGCCACCCCACGCGACCCAGCCTTG
>CAZFZB010000140.1:0-6658 GCA_964523415.1 uncultured Chromatiaceae bacterium | reverse complement strand
CCTGTCGAGGGCACCAATTTCAGGTTTCAGCCCAGCTCATGACACTACCCCTTGCGGCGGAGTTGAACCTGGTGCTGGTGCTGATGCCATGCCCTTTGCGAGTCGAAACCACCTGACATCTGGCAGTGTGAGCCGCATGGCTGCGAAAGCACCTCGATCAGTCCTCCCACTGATCCTGCGGGCCGGCATTGCCGCCCTGTGGCTGTCCCTGGGGACTGTACCTGTCCAGGCAGACAGGGACCCCGTTTCGGTGCCAGCTCGATCGATCGCGGCTGGGAGGGTGATTTACGACTTGGGGATACTCCCAGACGGTTCACCGCTGCGGGGCGCCCAGGCCACGGGGGCAGTTCTGGTAGGCTCGCCGGCTGCCTGTGCCTCGTGCCACAGGCGGAGTGGCTATGGCGCTTCGGAGGGCTCGATCCTGGTCCCTCCCATTAGCTGGGGGGTGCTTTCATCCCCAGGGCCTCATTTCGTTACTCCGGGCGCCACCCCCACGGGGGCAACCGCCTCGGTGTCCTGGAACCGGGCCCTGACCCGTTCCCCCTACGCGGTTTCTAGCCTGGCGCGAGCCTTGCGGGAGGGCCTGGATCCCGACGGGGATGCCCTTATGCCTCCGATGCCCCGTTACGAGCTGTCGGAGGAGGCCTTTGCCAGCCTCCTCGCCTTCCTGCAGCGGTTGTCGGCCGTCTCTTCGCCCGGGATAAGTCCCGAGGCACTACACCTCGCCACCGTAGTGACCCCCGATGCCCCACCAGGAGCCGAGCCGGCGGTGCTTGGGGTGCTCCGGGCCTGGGCCGCCGGTCAGCCTACCGAGTTTCCCTGGAGGCTTCAGGAATGGCGGCTTCATGGATCGCCCGAGACCTGGGAGGCCCAGTTGGATGAAAGGTACCGCCAGCAACCCGTGTTCGCGCTGCTGTCTGGCGTCGGAGGTGCGCAGTGGTCACCCATTCACCGCTTCTGCGAGCGCGAGGGGGTCGCCTGCGTGCTTCCGTCGCTGGAGGTGTTGCCTGAACAGGCCAGCCGGGAGACCGACTCCTATTCCCTGTACTTTTCACCCGGTCTGGACCTCGAGGCGGAGCTTTTGGCACGGCACCTCCAGTCCCTTGCTGCTGAGGATGGGCACCAGACGCGTATCGTGCAGATCTACGCGGATGCATCTGGCAAGCACGCTGCTGAGAGTCTGGGTAGGTTGGCGGACGGCTTTGGTAGCGAGGTCGAGGAGCGCCGGTTTCGCCCCATTGCCCCAGGGGGGACGCTGGCTGGCGTATCCGGTACCGATAGCCTGGTACTGTGGTTGAGGCCTCCCGAGTTGGCATCAATCGTCGCCCAAGCACCCCAGGGTCCGCCGGCCGAACGGGTATTCCTGTCTGCCATGCTCGCCCCCGCGAAGGAGTTGTCCCTACCTCCTGCCTGGCGGGCACGGGTGATCTATGTCTCTCTCTTCGACGATTGGAGCCCACAGAGTGCCTATTCCCGGACTTGGCTGGCAGGGTGGCTGGATCGGGCCGGCCTGCCTCGGATGGGGGATTTACGCCTGCAGGCGGATGCCTACGGGGCCTGCTATTTCTTTACGCGTGCCTTCGCGGAGATGCAAAAGGGGCGTTTGCTGTGGCGAGGGGAGAACCTTACCCGTCCCTATCTGTTGGAACGGCTGGAATCTACGGTTGCGAAAAACACCGGCGATCCTCTGAACCTCAATGCCTGGGCACCCTTTTACTGGAGGCTGAGCCTCGCCCCGGGACAGCGTATCGCCGCCCGGGGCGGCCATCTGCTCCGCTATGTCTCACCCGAGTCCGAGACCTTGGTCCCCCTCGATGCCAGGGAATTTCAGCGAGGGGACTAGCCTAATGGGGATTCGCGGCAGAGGGAGGGATCTCCGTCGGTGGCGCGACCTCCAGCAATTCGACCTCGAAGATCAAGGCCCGATCGCGTAAGGGGCTGTATTCCGAGAACCCCAGGGCTGGGGGGACATAGACCTTCCATCTGGCTCCCGGGCTCATCAGTGCCAAGGCCTCCCGAAGTCCCGAAACCGATACCTCGCTCAGTCGCAATCTGGCGGGTTCGCCGTCCTCATAGGTGCTGTCCACCTGCACCCCATCGGCGAGCGTCGTCATATAGTTGAGGGTCAGTATATCCCCATCCGTCGGCTGCCTCCCATTCCCGGCCGCAAGCACCAGGTACTGGAGGCCACTCGGCAGGGTGACCACTCCATCTTGCCCGGCATGCAACGTCTGAAATGCGCTCGTCGTGCGGGCCTCGAATCTCCGCCTCTCGGCCGCTGTCCCCGCCCCCTGCTGGCGAAGATCCGCAAGGGCCTGCCCCACCCCCTGGTTCCCGATACTGGGCTCGGCACCCGCCAGGGCATCCGACAGGCCCCTCAGAATCATTTCCAGGTCCGGGGGGGTGCCGCGATCCTTCAGGGCGACGAGGTCCCTGCCCAACTGATAGCCGAGGCTGTAATTTACCGCGGCCTGGGGAGAAGCCAATGGAGTTGGGACTGTGCCAGCCCCAACTCCAGTCCAGGCACAGGCCCCACAGAGAATCACCGCAACGAGATTTTTCAAACCAGACCCTTCCTCATGGAGTAAATGCAACCCTGGCAGGGATCGACGCCGGGTCAATCCCGTTAGGAACCGAACAGCCCCCGGGCTACCTTCGCCAGGTCCGCCCCGCTGGCAAATCCATCGTAACGAATCCATTCCGCTTTAGGCGACGCATGCAGCAGGGTGAGGGGGGTGTGATTCATCTTGTCGCCTCGGAAGGCGTCAAAGGCACGTTGCACGACGACAATGTCATCCGGTTTTCCCGTGAGGAACGACCACTGGGGCCCTGCGTCGAAGCGTCTGGCATAGCGGGCGAGTTGGGTTGGCGTATCCTGTTCCGGATCGATGGAGATGGAGATCATCCTTAACTTACCTGCATCGAGGCCCAGATTCTTCTGCACCTGGGCGAAGGTACCGGTCATGAGGGGACAGATGGTGGTACAGGAGGTGAAGAAAAAGTTCAGCAGCACAGGTTTGGGGCCTTCCAATAGGGAGCGCAGTGAAATCTCCTTCCCATTCTGGTCCGTCAGTGTGACGTCGGGTATGGTGTAGGCGGCTGTGGTACGGTTCAGGGCTGGCGTGGCCGTTGGGTGATGATGGGCATGTGCGTCCATGCTTCCGGGCTCGGCCTTTTCAGGACGCATCATGCCCATCTCCTCGGCATGGAGATCCGGTATGCCCTGAGTCCCTAAGGCAAGGATTCCAAGAAAGGCGGCATACACTAGGCGGTGGGACAAGAGGGGTGGGAGCTGTAAGGGCATACGGATTCCTCCTGAATTGCAGCTTGAAGTGGCTGCGGACGGGCCTTCAACCCAGGGTTAAAGGCCCTAAATCTGGTTGGCAGCCTGGCGGGAACGCCGATATCAAGGCCTACCAGCCAAGGCAGCCGGCCTTCGGCTTACCCCACTCCCGTCAGGACGAGGGGTCCATCTTCATCTTAACGGAATTGCGGCCCGACTATACAGGGGTGGGCACCATGGCCCCTTACCTGGCTTCCGCCCCCGTTTCCGACCCGACCTGCGGACTTCCTGAATCGGTACCCAGGCCCTGTAGTTTGACTCGGTCCTCGGTGACTAGCCGGCGCTGCAGTTCGGTCAAGGTGGCCTGCATCTCCTCTGTGGACATCAGGGGCTGGGCATCTGAGGCTGCGTCCTGAATGCCCCTAAGCAGCAACTCTACATTCAGGACCTCACGCTTACCCTTGAAGTCGGTGCCCACGCGAAAACCGACACTGTAATTGATGTTATCAGCGTCCAACGCCAGGGGTATCTCGGGCGCGGCCCAGGCGCAGATCCAGATTCCGGAGGCGAGGATCCCTGCGACAAAGGTTTTCATTGGTCGATAACTCACCGTATATCAATATGATAGGTCGAATGCCCCGATCCAGGAGGCGGGCGACCACCCTACGCCGCGATTCACTCTTCTGCCCTGGGTGACGGCTTAGCGGCATCGGTCGTCGCCGGACCCATTACCTTCAGAAGTTCTACGTCAAGGATTACGGCCTTGTTGGCAAGGGGTCCCCGTACCCCGTACCCTAGTTTCGCCGGGATGAAGAGTAGCCAGTGGGCACCCTCCTGCATCAGCTGTAGCCCTTCACGCCAACCAGGAACGACCTCTTTAACGGCGAAGATGGCGGGCTGGCCTTCAGTGCCGTCGAACTCCACTCCGCTGGTGAGGCTCGCGCGATAGTTCACGGCGACCCGGTCGTCCAGGCTCGGCCGCCTGCCCCTTCCGTCCTGAATCACCTGGTACTGCAGGCCACTCGCGAGGGAAAACACGCCCTCCCGTTGGGCATTGGCGGTTAGAAACGCCTCGTCCTGTTCACCTTGCCGTGCCGCGTTCTGACGCGATTCCAAGGCCTTCTGCGAGGTAATCCGGCGCTTGAACTCCAGGAGGCTGCGGCGCATTTCGTCGGGCCCCAGCAGTGGCTCATTACCATCCTGGGCGTCGTGGAAGCCCCGGCCGATGGTCTCCGGACGCACCTCGACCCCCTGCCTCCTGAAATCCAGCCCGATCTGATAGCCAAGGCTATAGGCTGTCCTGTCTTGCGTCGAATGGGGGCCGATGGGCCCTGTTGCCCCTGCCATGGGACAGGTCATGAAGACCCCGGCAAGCAAGAGGAAAACAGGTCGCAGCATGGTCAATCCATCCTCCGCATGGCCTGGCGCTGCCGATATGGGCAGTAGGCGCCGAGAACTCCGCAAAAAAGGGCTGCCTAAAGGCAGCCCCTGTCAGTTGAGGGGCCCGTTGGATGACGGGCTCCAGGTTCCTTACATCAGGGGCACGGTACTGTTCGGGCAGTTTTGGCCGGAGGTGCCGCCGACGCAGAAGGGCACCATCATCTCGTTGTCCTCATGCTCCACGATGTGGCAATGCCACACGTACAGTCCTTGGATGTCGAAGAGGGCACGGACCCTGGTCACCTCGCCAGGGTAGGCGATGACCGTGTCCTTGTAACCGGCCTCGGTGGGCTCCGGACCCGTTGCCGGGAACGCCGGGTCACGTTGCGCAGGGATGGCCGGCATACCCGTGAGCGGATCTATGACCAAAGGCTGCCGGTCGATCACCTTGTATCGGACCAGATGGATGTGGATGGGGTGAGCGTCGACCGTGTAGTTGTACAGATCCCAATCTTCGGTTGCCCCAAGTTCCGGGTTCTGGGTGATAGGGTCTGCCCAGAATTGCGGTGTCGGCACCCCGCCGGGCATGGTCCCCAGCAGCGCCTCCTTGGGGGCGAAGGGGACTGCGTTCAACGCGGCACAGACCGCGGCTATGTTCATCTGAGGCTGGGCATAGGTTGCCACGACCTGCTTGATCTTTCCGTTCAGGGCGTTGGCCTTGACGCATATCTGCTCGGACTCGGCCTCGTTCAGGCTGACCTGCCGGGTATTATCTGGAGTTCCGATCGGGATGTCCGTTGGGAGCACCAGGCTCGCTACGGGCGTACTGAGATCCGTGCCGGTGTCAACACCGACCGTGAATGACATCACCTGGCCCGTCGTGTTGGTGTCGGACAAGGGCGTGGCCGGGAAGCCACCGAAAGGCGCGTCAGGCCCGGTGTTGACCATACGTATCACCGTGCCCGGGGCCATACCGGAAAAGTCCAGGATGACGTCCGCCCGCTCGGCTGGGGCCATCAGCAAGGCTTGGCTGGGGTTGGCGGAAGGGCGCGGGTTCGGGGTTGTTCCATTTCCTGGCAGCGGGGTCGCAAAACCGGTAGTCACTCTGACTACCTTGGGAAGGAAGCCCTGATCGGCGCCAATCTGATAGAAGGGCATCTCCAGGTATTTCTGCTGGCCGGTCAACTGCTGGCTGTCGAGGGTATAGGCGTGGGTTGCAGGTACACAGGCCCCCGTCTTCTTATTGCAGGTCGGCGGCACAATCCAAAGGGAGAGATTCAGGAAACGTGCGTCGGAGCCGTTCAGCAGGCGCAAGCGATAACGCTGGGGGGCAACCTGAAGGTCAGGCCAGGTGTTGCCGTTGACCACGATGGTGTTACCAAAGAACTCGGGGTTCCAGATCGGGGCTATGTCCGAACAAGTCTTGGTGGCCGCGCACTGAGTCGGGTCGGAGGGTGCGTAGGGGACAAGGGCGTTGGGCCGGATGGCGTTGAAAAAGTCCCGGGTCTGGGGGTAGAAGAGGGTCCCGTCCAGGTTGAAGGATCTGTCCTGGATGACCATCGGGATCTCGCGGATGGCTGCCCGACAGGTAGTGTTGAAGTTGGGATCGCAACCACCAGCGGTTGGATCCGTCGGGCGCCCACCCGCTCCGGAACCCGGCAACTGGCCTGTGGTCGGGCCGTCAGGGACCTGTTGGTGGGTTGTTGGGTCAGTGTAGACCCCGCGGATCAGCCAAAAGCCGGCCGGTCCCGCATACACATTGTTGTGGGTCATGCCCAGGGTATGATCGTGATACCAGATGGTGGTCGGGGCCTGGTCGTTGCGATAGCTGAAGAAGGCGGAACCGGGAAGGCCGTTGGTGGCGTCTGCCTGGCCAAACTGAGCCCCCCGTTTGGCAAAGCCCGCCGGGATGTTGCTCGCGTTAGGCAACCACCAGGCCTCCGGGTAGCCATCACTGTCCGGGTTGACGTGAGCGCCGTGGACATGGGGGATCAT
>CAZFZB010000139.1:0-6684 GCA_964523415.1 uncultured Chromatiaceae bacterium | reverse complement strand
AACTTTATTGATTATCCTGATTCCTGATATTGGGCAACCTCTTAAGTGAGAAACACGCATGAGTGGCGAAGGGTCTTCCAGGTTTTTGATCGTCCCCGGCGGGTCACTGCGCGGACGCCTGCGGGTGCCGGGTGACAAGTCCATTTCCCATCGCGCCATCATGCTTGGGGCCTTGGCTGAGGGCCAGACCCGTGTCAGCGGCTTTTTGGAGGGCGAGGATAGCCTTGCGACCTTGGCGGCCTTTCGCTCCATGGGCGTGGGGATACAGGGCCCGGTCGCTGGGAATCTGATTATCGATGGCCTGGGTCTGCGTGGTTTGAAGGAGCCGGCTGACCCTCTGGATCTCGGTAACTCAGGCACCTCCATGCGGCTGTTGTGCGGGTTGCTGGCGGGGCAAGGGTTCTCGGTCACCCTGGCAGGAGATGCCTCTCTTACCCGGCGTCCCATGCGACGGGTCACCGACCCCCTGGCAAGAATGGGCGCCGACATCGAGACCAGCCCCTCCGGCACTGCGCCCCTGCGTATCCGGCCCGTCGCTCAGCTTCAGGGTATCGACTACGCGATGCCCGTCGCCAGCGCTCAGGTCAAGTCCTGTGTGCTGCTGGCAGGTCTATTTGCCCTGGGCCGCACCTGCGTTAGCGAGCCAGCACCCACCCGTGATCATACGGAGCGCATGCTGGCGGGCTTTGGCTATCAGGTCCGTCGCCAGGGCGCGACCGTCTGCCTGGAGGGGGGAGGGCGGCTCCTAGGTCGCGAATTGACGGTGCCGGCGGATATCTCCTCTGCCGCCTTCTTTATGGTAGGAGCCAGTATCGCTCCGGGTTCCGATCTCACCCTAGAGCACGTGGGCATCAACCCGACCCGATTGGGGGTGCTGAATATTCTCAAGGCCATGGGGGCCGACATTGAGATCCTGAACCCCCGTGATGCGGGGGGGGAACCGGTGGCGGATCTGCGGGTGCGTTCGGCCTCGCTGCGTGGCATCCGCATTCCCGAGGACCAGGTGCCTCTCGCCATTGATGAATTTCCAGCCATCTTTATCGCCGCCGCCTGTGCCAAAGGTGAGACACTGCTAACCGGGGCCGAGGAATTGCGGGTGAAGGAGAGCGATCGCATCCAGGTCATGGCCGATGGCCTGAGTGCCTTAGGCATCGAGAACGAAACGCGGTCAGATGGCATCCGCATCCGGGGTGGCACACCTTGCGCGGGTCTGATCGACAGTCAGGGCGATCATCGAGTTGCCATGGCCTTTGCCATGGCTGGCCTGCGTGCCTCCGGACCCATCGAAATTCGCGACTGCGCCAACGTGCGAACCTCCTTCCCCGGTTTTGCCCGCCTCGCCGCGGGTGCGGGCCTCAGCATCCAAGAGCAAGGCCAATGAAGCCCACCACGGTTACAATCGCCATAGCCCAAGGAATCCCCATTGTTACCCTCGATGGTCCCTCGGGAACCGGCAAGGGCACTATCGCCCACCTTCTGGCGACCCATTTGGGTTGGCATTGTCTCGATAGTGGGGCCTTGTATCGGGTGTTGGCCCTGGCAGCGGATCGTGCCGGTATCGATCTGGAGGCGGGAGAGGCCCTGTCTTGCCTGGCCGCCGGGTTGCGACTGGACTTTCGCGAGGGTCGGGTGCTGCTGGAGGGTGAGGACATCACCCTGGCCATCCGGACCGAGGTGATTGGCAACGCGGCCTCACGGGTAGCCGCTCATGGCCCGGTCCGTGATGCCCTCCTGGCCTGGCAGCGGGAGGCCGCACAGCCGCCGGGACTGGTGGCTGACGGGCGTGACATGGGCACCATCGTCTTTCCTGGGGCTCTCTTGAAGATTTTCCTCACCGCCAGTCCGGAGGAACGCGGCCAACGTCGCTATCGCCAACTCCGGGAAAAAGGGTTAGAGGCCAACTTGGCGCAACTTATCAGGGATATCGCCGAGCGCGACGAGCGTGACAGCCAACGGGCTGTCGCCCCCTTACGTCCGGCCATGGACGCCCTAGTGGTAGATACAACGGGCGTCAGTATTGAGGGCGTGTTGGAACAGGTGTTGGGCATCCTGCGGGATCGGTTGGAGGTACTAGAGGAAGCGGCACGCTAACACTTGCTGGTGGGAAGGTATTTCTGCAGCCGATGGGTGATTTGACAGGGAATCAAGAGTATAAGCCTTCTCGGTAATGCCATGGCTCCGATCAGGGTCGCGCCTGGCCTTTCCAGGCCCGTCAAAATCCTGGTCTTCGTGGAAACCGGCTTGATTCCGAAAGTCTTTTCGGTCATCCTTAGCAATTTACCGGCTTGGCTGGTCCGAATCCTCATCTTTATTCGGGAGCCAGGCTGCCGTGCCGACGAAACCGTCGATGCGGTTTCCCCAGGCGGTCACCCATGGTGGCCAATTTTCAACCAGACCATCGATCTCTCGGGGTCGAACTCACGCCGCGTCAGGAAACCTTTAACCCATGAGCGAAAGCTTTGCCGAACTCTTTGAACAGAGCCTCTCCGTCAATCAACTGCAGCCCGGTACCATCATCACCGGCACTGTGGTCGCGATCACCCCCGAAGTAGTGGTGGTCAATGCTGGCCTGAAATCTGAAGGCATTATTCCCAGATCCCAATTTCTAGATGTCAATGGCAAACTTGAGGTTGCCGTGGGCGATGAAGTGCGGGTCGCCCTTGACGCCGTCGAGGACGGTTCGGGAGCTACCCGTCTGTCCCGAGAAAAGGCTAAGCGTCATGCGGCCTGGGAATTCCTGGATAAGGCCTTCGAGGCTGGTGAGGCTGTCAAGGGTATTATCAATGGCAAGGTTAAGGGTGGCTTCACCGTCGAGCTTGACAGTGTACGTGCCTTCCTGCCGGGCTCCTTGGTGGATGTTCGTCCTGTGCGCGATACCTCCTACCTGGAAGGTAAAGAACTCGAGTTCAAGGTCATCAAGCTGGATCGAAAGCGCAATAATGTCGTCGTCTCCCGCCGTGCCGTGGTCGAGGACGAATACAGTGCTGAGCGCGAGGCTCTGCTCGAGAAGCTTGAGGAGGGCATGCAGGTCAAGGGTGTAGTCAAGAACCTGACCGATTATGGTGCCTTCCTGGATCTTGGCGGCATTGACGGCTTGCTGCACATAACTGACATGGCCTGGCGCCGCGTCAAACACCCCTCTGAGGTGGTGGAGATCGGCGACGAGATCGACGTGAAGGTCCTTAAATTCGATCGCGATCGGCAGCGCGTCTCTCTCGGCCTTAAGCAGATGGGCGAAGATCCCTGGGTCAATATTTCCCGCCGCTATCCGGAAAGTACCCGCGTCTTTGGCAAGGTTACTAATATTGCCGACTATGGTTGCTTCGTGGAGATCGAGGAGGGTGTCGAGGGGTTGGTACACGTCTCCGAAATGGATTGGACCAATAAAAATGTTCATCCTAGTAAGGTTGTATCTCTAGGGGATGAGGTCGAGGTCATGGTCCTGGACATCGACGAGGAGCGGCGCCGCATCTCACTAGGCATCAAGCAGTGCGCCATGAATCCCTGGGACGAGTTCGCCCTCAACCACAAGAAGGGCGACCACGTCAGTGGTAAGATCAAATCCATCACCGATTTCGGCATCTTCATAGGCTTGGATGGGGGCATCGACGGCCTGGTGCATCTGTCTGATATTTCCTGGGAGGAAGGGGGTGATCAGGCCCTGCGCCGCTATCAGAAGGGTGACGAATTGGAGACCGTGGTGTTGTCGGTCGATCCCGAGCGCGAACGTATCTCCCTCGGTGTCAAGCAACTCGATAAGGATCCCTTCTCGGCCTTCGTTGCCGCTCATGAAAAGGGTAGTATTGTCAACGGAACCATCATGGAGGTGGATGCCAAGGGGGCGACCATCGCCCTTGGGGATGGCGTGGAGGGATACCTGCGCTCCTCGGAGATTTCCCGGGATCGCATCGAGGATGCGCGCGCTGTTCTCAAGATGGGTGAGGCGATCGAGGCCAAGTTCCTTGGCGTCGACCGTAAAAACCGTACCATCTCTCTGTCCATCAAGGCGAAGGATCATGATGAGGAGTCGGCGGCCATGAAGGGCTATGCCCGTGAGGCCCAGGCGGGTACCGCTACCCTAGGCGACATACTCAAGCAGCAGATGGAGGAGGCGGGGCGAGGCTAGGCGTTGCCTGTATCTCAAGGATAGCCTGACGGACCCTTTGGCGGCGCCTTCTGAGGCGCCGCCGGCTGACCAATTTGATCTCATTCATAGCGATGTGCCCAGCATAACTGGCTAATCTGAGGGGAAACCAGCATCATGACCAAATCTGACCTGATCGAAGTCGTGGCAGCAAAACCGGACCATCAACTCCCCTACAAGGATGTCGAGCTTGCCGTCCGCCATATTGTCGAGCGTATGAGCAATGCCTTGGCCTCGGGAGAGCGCATCGAGGTACGGGGCTTCGGCAGCTTCTCCCTGCATTTCCGCTTGCCGCGCGTGGGTCGCAACCCCAAGACGGGCGACGCCGTGGCCTTGGCCGGGAAGCATGTCCCGCATTTTAAGCCTGGCAAGGAGCTACGGGATCGTGTCAATGATGCCTTTCAGCACGAGTTAGCCGCAGGGGGCTAGGACCAGGTGCCAGGGGATAAATCAAACCCTGGCGGCTCCAAACGGGTCTCTTCAGAGTTGCCTGATCTCTATCAGGGCTTGTCGGAGAAACGATAGCCAATACCCCGCACTGTCTGAAGCAGGCGATCGTGGCCGGTGTCCTCCAAAGACTTACGCAAGCGACGTACATGGACGTCCACCGTACGCTCCTCGACATAAATTTGTTCGCCCCAGACCTGATCAAGGAGTTGGGATCGGGTGAAGGCGCGTTCGGCGTGGCTCATGAGGTAGTGAAGCAGACGAAATTCCGTAGGGGCTACCTCTATGCGGTGGCCGTTGGCGGTGACCCGATGACTGATGCTGTCGATTCGCAGCCCCCCGATCTCGATCTGGTCCGAGGGTACTTCTGGCTTGGAACGTCGGAGCACGGCGTTGACGCGGGCTACTAGTTCGCGCGGGGAAAAGGGCTTGGCGATGTAGTCGTCCGCCCCAGTTTCCAGGCCCTTGATTCGGTCCTCCTCCTCGCCCCGAGCGCTGACCATGATAATGGGAGTGGCACGTGTCTTGGGGTTTCGTTTGAGTTGCTGGGCTAGTTCCAGCCCGGAGCGGCCGGGCAGCATCCAATCCAGGAGAATGAGATCTGGATCCTCGGCCTGCATCAATTTCCTGGCATCATCGGCATGGCCTGCCTCGAGCACGCGGAAACCAGAACCCACTAAGGCAAATCGAATGACTTCACGGATGTTGGGTTCGTCGTCGACGATGAGGATGGTCGCCATATGTTTGAGGATCCTGAAGGGCAGGCGAGTAGGTTTGACTAGGATGAGATCACTGTAAGCTGACACCCTTTCATCTTATTGGGCTCGGATGACAGTTTCATGACCTCCTTGGGCCTGGGTGTTACGGGATGGCTAACCGGTTGGGCTGGGCAGGCGGGAGGTGGGGAGCGCGATCTTATCCATCTCTTCTCCCCTCGGCAATGGCCTGGGGAAGCGCTGACCCCATCGGCCTTTCCCATGCGGGGCAGAAGGCCTTGCCCTCATCAATTACCTAATGGATTGAGAAGAGCCCAAAAACAAGAGTCGCATCTCCTAGACGATAAGCTGACCCAGTGCCTGGCCGGCATTTAATCAGTCCCTCCTAGGGGTAATTCCCATTCACCATGAACCTGGAATCGCCAACTTGCCAGAACAGCATCCACCCCTCTTCCGCGGGCGTATCATCAGTCTGACCCAGGAACGCATCAAATTACCCAATGGCCACGAGGCCGAATTGGAGATCGTCCAGCATCCGGGAGGCGCCGCCGTTGTAGCCCTTGATCAAGCGGGGCAGATCTGCCTCTTGCGGCAATATCGCCATGCCATCGGTGGCTGGCTATGGGAACTGCCCGCCGGCAAGATCGACCATAAGGAACCGCCAACCCAAACCGCCCGGCGCGAATTGGTGGAGGAGGCAGGTCGGGAGGCGGCAGATTGGCGTGACCTGGGCTGTATGCATAGCTCCCCCGGCATCTTTACCGAGGTCGTCTATCTTTATCTGGCTCGGGATTTGACACCCGTCAGTTTGGGCCACGAACAGGAGGAGGTAATCGAGATACATTGGCTGCCCCTGACACTAGCCTTGGAATGGTGTCTCGATGGCACTATCACCGATGCCAAGACCTTGATCGGACTCTTTCGCGCCCAAGCCTTCCTTTCGGGGAGACACGACCCTTATGTTCCAAACGGGGATTGATTGGGCATCCCTTGACAGCCAGAGGGACGAGACAAATACTCTGACTCACAGATGACAGGATTTGATTTATCCTAATTATAGGTAATGAGCAACACAATGAAACCAAGGCGGATCTATCGCAACGTCGTGACCGCTTCCCTGTTAGCCATGACGATCGGTTTGGGCGGTTGCGTGGTAGGGGCTAGTTCTTACTATCCAACAACGGGATCCCTTGAAAACGATTATTGGTATTACCCTTCCGTTGGCGTTTACTATGACAACCAGCAGGGCTATTACCATTACAATTCCGGAGGAACCTGGGTTCAGACGACCGTTTTGCCCCCCTATCTCTACAGCAGCCTGGGTACCTATGTCGTCCTTAACAATCCAGGCCCAAGGCCTTGGTACTACTACAACTA
>CAZFZB010000138.1:4180-6739 GCA_964523415.1 uncultured Chromatiaceae bacterium | reverse complement strand
CCGATGTCGAGCCAGATGCCGTGATAACGCTCCCCCGTCACCAGCGCCCGTGCCATGGCGGTTCGCAGCAAGGGTGCCAGGGGGAAGGCTTCTGGTTGGCACCCCTGAAAGAGTTCCGGGTGATAGAGCCCGATCCCGCTGAAGGTCAGGCGTGGCTCACCCTGGGCCTGGACCCGATCACCGGCAAGGACGAAGTCTCCTTGGGGATGGTGGTTCGGGTTGTCCACCAGGACCAGGTGGGCGAGCATCCCGCTTGCCAGTCGGAGCTGCGCGAAATCCATATCCGTCCAGACATCGCCATTGATGACCAGAAAGGGATCGGGACCGAGATAGGGTAGGGCGCGAAAGATACCGCCACCCGTCTCCAGGGCTGGTGCCTCGGGGGAATACTGGATATGGATTCCCCATTGGGCGCCAGTACCCAGGGCCGTGGCGATTTGTAACCCTAAATGACCATGATTGATGACCAGTTCCCGAAAGCCGGCGGCAACCAGCCGCTCGATATGGTGAATGATCAGGGGCTTACCGCCCACGGGCAGTAAGGGCTTGGGCATGTGGTCCGTCAGGGGCCGCATGCGCTCACCGCGTCCTGCGGCCAGGATCATCGCTTTCATGGGGTTGGCGATCTAGGCTGGTTAGGGATGGAGAGGAGATCGGAGGAGCCTGCCGTTACTGACCGGCTGGGCCCAATTGTAACGCGCCTCAGGATAGAATTAGAAAGATGCCTGCTACCATGAAGGCGCCTGCGGTCAGGTGCCGGGCCAGGTTCCGTTCCTGGAACCAAAGGGCGCCATACAGGATGCCAAACAGTAAACTGGTACGCTTGACCGCAATCATGTAAGCCACCTCGACGCGAGCCAGGGCCAGGAAGTGGGTGAAGACCATGAAGGCGTTGATCCCTGCCACCGCGAGCACGGCCCAGGGGCGTCGCCAGAGGGTGATCAGCCGCCGCGGCGCCGGCAGGGCAAAGACCGGCAGGGCAGCCAGTCCGAGCAGGACAAAATAAAAGGCCCCGAAAGTCTCCGCTGGCATGGTGCGCATGGCGCCCTTGCCCATGACCGAGGTCAGACTGTAGAGGAATGCGACCAGCAGCATGGAACGGGAGCCCGGATGGGCGATGATGTTTCCCAAGGGCCGAACCCAGGTGCGCCAGTCCCTCCAGGCATTGACTCCCTGATGTGCCCGGCGACTTCGCTCCAGATTGAGAAGCCAGGCCCCTGCCACCACCAGCAGGATGCCAAGAGCCCCTCGCCCACTGACCTGCTCGCCAAGGAGGAGATAGCCGGTCACCATGACGAACACCGGGGTGAAGGCCAGATAAGGCAAGGTCAGCGCCAGGGGATGGTCGCGAATGGCGCGCATGTAAAGCAGCATGGCGGCCATTTCCAGCGGTAGCAGGGCGCTCACCCACCCCCAGAATGCCAGTGGCTGATGCCACAGCTCCGATGGATTTGGTAGCCAGGGGGTTAACAGCAGACCCGTAACCCCCAGGCGGACCAGGGCCAGTTCCCGTGCCGAGTAATCCCTGAGCCAGGCCTTGGTGGTGGCGTCCGCCGTGGCCAGGCTGAAGGCGCAGATGAGGGTGAGGGCAAGCCAATCCATGGAGTTGCGAGTCAGGTAAGCCTCCTATAGTGCCTGTCAGTCTATGCAGGCCCCGGAATCCTCGAGGTCAGGCGCGCTGACCAGGGGCCCTTGCCTCGGTGGCATCGCCCTGATCAACAGGCTCGAGTTCGCATTCGGGAGATGGACATTCTCGCTCAGGGTTCGTCGCCAGTGCTTGGCCCCGGCTTGACCTTGGAAAAGGTCCAGGATATGGCGGGTCATGGCCTGGAGTGGGACCCCCTGCCGCATCTGACACTCTACGTAAGGAATGAAGGACTCCAGAATTTGCTGGCGATCCGGGATGGGGTGGGGATCACCGAAGATACTAAGGTCCGCAGCCGCCAATAGCCAGGGGTTCTGATAGATACCCCGCCCGATCATGACCCCATCGAGCGGGTCCAATAACTCCAAGGTCTGATCCAGGCTGATGATGCCGCCATTGACGATGATCGGCAGGCTAGGGAAATCTCCTTTCAGCTGTTGCACCCAGTCATACCGCAGGGGAGGAACCTCCCGATTTTCTTTTGGACTCAGACCCTTGAGCCAGGCCTTGCGGGCGTGGACGATCAGGGCATCGACTCCGGCCTCTGCCACGGCCGCCGTGAAGGCGTGAAGTTCCGGGTAACTGTCCTGGTCATCGATGCCGAGCCGGGTCTTGACCGTCACGGGTATCCTGATCGCCGCCTTCATGGCTGCCACACAACTCGCCACCAAGGCAGGCTCGGCCATCAGGCAGGCCCCGAAGCGGCCATTCTGGACCCGATCGGAGGGGCAGCCGACATTCATGTTGATTTCGTCATAGCCCCAGTCTTCCCCCAGACGCGCGCAGATGGCCATCTGATCGGGGTCACTGCCGCCCAGTTGCAGTGCTACCGGGTGCTCCAGAGGGTCGAAGACCAGGTGGCGATGGCGATCCCCATGGATCAGGGCGCCGGTGGTCACCATCTCGGTATAGAG
>CAZFZB010000138.1:0-4080 GCA_964523415.1 uncultured Chromatiaceae bacterium | reverse complement strand
GCTGTTGGTTATAATTACCCGAATTATCGGGAATTATGCCGCGCTACTGCTCTAAGTCATCATGCCTTTCGATCTTTCCTCAGGGATGACCCTCTCCTCATCCTGGAACCTAATCCCCGACTTGCTCGGTCTATCCCTGTTATTAGCCTACCATTGGCGCCTCAGCAGGGTTTACCGCCTCACCCCAGAGCGTACCACCCGGGGCCGGGCTGACCGGCTGCGCAGGGTCTGGGTCGAGGCGGTGCGGGCCCGGAACGGCGATATCTTGGCGATTCAAACCTTGCGCAACTGGGTGATGACCGCCTCAATCTTTGCATCTACCACGATCATGATCGGGCTAGGTTTGGTTGCAGCCTCCTTTCAGGGGCTGAATATGGCCAATCTTTCCCATGCCGTAAGCTTTCTGCCCGTGGGGGGGGACTTGGCCCGACTGAAGCTCCTGATATTGGCGATCCTCTTTTTCAACGCCTTTCTGCGCTTTGTAACCGCCCTCCGCTTTTACAATCACACGGGATTTCTGATCAATCTGCCCGCGAACATCTTCGTGAGAGTGGCTGAGGACGAAATCGCCGAGACCCTCAACCGCGCGGCCGGGAACTACAATCGAGGGAGCAGGACCTTTTTGATCACCATACCCTTCGTTCTTTGGCTGGTGGGACCGGATTGGTTTCTTCTTGGCGTCTTCATAACCCTCTTCTCGCTCTGGCGCTTTGATTACATCCCCCAGTCCCGTAATTGAGTCTGGCAGCCAAAAACACCAAAGGCGCCCGAAGACGCCCTTGTTAGCCGTTCGGGATGGTAAAACTTACTTTTTGTCCTCTGGCTTGGCCTCTACTGGCGTTTGCTTGATGAGATCCGGGTTGAGGTCAACCTTGGCCTTCTCCTGCAACTGTCCGACATACTTGGTAAGACCCTCGCGCTGGATGGAGGCGATGATCTCGGACTTGACGCTGTCCAGGGTCGGAGGCTCCATCTTGCGGGTATCCTCCAGCAGGATAACGTGCCAGCCAAACTGGGTTTGGACCGGAGTCTTGGTATAGGTACCGGGCTTCATCTCGACGATTACCTCGGAGAAGGCCGGCACCATCTGGGTGGCGTCAAACCAGCCCAGGTCCCCGCCATTTTTACCGGTGGGGCCATCGGAATGGGCCTTGGCCAGGTCTTCGAATTTCTTACCGCCATCCAGTTCCTTGATGATCTTTTTAGCCTCGTCCTCTTCCTTAACCAGGATATGACGTGCCTTGTACTCCAGGCGATCAAATTTGGCGACCTGGTCATCGTAAACCTTCTTGATTTCCGCATCCGAGGGATGAATGGTCGAAGCGGTTTGCTCGAGGGTCAGGCGGGACAGGAGCTGCATCTTTTGCAATTCCATGGCGTAGGCCAACTCGGGGCTGCTCTCCAGGCCCCGGTTCTTGGCGTCCTGGGAAGTGACGATGATGTTGACGAACTCATTGAAGGCCAGGTTCTGGAACTCGGGGGTGTTCTCGGCATGGGCCGCGCGCAGGCGCTCGGCGTAGAAGAGGCGGAAAAGGCCGAGGGAATAGGGCTGGCCGTTGATGGTCGCGATAGTGGTGTCACTCGGTGGCTCAGCCTGGGTGGCGGCGGCTGGAGCCGCGGGGGCCTTGGCCTCTTCGGCAGCGAAGACCGAGGTGGTCAGCAGGGCGGTCAGGCAGGCGATGGTTAGCAGGCGCTTATTCATGCGTTTTAAAGGCTCCTAAAAGCAATAACGTGTAGAGACGACAACCCGGTTCAGGCCGGGAATACCTTGCGGAAGGGTTTGACCTCAACCTCCCCATAAACCCCGGCTAGGGCGTAGGGGTCGTTTCCCGCCCAGGCTTGGGCGGTTTCAAGGTCGGGGAATTCGGCGACGATCAGCGACCCGCTGAAGCCGGCCTCGCCAGGATCCTCGCAGTCGATGGCTGGGTGGGGACCGGCCAGAATCAATCGGCCTTGGTCTTGCAGATTGCGCAGCCGCTCCAGATGAGCCGGTCGAGCGGCAAGACGTGCCGGCAGGCTGCCGGGTTGGTCGTGGGCAATGATGGCGTAGAGCATGCGATCAGGCCTCCGGAACCTCTGCGGGGTGACGGATATGACGGGCCAGGTAAAACCCCTGGGCGATAATGAAGACGATCGTCATACCCAACATACCAAACAGTTTGAAATTGACCCAGGTGTCTTCCCGTGTCTGGGCATCCAGACATTGCGCCAGCAGGCTGCCCTGAAACTTGTCTGCACAACTGGCCAGGTCGATGTTGGTCGAGCCGGCGGCGGTTAACAGGGCTTGCTGGGCGGAATAAAAGCCGCTGAAGTCATAGACTACATAGAGGTTGGCCGCCCCTGAGAGGAAGAAAAAGATCGCCCAGAGCAGATTCAAGCGAGGCCAGATCTTCTCCGGGAGTTCGATGGCGGATGACATCATACGCTCGATGACCGTCTTGCCGCCTATGAAGTGGCTGCCAAGGAAGACCGCTGCGAACAGCCAATTGACCAGGGTCGGCTTCCACATGACGAAGATGGGGTCATGCAAGGCCAGGGTCATTCCACCAAAGACGGCCAGCAGGGCCAAGGTTGCCAGATTCATCTTTTCGAAGGTACGGTGGCGCCACCAGACCCAGCCTACCTGGAGGGCGGAGGCGGCAATGGCTATCCCCGTGGCGACATAGATGCCTGATAACTTGTAAGCGATGAAGAAGAGCAGTATTGGGAAAAAATCGATCAGTAATTTCATGATTTGGTCAATGTATTGAGACCTCGAGACGAGGGTTTGGAACGTCGGCGGCCATTATGGAAGTCTTCCCTGACTGAGCAAGACTGAGCAAGGTTGTTAAAGTTCAGTTCGATCGAAGGTGATAGGTCTTGGTTCCATGGCCTGACGAAAAATGCCCCGACGGTATGTGAGGGGTTCCAGTTTAATGGGATTAATTCTCTATTTAGTCTACCAGCCGTAGGGGCTTGAGTCTTCAGGGATGGCCTCGGGGTGCTTCCAAGTGCATCGCGGATCACCCGTTAATTAGAGTAACATTCCCGAATGGGCAGCATCCATGACCTCCATACCCACTCCACCGCCTCCGATGGGACCCTGACGCCGACGGAATTGGTGGCGCGCGCGGCTCAGGTAGGCATCCAAGTCCTGGCCTTGACCGATCACGATACCCTCAGCGGCATCGCCGAGGGTCAGGCCGCCGCAAGTGCATGGGATCTGATCCTGATACCAGGTGTCGAGATCTCGGTTACCTGGGGTGGACGCACGATTCACATCCTGGGTCTGGGGATCGACCCCAAGGCCCCGGCCTTGAATGCGGGCTTGCGAGGGATACGAGACTTCCGCGCCTGGCGAGCCCAGGAGATTGGTCACAGGTTGGCGGCTAAAGGCATCGAGGGGGCCTATGCAGGTGCCTTGACCCTGGCCGCCGATGAACGATTCGTCGGTCGCACCCATTTCGCTCGCTATCTGGTCCAGCGCGGTTACGCCGCCACGGTGCGCGATGTATTCAGGCGCTATCTTGTCAGGGGTAAGCCTGGCCATGTGCCGGGTAACTGGGCCCCACTGGAGGATGCCCTGGGTTGGATCCGGGAAGCGGGTGGTAAGGCGGTTATTGCCCACCCGGCGCGCTACGGCCTCACAGGCTTCAAGATGCGGCACCTGATGGGTGAATTTCGCGAGTTGGGGGGGGTGGGCATCGAGGTGATCTCTGGTAGCCATAGTCGCGACGAGGCCTGTCTCTATGCACAGCGCTCGAGGGATTCCGGCCTGCTCGCCTCCATTGGCAGCGATTATCACGGACCCGAGCACCCTTATATGGAGCTAGGCCGTTTGCCGAAGCTACCACCCGGTTGCGCGCCTATCTGGGCGGACTGGTAACCGGCGCACCAAGGACCCAAGAGCTATCCTTTCATGGCCCAATTCTTTGACATCCATCCCGACAATCCCCAGCCACGGCTCATTCGCCGGGCGGTTGATATCCTGCTGGAAGGTGGTGTCATCATCTACCCCACGGATTCATCCTACGCCCTGGGTTGCCAGATAGGTGAAAAGAATGCCATGGAGCGTATGCGCCGCATCCGTAATCTGGATGA
>CAZFZB010000137.1:1260-6742 GCA_964523415.1 uncultured Chromatiaceae bacterium | reverse complement strand
GAAGATGGCGTCCCCACGGGGATTCGAACCCCGGTTGTCGCCGTGAAAGGGCGGTGTCCTAGGCCTCTAGACGATGGGGACTTTGAGGGTTGGAATAACCAGCCGACCGCCACGTTAGTTTTCGGCTGATTTTCCGAAAGTTGGTGGAGCCAGGCGGGATCGAACCGCCGACCTCAACACTGCCAGTGTTGCGCTCTCCCAGCTGAGCTATGGCCCCGAATCAATCGAGAGCGGGAATTTTATAGAGCCCCCCGAGACCTGTCCAGCCTTTTTTTCCGCGTGCCCAAACCCGAGTTTGTGGTCCGACAGGATGGCGTGTGACCTCGGCCTTCAGGCAAAATCGTCGCCAGGAGCGACCGCTCGCCGCCTTTCCGAGCCCGGGCCAGGCAACCGCCCTGCCCTTTGCCACAAGAGTGAAAATCGACATGAAACGCATTTTTTTATTCCTCGCGACCAACGTCGCGGTTCTCCTGGTCATCAGCCTGGTCTTCAAGCTGCTCGGCTTCGAGGGCCTGCTGCAGGCCAACGGCGTGAACCTCAACCTGCCGGCCGTGCTGGTCTGGGCGGCGCTGATCGGCTTCTCCGGGTCCATCATCTCCCTCTTCATGTCCAAGGGCATGGCCAAACGTTCCATGGGTGTCCAGGTGATCGACAACCCCACCACCTCTTTCGAACGCTGGCTGATGACCGTCGTGGAGCGCCAGTCCCAGGCGGCCGGCATCCGGATGCCGGAGGTGGGTATCTTCGACTCACCTGACCCCAATGCCTTTGCCACGGGCTGGAACCGCAACGATGCCCTGGTGGCGGTGAGTACGGGCCTATTGCACCGCATGAACCAGGATGAAGTGGAGGCGGTGGTGGGTCATGAAATCAGCCATGTGGCCAATGGCGACATGGTGACCCTGACCCTGGTACAGGGGGTGGTGAACACCTTCGTAATCTTCCTGTCCACCCTCATCGGCAATTTCGTGGATCGGGTCATCTTCAAGACGGAGCAGGGCCATGGACCCGCCTACTTCATCGTCTCCATGGTGGCCCAGCTGTTGCTGTCGATCCTGGCGACCATGATCGTGATGTGGTTCTCGCGCCAACGCGAGTTCCGCGCCGATGCCGGGGGTGCCGGCCTAACCAGCCGCAACAAGATGGCATCAGCCCTGCGCGCCCTACAGCGCGTCCATGAGCCGCGCGATCTCCCGGCCGGCGAGTTTGCGGCCTTCGGCATCAGCGGCGGTATCGGGGACGGCATCAAGCGGCTCTTCATGAGCCACCCGCCTCTGGAGGAGAGGATCGCCAGGCTGGAGGGGCAACGCTGATTGCGGCCATCGTGACCGGCAGGCCATTTCCTCAAAACAGACACAGGGGCCGAGGTTTGCCTCGGCCCCTGCTGCGTGGGCAGGCAGGCCCGGCCAGATCCCTCCGGCCGGACCTTGCTAGCCGATCAGCCCTTCAAGGCGGCGTGGGCGGCGGCTAAGCGGGCGACGGGAACCCGAGGGCCCGAGCAGCTCACATAGTCCAGGCCCGCCTCCTGGCAGAAGGCAATGGAGGCGGGATGACCGCCGTGTTCGCCACAGATGCCGACGTGCATTCCAGGCCGCACGCTCCTGCCCCAATCTACCGCCAGTTTCATCAACTTGCCTACGCCCTTGACGTCCAGCACCTCGAAGGGATTGTCCTGGAGGATGCCGGAGTTGTTGTAGAGGGGCAGGAACTTGTTTTCCGCGTCCTCCCGGGAGAAGGAGAAGGTCGCCTGGGTCAGATCATTGGTACCAAAGGAGAAGAACTCCGCCTCCTCGGCCAGGGACTCGGCGCGCATGCAGGCCCGCACTACCTCGATCATGGTGCCGAACTTGAAGCTCACGGGGTGACCAAATTCCTCGGCGACCTCGGTGTGAATGGCATCCACCCAGGACTTGACCTTACGCAGCTCCGCCGCCGTGCAGACCTGGGGCACCTTGATCTGGGGATGCACCTCGATACCCATCCGCGAGCACTCCGCCGCCGCCTCCAGGATGGCGCGGATCTGCATCTGGTAGATCTCGGGGAATGTGATGCCCAGACGCACGCCGCGGTGGCCCAGCATGGGGTTGGTCTCGTAGAGGGCCCGCACCTTGCGCAGCATGGTCTCCTTCTTGGCAATGGCATCCTCCACCATCGCCGGATCGACGATCTGGCGCATGGCATTGACCTCCTGGCGGGCATGATCACTGGCATGCAGGAGCCCCATGGTCCCGGCCAGGACCGCCAGACCACGGGTAGTAGCGGCCAGTTGACGCAGTTCGGACAGATCACGTTCCAACTGGTTCTCGTTGGGCAGGAATTCATGGATGGGCGGGTCCAGCAAACGGATGGTCACCGGATAGGGGGACATCACCTCGAAAAGTTCGCGGAAGTCCTTGCGTTGCAGAGGTAGTAACTTGTCAAGAGCGGCCTGGCGCTGCTCCGGGGTCTCCGACACGATCATTTCGATGACGATGGGCAGGCGCTCCACATCGTTGAACATGCGCTCGGTGCGGGCCAGGCCGATACCAACGGCACCGTACTTGAGGGAGCGACGCGCATCACTCGGGGTGTCTGCATTTGCCATGACCTTGAGCTTGGCAACCTTGTTGGCCCAGCCAAGGAGGACGTTCAGCTCATTGGTGAAGTCAGGTTCGACCGTGGGAATCTCGCCCAGATAGACCTTGCCGGTGGTACCGTCGATGGTAATGATGTCCCCCTCGCGGAAGCTGGTATGGCCCACATAGGCCTCGCGACGGGCGACATCCACGCTGATACCCTCGGCGCCGGCGACGCAGGGCTTGCCCATGCCACGCGCCACCACGGCGGCGTGTGAGGTCTTGCCGCCCCGGGAGGTGAGGATGCCCTGGGAGGCAAAGAAGCCATGGATATCCTCGGGCTTGGTCTCCTCGCGGACAAGGATCACCTTCTGCCCCAGATCGCGCCCCATCTGCTCGGCGCGATCGGCATCGAAGACGGCGATGCCATGGGCAGCGCCGGGCGAGGCCGGCAAACCCTGGGCCACCGGCTCGGCACGATGGGAGGGGTCCAGTCGCGGAAAGAGCATCTGCTCCAGCAGGTCGGGCTGGATGCGCAGCAGCGCCTGCTCCTGGGTGATGAGCCCCTCCCCAACCATCTCCACGGAGGAGCGGACCATGGCCTGGGCGTTCATCTTGCCGTTGCGGGTCTGCAGGCAAAACAACTGGCCGCGCTCGATGGTGAATTCGAAGTCCTGGACCTCCTTGTAATGGGTCTCCAGCTTGGCGCGCAACTCCTCCAGTTCCCGGGCGATGCGGGGCATCTCGGCCTCCATGCGATCAATGGGCATGGGGGTGCGGATGCCAGCCACCACGTCCTCGCCCTGGGCGTTGACCAGATACTCGCCATAGAGCTTGTTCTCACCCGTGCCGGGGTTACGGGTAAAGGCAACGCCGGTAGCGGAGTCATCCCCCCGGTTGCCAAAGACCATGGTCACCACGTTGACGGCGGTACCATTGGCCATCTCCGGGGTGATATTGAACTGGCGGCGGTAATCGACGGCACGGCGACCCATCCAGCTGTTGAAAACGGCCTTGATGGCAATCTCCAGTTGTTCGAAGGGATCCGCCGGGAAAGGCCTGCCGGTGTACTCCTCCACCACCTTGATGAAGCGCTCGCTGATCTCCTTGAGATCCGTCGCGGAGAGTCCGACGTCCTCCTTGACCCCGGCCTTATGCTTGATGATTTCGAATTGCTTGTCGAACAGTTCATCCGGGACCCCCAGGGCCACCTTGCCGAAGAGCTGAATGAAACGGCGATAGGCGTCATAGCCGAAACGCTCGTCGCCCGTCTGCTTGATCTGGCCCTGCAGGGTTTCGGAGTTGAGGCCAAGATTGAGGATGGTGTCCATCATGCCGGGCATGGACATGGCCGAACCCGATCGCACCGATACCAGGAGGGGGTTATCCGGATCACCGAACCCCTTGCCCGTCTTGGTTTCCATGGCCTTCATCTGGGAATGAACCTCATCCATGACACCATTCGGCAGGGACCGGGTGGGCGAGGCCAGATATTCGAGACAGGCCGCGGTGGAAATGACGAAACCCGGGGGGACATTGAGCCCAAGCTGGGTCATTTCGCACAGGTTGGCGCCTTTACCGCCCAACAGTTTCTTATCCTTGCCATTGCCTTCCTCAAAGGCGAAAACATGTTTCTTGGCCTGGGTGTCCA
Organism: uncultured Chromatiaceae bacterium; assembly: GCA_964523415.1. Lineage (GTDB taxonomy): Bacteria > Pseudomonadota > Gammaproteobacteria > Chromatiales > Chromatiaceae > M0108. The sequence goes on along the minus strand of CAZFZB010000137.1, from coordinate 2,536 downwards.
TCGCGTCACTTACCTCTAAAGGTTTTGAAAAATGTCAAAGGAGCAGGGGCTCCGGCGGGGCCAGCCAACGGGCAATCCCGCGCCATCCCGCCGCCACAGCCGCTCAGCCGGAGATCCGGCGGAATGCCAAGGGCCGCCCCCGAGTGCCGTGCATGGTACATCCAAACCGGTTCCCCTGGCTTAGGTCGGCGGAAAATAGGATCAGCATGACACCTGAATGCTACGGGAAGGTGACGATCCGGGCAGGCCCAGGGGGCTAGGTTCAGTGAGGGATCGGGTTTCGCCAGCAGGTCGGGGCTCGGGCGCGGCCACCAGGACCCTCGCCATCGGGCGATCGGTTATACTTTCGTCTTCCCTTCGCCGGTCCACCGCCTTCACCCTTCGCCATGCTCGACAAGAACTACGACCCCCAGACCCTGGAGCAATATTGGTATCAGATCTGGGAGGAACGAGGCTACTTCGCCCCCGCCGCCCCGGGCGAAAACCCCTACTGCATCATGATCCCCCCGCCGAACGTCACCGGCAGCCTGCACATGGGCCACGCCTTTCAGGACACCATCATGGATGCCCTGATCCGCTATCACCGCATGCGCGGCGAACCGACCCTCTGGCAAGCAGGCACGGATCATGCCGGCATCGCCACCCAGATGGTCGTCGAGCGTCTCCTGGAAAAGGAAGACAAGACTCGCCACGACCTGGGACGCGACGCCTTCATCGAGCGCGTCTGGGCCTGGAAGGAGGAATCCGGCGGAACCATCACCCGCCAACTGCGGCGCATGGGCGCCTCCCTGGACTGGGAGCACGAGCGTTTCACCATGGACGAGGGCCTGTCGGCGGCGGTGCGGGAGGTCTTCGTGCGCCTCTTTACCGAAGGACTCATCTATCGCGGCAAGCGCCTGGTGAACTGGGACCCGGTGCTGCACACCGCCGTCTCGGATCTGGAGGTACTGTCAGAGGAGGAGGCGGGGCACATGTGGGATATGCGCTATCCGCTGACCAATGGCACCGGTTACCTGGTGGTCTCCACCACCCGCCCGGAGACCATGCTCGGGGACTGCGCCGTGGCCGTAAACCCGGAGGACACGCGCTACCAGCATCTGATCGGTGAACGGGTAGAACTGCCGCTGACGGGACGGCGCATCCCCATCATCGCCGACGAACACGCCGACCCCGAGTTCGGCACCGGCTGCGTCAAGATCACCCCCGCCCATGATTTCAATGACCACGCCGTCTGGCTGCGGCATCGCGACGAACTGGCCATTGCCTCCCAGCCCCA
>CAZFZB010000137.1:0-1160 GCA_964523415.1 uncultured Chromatiaceae bacterium | reverse complement strand
ATCGCCGCCGTCGAGGACGGCCGCATCCGCTTCGTCCCCTCCAACTGGAAGAACACCTATTTCGAGTGGATGCGCAACATCCAGGACTGGTGCATCAGCCGCCAGATCTGGTGGGGGCACCGTATCCCCGCCTGGTACGACACCGAGGGCAACGTCTACGTGGGCCGCTCCGAGACCGAAGTGCGCGAGCGCCATGGCCTGGCCGCTGACTTCCCCCTGGTCCAAGACCCCGACGTGCTGGACACCTGGTTCAGTTCCGCCCTCTGGCCCTTCTCCACCCTCGGCTGGCCGCAGGAAACCGAACGCCTCCAGGCCTTCTACCCCACCTCGGTCCTGGTCACCGGCTTCGACATCATCTTCTTCTGGGTCGCCCGCATGATCATGATGGGCCTCAAATTCATGGGCCAGGTGCCCTTCCGGGAGGTCTATATTCACGGCCTGGTACGCGACGCACATGGCGACAAGATGTCGAAATCCAAGGGCAATGTCCTCGACCCCATCGACCTCATCGACGGCATCGCCCTGGAGCCCCTAGTGGCCAAGCGCACAGGCGGCATGATGCAGCCCCACCTGGCGGACAAGATCGCCAAGGCCACCCGCGCCGACTTCCCCAACGGCATCCCCAGTTTCGGCACCGATGCCTTGCGCTTCACCTTTGCCGCCCTGGCCAGCACCGGGCGCGACATCAAGTTCGACCTCAGCCGCACCGAGGGCTACCGCAACTTCTGCAACAAACTCTGGAATGCCTCCCGCTACGTCCTCATGAACACCCAAGGCCAGGACTGCGGCCGCAGCGGTGACCAAGAGCTATCCGCCGCCGACCGCTGGATTCGCGACCGGCTCCAGACCACCATCGCCAACGTGGACGAGGCCATCCGCGCCTATCGCTTCGATCAGGCCGCCCAGGCCCTCCACGAATTCACCTGGAATCATTTCTGCGACTGGTACCTGGAGCTTTCCAAGCCTATCCTGACCGGACCGACCAGCTCGGAGGCTGCCAAGCGCGGCACCCGCCACACCCTGGTGCAGACCCTGGAGACCCTGCTGCGTCTGGCGCACCCCATCATGCCCTTCATCACCGAGGAGATCTGGCAGAAGGTCCGCCCCCTCGCCGGGGTGGAGGGAGACACCCTCATGCGCGCCCCCTACCCCGTCGCCAA
>CAZFZB010000136.1:1444-7049 GCA_964523415.1 uncultured Chromatiaceae bacterium | reverse complement strand
CTCGTGAGGGCCAGGCTATGAAAATAGCCCGCGGCCATAGCGGTAACCCCGGTGAAGACCTGAGTGGGAGTGTAACGCACCGTGGTCGTGGCATCACCCACCTGCCCGTAATCGTTACGACCCCATGCCAAGAGGCTGCCATCGGTCGTAAGGGCCAGGCTGTGATAGCCCCCCGCGGCGATGGAGATGACCCCGGTGAGGACCTGAGTGGGGGTGCTGCGGGTGGAAGCCGTGCCGTCACCCAGTTGCCCATAGTTGTTGGCACCCCAGGCCCAGAGATTGCCATCACTCGTGAGGGCCAAGGTGTGTTGCCTCCCGGCGGCGATGGCGGTGACATCGGTCAGGATCGGGATTGGGGTATAACTAGCCGTGATCGTGCCGTCGCCCAATTGTCCGTAGGCGTTATCGCCCCAAGCCCAGAGATTGCCGTCGGGCGCGAGATATAGGCTGTGGTCGCCGCCCGCGGCGATTCGGGCATCCGCCGCAATGGCTTGCACCTCGGCGACCCGCTCCGAGGCCATGAGCCCCTCCAGCGCGACCCCCCCCACCACTAAGCTGAGATGGGAGCCGTCCAGGGGTATGGGGGGGTCGCTAACCTTGGGGCCACCTGAGGCGGCCCCGGTGCCCGTCATCACGAGGCGGTTGAGACTGGGTTGTTCGTCCAGGCGTTGATAACTGCCATCCGGGAGGGTATCCAGTAGTTCCACCTGGGCCGCTGTCTGATCCTGCCGCCACTGGGCCCCCTGGGATTCATCCAGACGGTCGGGCTCGACGGCGGGCAGGCGCAGTTCTACCCGCACCCGAGCCTGACCCTCCTGGTCGATCCGGTCCCGCAGGGCCCGGGCAGTCGCGGTGAAGTCGGCGCTATCGCGCCAGGCTGGTGGCAACGGCAGGTCGTAGAGGGGGTCGAAGTCTGGTGGGTAGAGAGCCGCGGCGCCTACCGGTTGGTTAATGGGGGTGGTACCCAGCAGCACCAGCAGGAAGGCCAGCAGGAAACCGAGGGTGCGGGGATGCCGCGGCGAGCAAGCGGGACGGGTAAACATGGGCATCAGCTCCTGATGGCTAGGGGATCCGGTGGTGGCACGGGTCATGGCGCCAGGCAGCGGTTTAAGGCTAACCTGCTAGCCAGCTAATTACAAGACCTAAATCAGGACTAAAAACGACATGATAATTCGAATTATCAAGCAAGTTACTGTTATTTAATTAGTTAAAAGGATATAAGGAACTGATCCGACGATAAACCCCTTCCTGCGATTGGCCAGGGGAATGAAAACCAAACCGCATTGCCGATCGTTGGAACTCGACATTGGACAACTCGATATTGGACAGGGTTCGGGGAGGAGGTTTTAGCAGCCCGGAGCTTTTTCAAGGGCCTCCAGTATCACGGCGGTCACCTCTCGCAGGCGCTGGATCAGTTCCGCCCGGCCTACGAGACCCGTGATTTGGGCGACATCCCGCCAATCCCGATGCTGAAGCAGGAGGGCAATGGCAGGTATCGCCTGCGCGGCGCTGATATGACCATCCCTTAGGGCCGACCCCAGATATAACTCCGTCAGGATCCGCAGGGAGGCGTAGCTAGCCTCGAAGGGCCGGTGGGCCATGGCGAAGGCCGCCAGTTCGCGCCAGTCGGGTTCGTAGCAGCCGGGGGCTGGCCCCGGGGTTGTCATGGCCAGCAGGGTGGCGGCCAGGTCGGGTTCCAGGTGGCGGCAAGGGCCGGCGAGCAGGGCGGGCAAACGGCGGCAGAACCGCTCCCGGGCCCGACATGCCAGGGCTGCGCCAGTTACCGACAAGTCCCGCAGGACGACGGCGGCCTGGGCGCCACTGGCGGCATTACGGCTAGAACCCAGGTGGACGGGGGACAGGCCGCAGGCCTCCCAGAAACGCAGCAGGTCACGGGTGGCGCCAAAGCTGACCCCCAGCAGATCCTGGTGATCGGCCAGGGCCTGGTCCTGGATCTTGCTCACCAGAAGTCGGCCCAGGCCCCGGCCCTGAGCCGCGGGATGGACGGCGATGCGTAGGATCCGGGCCCATCTTAGGAGGGGAGCCTCCTCCAGCCCGGCATGGGCGCTTAGGGTTTGGGGCAGCAGGTGGCCGTGCGGCCGCCGCCGGCCCTCGTAGATCTCCCGTGCCAGGCCCGGGCTGAAGCCACCCTCGCGGGCAACCAGGGCCGTGGCGGCGATCTGGCCACGGTGTTCTAGCACCTGGACCTGTATGTTGGGCCCATCCAGGAGGTGGCGCAAATCCAGGGGGCGAGTCTGATAGTGAGCCAGTACCAGGAGCCCGAAGATCTGCGACAGGCGGGCCTCGTCGCCTGCCAAAGCATCGCGATCGAGCCGCAGATATTGGCAATGGGCGGGGTTGGCGTTCGCCAGATCCTCCGGGGCGGCGGGGGCGGCATCCAATAGCAGGGCGCGGGAGACGAGGGCTTCCAGGGGATCGTCCAGCGCCCAGCGGATGGGGGTCTGGAGTTCCAGCCGGCGGTAATGGGGGGTCAAACGCTCCAGTGTCCGTCGGAAGCGGATCTCGAAACCCTGTCCGGTGCCCTCATAGCCATGGATGGTAGTGGCAAAGACCAGGCGCGGATAGGTGAGGAGCAGGCGCTCCAGCAAAGGTGCCGGAATGGCAGCGGCCTCATCGACTAGGAGCAGATCAGCGGCCTCTTTGCCCTGGCAGAGGCCATCCGGGGGCAGGAAACGGATCTCGCTCTGGCTGAGTTCGATGCAATCGGGATGGATGCGGCCCTGGGGTAACCGGGCCGCGGCATGGTGGAAAAGGGGGGCGACGGTGGCCAGGCGCGGAGCTGTCACGAGAATGCGCGGTGTGCCCTCGGCCAACAGGTGACCCGCGGCCAGACCCAGGGCCGAGGTCTTACCCCGGCCGCGATCGGCGACGATGACGAGGGGACGCCGGGCCCGGCTCCGTGCCGTATGCAGAATGGCCCGCACCGCCTCCGCCTGATCCGGGGTCCTAGAAGCTGCTTCCACGACCGCGGATGAAGGGTCCGGGGGCGCCAGAGCTTGCCCCTGAGGGGATGCCCGGGGCAGGGGGTCGCTATGCAAGGCCGGGTGACCCTCCTCAATGAGGCTGATGCCCTCCTGGCCCGCCAATACAGTTGACAAGCGCGTCAAAAAGCGGCCGCCGAGTTGTTCAGGGGCGTAGCCTTCGACCAGAATGCGTCGGCTCTGAGGATCGGGCAGGTGGGGCCAGTCCCGTAGGGACGGTGTCAGGAGCAGAAGCAGGCCGCCGCCGCGCAGGGCACCGGTTGCGGCACCGAAGCTGTCGGGATCGAAGCCGGCTTGGGCGTCAAAGACGAGGTAATCCAGTTCCTGCCCCAGGAGTTCGAGCCCGGCGGCCAGGGGAAGGTGGGGCCGGGTCAGGGGCCCATCGGCAAGCCAGACCCCGGTTCCGGGCTGATCCCCCAGGCAGGCCTCAGCCAGCCCCTGGGTCCAGTCCGCCGAACCAGTGATGACCAGAACCAATCGATGGCGGCGGTTGGCTACCCGCCGGCGCGCCTCCCGGACCCAGCAAACCAGCGCCTCTGATTGGGCCGGGTGCGTGAGGGGGCCAGAGGGCAGACCCCTGAACGGGGATGTCAGATCCCGGCAACCGGGGGTGGCGCGGTCTCCCTGGCTCACTAGCGAGCGAAGCTCATGTCCGCCCCAGGAAGGGTAGTCAGAACACCCCGAGCCGATGGCGCCGCCACGATGGTTGCGCCGAGATCCTTAAGCAAACGCTGGAATTCGGGCGATTCCATCAGGATGGTGCCAGCGGCCGCGCGCAGGCGATCGACGGCCTCGGGGGGCAGCACGAAGGAGGTCGGTTGCTGATTGAGATAGTCGAGTTCCGACTTGTCCATAAGCCTGGGAAAGGAGACGTCGATGGCGAAGATTTCGGCTTGGGGGACGCGCAAAACAGCGGCGATTTTAGGGTCCTTGCCGCCCGAGAAGGCGGGCGAGTTGCGAATCCGGCCCAGGGTCTGCCACCGCGCCGCCGTGTCCTTCAACAATTCGACCGTCTCGTAGGAATAGGCGTCGATCGGCGTGCCAGAGGCCTTGAGGAGCACGTCTACCGGGCCAGGGGGATTCTCGGACGCGTCCCAGTTGGTCGGGGGGGACGACAGGGAATTGACGCTGATCACGATGATCCTGCGCAAATTTTGGATAGGAGAGGGTAATCCCGCGGCGTACAGGGCCTCCATGACCTCCATGGCGTCAAGACCCGCGCGCATGCCCACGTTATCCGATACCCCCCCGTCGACGAGATGCAGATAAGGCCGGCGAACGCTGTCCTGAAAGGTCTGTTCCGCCCTCAGGGAGCGAATCGCCCGGGCGGCCGGCCGCGGCGGGTTATCGGATTCGACGAAGGGCTTCACCCATCCGGGAGTGATCCAATTACAGGTCCCCCCGTAGTTGTTGATGGTGACCGGCGAAAGCACCACGGGCACCGCCGACGAGGCCGCCGCGGCACGGGAGAGGGGAACCGCGTTGAGATCGGAGCAAATGACATCGAAGATCCGTTGACTGAAGACAAAGCGGGAGCCGGTGGATATGTCGGTGGCGGAGGCCAAGATCATTGGGCCCTGGCCACGGTGGAGATCGCCAAAGGTGGCACCCTTGAAGAGGATTTCGTCATAGATTTGGGCCGCTATCTCGGATCGGCCCCAGCCAGTCGACCCCAGTTTGGCCCAATTGGCCGGATTCAGGGTGCGCGCTATGATCTCGCCCTGAACATCACGCTTCAGGAAGCGCTGCTCGTAGTCGTCGAATAGCCTGTCGCCGTAGAGACCATAGGCCAGGGCCGTGAAGCTGCCACCCGAGACCCCGGTGATGACATCCACCGCATCGAGCAGGCGGAACCTCTTTCCCTGAGGTCCGACTACCTCCGTGCGTCTAAGAAACTCCAGAACGCCGTAGGAGAAGGCAGCGGCACGGGTCCCACCACCGGAGAAGGCGAGAATGACCATGTTCTCCTTGTTCCTGTCTCGGGCCTGGCGTGTCTCGAACCGGTAGCCGGCCTCCGGGTCGGCCTGGGTGATGGGCGGATTGATGGGGCGGGTGGCGCAACCACCTCCCAGCAGCAAGGCAATCAGTACCCAAAAGGTTGGCAACCTAGTACGAGACATGTTTTCCCCCATCAGAACCGGAGCGGTCTGCATTCAGGTATCTTCACCCTGCTGACAGAACCACTCAGACAGAACCACTCTAGCAGCAGGGGGCAACAGATGGGATTATACTGCGCCATTCTTCCAACCCCGTCCCGGTCCCACACCATGGCAAGCTTCCTGCACCCTTCTATCCCCCTAGTCCGGCGCGCTGGAACCCTGTTGATCCTGCTCGCGTTTTTTGCCCTGGCCGCCTGGGCCGCCGACCCGGCCCCCGCGGGCGGTGAAAAGGCCCCTATGCCCTCGGTCGTGGTCGCGGCGATCGAGGAGGGGCTGGTCGAGAAACAGGATCGCTTCATCGGAACCATCAAGGCCATCCAATCCGTGGACCTCAAGGCGCGGGTCGAGGGATTCCTCACCCAGGTGGCCTTCAATCAAGGGGCCATGGTGACAGCAAATGAGTTGCTCTATCAAATCGATCAGGCGCCCTTTCAGGCCAGCCTC
>CAZFZB010000136.1:0-1344 GCA_964523415.1 uncultured Chromatiaceae bacterium | reverse complement strand
GTGGACAATCAGATCGATCCCAGCACGGGCACCATCGCCGTCTATGCCGATTTTCCTAATCCCGAGCAGATGCTGCTGCCCGGCCAGTTCATCTCGGCCGTCATCCATAGCTCAGATCAGACGCGCCTGCCGCTCGTCCCGGCTGGGGCGGTGCAGCGTACCAAGGACGGCGAACAGGTCTATGTCATCGGCTCAGGCAATCGCGTGGAGCTCCGTGAGATCAAGACCTCGACCCAAGTTGGCACCAATTACGCCGTGACCTCGGGTCTGCGGGTCGGCGATATCGTCATCGTAACCGGTGCCCAAAAGGTCAAGGCGGGGATGGTCGTGAACCCGGTCAAGCAAAGCGCCGCGAATGCCGAGGGGGCGGGCGGCGGCAAAAAGGACGATGAGGCGAGTGGGGGTGCCAAGCCGGAGACCCGGCCATGATCTCAAAGGTCTTCGTCGATCGGCCACGGCTTGCCTCCGTGGTCTCAATCGTCCTGGTCGTGGCGGGTTTGCTGGCTATCAAGGCTATCCCGGTGGCGCAATACCCTAACATCACCCCCCCGGTGGTCATGGTCAATGCGACCTACCCGGGCGCCGATGCCCAAACCATTGCCAACACCGTCGGCGGTCCCATCGAGCAGCAGGTCAATGGCGTCCAGAACATGCTCTACATGTCCTCGACCGCATCTGCCGCCGGCACTTACAGCCTTACGGTGACCTTCGCCGTGGGCACGGACCCGGATATGGCCCAGGTAAATACCCAGAACCGGGTCTCCCAAGCACTGGCCCTGCTGCCCCAGGAGGTACAGGAACTCGGCGTCACGGTACAGGCCGAGGCCACCAATCTCCTGCTGGTGGTCAATGTCTATTCGCCGGACGACAGCAAGGAATCCCTCTTCCTGTCCAACTTCGCCACCATCAATGTACAGAACGAATTGGCCCGAGTAGAGGGCGTGGGACAGGCAAACCAGTTCGGGCCCCTGAATTACTCGATGCGCATCTGGATCAGGCCGGAGAAGATGGCCGCCCTGGGCATTGCTCCTCAGGATGTGGTCTCCGCCATCGAGAGACAGAACCTCCAGGCTGCCTTGGGCGCGGTCGGTGGGCCGCCGATCGGGAACGATCAGGTCTTCCAGTTGACGATCGTGACAGAGGGCCAATTGGTCAAACCCGAGGAATTTGGCCAAATCGTAGTGCGTACCAGCGAGGATGGCGGCATCGTTCGCATCAACGATATCGCCCGGGTTGAGCTGGGTTCGGAGGTTTACTCCTCCTTCTCGAGTTTCAACGGTAAACCAGCAGCGGCCATCGGCCTTTATCAGGCCCCCGGCGCCAATGCCCTGCAGGTGGCCAAGG
>CAZFZB010000135.1:0-7096 GCA_964523415.1 uncultured Chromatiaceae bacterium | reverse complement strand
GCATCGGCGCGGCACTGGCGGCAGTGGCGCATCATGGCCATGTCGCCGGCACAGGCGTCCTGCAGGGTCTGCAGTTCATCGTGGGTCGGGCCACGCTGACCCATGACGCCGAAGAAGGTGCCGTGTTCGGCCTCCGCGATGAGCGGCATGACGTTGTGCAGGAAGGCCCCTTTGGCCTTGACCACACGACTGACCTCTTTCAGGTGCTCGTCGTTGACCCCGGGAATCATCACCGAGTTGACCTTCACCAGCACGCCGCGTGCGACCAGCATCTCGAGTCCCTTCTGCTGCTGCTCAATGAGGATCTCCGCACCCTTGCACCCCTTGATCCGGCGGTTGTTCCAGAAGATCCAGGGATAGATCTTGGCGCCCACGTCTGGGTCCACGCAGTTGATGGTGATGGTGACGTGGTCGATGTTGTGCTTGCACAACTCGTCCACCTGGGCCGGCAGCGCCAGGCCGTTGGTCGAGACGCACAGCTTGATGTCCGGGGCCTTCTCCGAGAGCTGGCGGAAGGTGTCCAGGGTGCGCTCCGGGTTGGCCAGGGGATCGCCGGGACCGGCGATGCCCAGCACCGTCATCTGTGGAATGTTGGCAGCCACGGCCATGACCTTTTTGACCGCCTGGTCCGAGGTCAGCAGCTCGGAGACCACACCGGGACGCGACTCGTTGGCACAATCGTACTTGCGGTTACAGTAGTGGCACTGGATGTTGCAGGCTGGGGCCACCGCCACATGCATGCGCGCATAGTGGTGATGGGCCTCTTCCGAATAGCAGGGATGGTTGTGCACCTTGGCGCGGATGGCCTCGGGCAGATGCGCCAGGGCATCGGAGCTCCCGCCACATCCGCTGGACGCGCAGCCACCCCCAGTCGCGGCCGCGTCTTGGCCCAGGACTTTCAACTCCATCACGTTGCCTCCAGAAGGTCGCGGGCCCGGTGGCCCGGTAGATTCAAGTCGTCTCTGGATGTAACGAAGCAAGGCCCGTGCCGATCTCGGGTTATGGCTCTAAGCTATTGTTTTATCAATTTATAACGTAGGGTGCAAAGGCGCTTTGTCGAGATCGCGACAGGAACCTGAGCTGCGGTTGTGGGGATGGAGACAGGCTTAGGGCATCGCTTTCTCATGCTGACGGTCGGTCGGACTGTTGCTCAGCCGATCAGGGCCACCGCCTTGATCTGTACCCAAACCGCCAGTCCTGGGGCCAGTGCCAGACTCGTGGCTGAACGGCTAGTAAGGCGCGCCAGCAGCGGTACACCACCGACATCGAGCCGCACCAGGCGCAGGGCCGGATGGGCATCGTCGCCTAGAGCAACGACCTGCGCCGGCAGGGTATTCTGGATGCTGGTCCCGCCGATGCGCTCTAGGGCGATACTCACATCCCGGGCGAGGATGCGTACCCGCACGTGCTCCCCCAGGGGTAAGCCCTTGTCCCGCACCCAAAGCCCACCGCCAGGGAAGTCGACCCGCGCCAGGTGCCATTGGGTGTCGTGTTCGGCCACCACTGCGTCGAGAACCACTCCGGCGTCTTCGCCCAAGCGGATGGGCAGATCGAGCCGGGCCAAGGTCTCGGTGAGCGGACCAGCGCCCAGTACCCGGCCAGCTTCCAGCACCACTAGGTGGTCAGCGAGGCGCGCTACCTCGTCCGGCGAGTGGCTCACGTAGAGCAACGGAACCTTCAACTCGGCGTGCAGGTGCTCCAGGTAGGGCAGGATCTCCTCTTTGCGGGCCTGGTCCAGGGCCGCAAGGGGTTCGTCCATGAGCAGGATGCGCGGTCGGGTGAGCAAGGCTCGGGCAATGGCGACGCGCTGGCGCTCGCCTCCGGAAAGCCGCGCCGGGTGGCGATTGAGCAGACCCTCGATGCCCAGAAGCGCGCTGATGTGGCTAAAGGCGGTTGGGTCGGCCTGGGTACTACGGCGCAGGCCGTATTCCAGGTTGGCCCGCACACTGAGGTGCTCGAATAGGCTCGCTTCTTGGAAGACATAGCCAATCGGCCGGCGATGGGTTGGCAGGAAGGTTCGCCCGTCCTGCCAGACCTCCCCGGCGACGATCAGGTGGCCACTCGGAATCGGTTCCAGCCCGGCAATGGCGCGCAGCAGCGTCGTCTTGCCCGAGCCGGAGTGGCCGAACAGGGCGGTGATGCCCTGGCTTGGGAGGCTGAGGTCCAGGTCCAGGGTGAAGCCGGGGCGATCCAGCCTGAAGCGCGCCTCGATCATCGCCGGTTTCGCCCGCTGGGGTTGAGGGTGTAGAGGGCCAGCAGGATCAGAAAGGAGAAGACCACCATGCCCCCCGCCAGCCAATGGGCCTGGCCGTATTCCATGGCCTCTACATGATCGTAGATCTGTACCGAGACGACCCGGGTCGCCCCCGGAATGTTGCCTCCGATCATAAGCACCACCCCGAACTCGCCCACGGTGTGGGCAAATCCGAGGATGGCGGCCGTCAGGAAGCCGGGGCGCGCCAAGGGTAGGGCGACGCCGAAGAAGGCGTCCAGCGGTGTCGCGCGAAGGGTGGCGGCGACCTCCATGGGCCGCTCGCCTATGGCCTCGAAGGCGTTTTGGATGGGCTGAACCACGAAGGGCATGGAGTAGAACACCGAAGCAATCACCAGACCGGAGAAGGTGAAGGGCAACAAACCGATGCCTACCCACTGGGTGAACTGCCCCACCGCGCCATTGGGCCCCATCAACAGCAGCAGATAGAAGCCGATCACCGTCGGCGGCAGCACGATGGGCAAAGCTACCAGGGCGCCCACCGGGCCCTTCCACCGGGATCGAGTGTGCGCCAGCCACCAGGCGATGGGAGTCCCGATCAGCAGCAGAATCAGGGTCGTCAACGTGGCCAGACGCAGGGTGAGCCAAATGGCTGCGAGGTCGGCAGGGCTGAACATGGCCGGACCTAATCAGAACCCATAACCGTAGGAATGGATGATTTCCCTCGCACGGTCGCCCTTGAGGTAATCCAGCCAGGCGATGGCCGCAGGGTTGCCCTTGCCCTTATCCAGCAGCACCGCATCCTGCCGGATCGGCGGATACAGAGACTCCGGAACGATCCAGGCCGACCCCTTGGTGATCTTGCCATCCTGCATCACCTGGGACAGGGCTACGAAACCAAGCTGCGCATTGCCCGATGCAACGAACTGGTAGGCCTGGGCGATGTTCTCCGCTTCCACAAGCTTGGGCTCCAGCGCATCCGTCTGCTTGAGATCCGCCAACACTGCAACGGCAGCAGCGCCATACGGCGCCAGCTTGGGATTGGCAATGGATAGATGCTGGAAACCGCCTTGGCGCAGCACGGCACCTTGGTCGTCCACGACCCCAGGGGAGGCGGACCACAGCACCAGTTTGCCCAAGGCGTAGGTGAAACGGCTGTCGGGCGCAGCCAGACCCTCCTCAACGAGCTTCTCTGGCGTTTTGTCATCCGCAGCAAGCAAGAGATCGAAGGGCGCGCCATTCTTGATCTGCGCATAGAGTTTTCCTGTCGACCCAAAGGCCAGCAGGGCGTCGTGGCCAGTCTCCTGCTTGAAAGCCTCGGCGATGAGCTTGGCTGGGGCGGTGAAATTGGCGGCCACGGCGACCTGCACCTGATCGGCTATTGCTGGGGCAGCCAACGCCAAAACGGACCAGGCCATTGCGGTAACAAGCGTTTGCAGTTTCATGTTCAGACCATCTTGCTTAAGCATTGACAGCAAGAATGATGTGAGAAGCCTTGATCAGGGCGCAGGCGCGCACGCCCTCCTTGAGAGCAAGGCTCTGAATGCTCTCATTGGTGACGATGGCGGCCACCGATTTGCCCCCAGGCAAGTCGATGACGACCTCTCCGTTGACGGCGCCCTCGACACAGCGTGAGACTATTCCGCACAGACGATTACGGGCACTGGTCTTCATGCCCTCGTCAGTAGTGACGATGACCCAGGGTGCCTTCACCAGCGCATAGGCTTCCACCCTTGACGCCAGTCCCAGGCTGTCCACACTTTCATTAGTAATGATGGCGACAAGGCTGTCGCCACCCCCGATGTCGAGGATGACCTCGCTGTTGACCGCTCCACGGGTCACCTTGGCGACGGTACCGAGGAACTGGTTGCGCGCACTGGTTTTCATATTCCATCTCCGCACGTGTTGAAAATACTGACAGAAACGGTCGGAACGCCCTCCACCCATGGCCGCCAGAAAATCCTGAAATTCCCCTTCCATGTCCCGCATCAGGGCGAGCACCTGCTCGCCATGCAGCGTCAGCCGTGTCCCGCCGCCACCGCTACCTCCAACGGTGCGCGCCACCACCGGACGATCCGACAGGTTGTTCAGGGCCTCGATGGCCTCCCAGGCACCTTTGTAGGAAACACCAATGGCCTTGGCCGCCGCCGTGATGGACCCCAATTGGGAGACCCGTTCGAGCAGGGCGACCCGGTCCACCTTGCGCGCCTTTGTGAGGGACGTTACAGGCATATCCGGTGATTTTGTCGGCATCGATGTAACCTCTACTACATAACGATGAGCCAGAAGGCGGGCATTACATGATCAAGCAAGATTTAGGCCATCGACCGGCAGTGTGGTACGTGCGGGGCACGGACAACCGGCCCCAGCACCCGCTTGCCGCGCCTCGCTGTCAGTTCATCGCGAGATCGGGGCAGCTCTGGCCACCAGCACGGGAGCCCGCTCTAGCTCACTGCCTTCAAGAGGTCAGGGATATCCGCCTCGATGACCTCGATGCCCTTGCCGTCGCAGTAGCGCAGCTCCTTGTTGGTCGGCTCAGGGATCAGGGCGAAGCCTGTGGGTGAACCCGCCGCATAGACGATATCCGAAAGAACCATGCGCTCCGTGTCACGGGTCAGCCGTAGTCCGAGCAGCAAGTATTGGCGGCCTTTCCGATACTCCTTGAGAAAACTGGGGATAGCAAATCCGCCCATCAGTTCGGTGAGGTAGTCAACGTAGTCCGCGTCGGAAGCGATATAGGTCGCGTCTGGTCTCGGACTGCCCATGGGTTTGAACAGGGTTGGCAGGGCTGGGTCCACCTCGCCTTGGTCCACTTCGCGATAGGTCGCGCCGTCATAGGCGTGAATACGGAAGCGGAAATCCGTGCCCCCGATCCGGGAGATGCCGCGGACCAGGGTGTGCTGGGTTTGGGCGTAGGAGTCCTGGAGCTGGGTGTCGCGGTTGATGTCCACCACATAGTGCGGCCGCTGCGCCGCCAACCAGTCGTGGAGTGGGGCCCGGGTCCATGACCTGGACCCATAGGTCGTATCCAGGAAGCGCGTCACCGCCCCGCGTCCGCGCTTGAGCTCTACGTCCATCGCCGCACGAGGGAACTCCCACATCAACCGTTGGGCCATGGGGCGGCCTTGGTTCATGGCCAGGATCAAGCTGTCGCTGTCCGCCGGGATCGGCTCGCTGGTCTTGGGGTCAATCACCTCCGATAGGGCACCGGGGCCGAGGTAGGGAACCAGTTTGCCTTGTCGTACCCGTTCGGCCAACTCGCGAAGTCTATCTGACACCATGATGCACCTGTTGCTTTGGGGCCGTTTGCCTCGGTTCCCGAGCGGGGAGGCTTGGCACTGCCTGCCATGCAATTTCAGAGCCATGATGCCAAGTAATTGATTTAAAGCCCTTCTGATCCAGGCGGCGGGGGCAGGCCACGACGGATTGTTGGGAATATGACAGGCTTCCGGCTTTTCGAGCTCTGAGTTCAAGACCGATCTGGACATTGAGCGCTTGCCGTCCGGCAAGTTCGCCACCAATGCCTTGGTGCTGGCCTGCGCCCAACTTGCCTACAACAACCTGCGCTGGATTGGCCTGAGCGCCTTGCTCGGTCCCGACGCCCCCGTGCGTCACAAGGCTAAGCGCCGACGCCTGCGCACCGTCATTCAGGAGTTGATGTAATTGGCCGCCCGACTGATTCGTACCGGCCGACGCCTAAGTGGGAGAAGCGTCCTGGCTTTGCTCGGACGGCACGCGATCAACGGCGCTGGCCCAATGCCTTCTTCGCTAAACAAAGGCCTTTCACCTTACACGAGGCTCTTGCTCTGGCGAGCCAATCCCGATGAGGAAACTACCGAGTTCGGAGGGCAGGGAGGACGCGAGTCCTTCCCAACCCCTATCAACGGCCATTATGTGGAACTCCACCTAGTGGCCGAGACCTGCCGTTGGATGGTCGTCCGGCACCGCGGCAGCGGCGGCGGCTGGTGGATGACCGGAGGTGTTCGCCCCCAAGACCAATCAGCCACATGCCGGTGCGCCGACGGTTTGCGTGAGACCCCAGCGCTCGGCTGTTGCGCGGTCCGGTCCCGACCGAGAGCGTCGAGGGCGATGCTCAGGCCAATTGCCTGGGAACGCGCCTAGTGGGACGGCCAGGCTCACATTCTGAGCCCCAGGGTACCTATGCTGTCCAGCATGGACGCTCCGCACAACAGCCTCGACGATTTCCCCACGGAGAACTTGACCATACTGGCCTTCTACGACTACTGCGGCCACCAGGCACGACTCGACCAGACCCGGATTCCAGCCGGCACTACCGTCCAGGAGTTGCGGATGCGGCTGCGGTGCTCGGCGTACGGGTCGCACGCGACCTCGTTGCGCATCGTCTATACCGGGGCCGGCGGCTTCCGGTATGGCGATGCCGGCCGCGACGGTGCATGTTGTGGCTAAGTGCCTATGAGCCGAGCCGCCACGGTCCAGGTGCGGCCGGGCACCAGGGATCATGGCAGAGCTCAGCGCGACAGCCTTCAAAACACCACGAGCCGCGGGTAGTCCTGCGCCATCCTGACCCAGAAACCGCCGCTCCAGTCGAAGGGGACGGCGAGGTGCCAGTCCTCGGGCGTGACGTTACTACAGCCGCGACGATCTTTCGCCCGCAGCCCTTCACGGTAGAGGTGATCGCGTAAAACTGAACGACCTGCGTTGCCGTGTCGATCAGCAGCTCGACCGCCACGAGGCCCTTGGCACCGATGACCACCACGGGATTCTTCTTACCGTTCTGGGACAGAACGTTGGATGTCGCGATCCGTTCAGGGAAGACCTTGATGTAGCGCAACTCTGGGACCTCGGCGAGGCCTGCCGCCAGCAGTTGGAAGATCGGCGCGACCTGTCTGACCGAGTGCGCCT
>CAZFZB010000134.1:0-7117 GCA_964523415.1 uncultured Chromatiaceae bacterium | reverse complement strand
CTCCTGCGACGCACCCGCCCCGCCGGCTTTTGGCAATCCGTAACCGGCAGCCTGGAACCCTGGGAGAGCCCCCGCCAGGCTGCCCGGCGCGAACTCTGGGAAGAAACGGGTTTGAGCCTGCCGGAAGCGGCCTTGCTCGATCTCAAGCATCGGGAACGATTTCCCATCCTCCCTGCCTGGCGGGACCGCTATGCCCCCCAGGTCCATGACAACCTCGAACACTGGTTTGCCCTGGTCCTGCCCCGGCGACGCCTGATTCGCCTCAACCCCACCGAGCACCAAGAGGATTGCTGGTTGCCGGCCTCCGGGGCTGCCTCCCTGGTCAGGTCCTGGACCAATCGCAAGGCTATCCGGCTGTTGGCGGGACTGTTGACAGGAAGTGCATGGGTTTCATGAGCGAGAGGAAAACTGTCAAGGCCCGACGAGGGTCTCCGGTTCTAGCGTATCGATGAGGGCATCCGTCTTCCACCAGGGGTGCCGGGCCTCGGTAAACTCATTCCAGTAACCATCGAAACGCCCCAACGAGTGGAAAAAATCGCAGGTACGCCATCCGATGAGACCCCCCGCATAGACCAGGATCTCATGCGTGGTTTCATCGACGAGGATGGTGTCGAGGAGATGCCGGGTAACCGAGACATCGTTCATGAGACCCAGTAAATCCTGAATGCCCTTCATGTGGGTGATAAAGCTATCCATGCCGTTGAACAGGGGGCGGAAAAACTCGGCGGCGTACCGCAACTTCTTGCACTCGATGCGCAGTTGATGCATGGCCGTGGCATCATGTCGGTCCACATGGCTGCCGATGAGCAGAACCTGGCGCTCTTGCTTGTCGAGCAGGGCGCGGGCAAACGGAACCAGCTTTCCCTCCTGGAGTTCGCGCAGTTTGCGATGTTTTTCCCCCATGTCCTCCCAACGGCGATGGGAAAACCAATCGCTAAAGCCCTCTTTGAAGCGGTGATAGCGCTTGCTCTCGAGCATGGGCTCGACCTGTTCCTGGTAGGCACGGGCACGACGCAACCGGGCTACATGGTCGAGTCCTTCGGCCCCCGGGAGGGGTAGATAGGGGGCGGCGTGACTGAGGCCTTCGTCAATAAAGACATCCAGATCACGCGCCAGTCCGAGTTCACCGACGATCCAGCGCATCTCCTCCGACCAGGGCTTGCTGGCCTCTTTTGGAACGGCCTGGCGAAAGAGGCTCAGAGCGGAACGCAAGCGGCGGATGGCGACCCGCATCTGATGGATACCCTCGACGTCATCCCAGTTTTTGGCCTTGTCCTCCCATGCCACGATAAACTCATAGTTATGGGCCATGAGGGTGGCGAAGGCCTTGCTGACACTTTGGTTGGGGGTCACAGGCGCGGATGATTTGACGATGCTCGACATGAGGCCAGGCTCTCCAGTATTCGGCGGTATTGTTATCGTTCAGAGTTAGCGACCTTGGCTGGTCCAGGTATCTCGCAGCCCCAGGGTCCGATTGATGACCAACCGATCGCAGCGGGAATCGCGATCGATGACGAAATAGCCCTCGCGCTCAAACTGGAAGTGGTCGCCAGGGGCGGCCTCCAGCAGGGCGGGTTCCACCAGGCAACTGGTCAAGGTTCGCAAGGAGTCAGGATTGATGTCTTCAAGAAAATCGCGGCCACCGGCACCCGGATTGGGTACGGAGAAGAGGCGGTCATAGAGGCGCACCTCTGCAGTGACCGCCGAAGCGGCAGGCACCCAGTGGATGACACCCTGGACCTTGCGCCCTTCCGGGTTGCGGCCCAGGGTCGTGGCATCATGGCTGCAACGCAACTCGATGATCCCCCCCTCTGCGTCCTTGATGACCCGATCGCAGCGGATGACGTAGGCCCCACGCAACCGGACCTCCCCGCCGGGGACCAGACGTTTGAAACCCTTGGGCGGGTTTTCGGCAAAATCGGCGCCATCGATATAAAGCTCACGCCCAAAGCTCAAGGTCCGGGTACCGCGGGACGACTCCTTGGGATGATTGGGCAGTTCGACCGACTCCTCCCGATCCGGCGGATAGTCCTCCAGCACCACCTTGAGGGGGTGCAGCACCGCCAAGCGGCGATCACAGCTAGCATCCAGGTCTTCTCGGATCGTGTTCTCCAGCAGTGACATCTCCACCAGGTTATCGGATTTGGTGATACCGATGCGATCGCAGAAGGCGCGGATGGCGGCAGGGGTGTAGCCCCGGCGGCGCAGGCCGGCTAGGGTGGGCAGGCGCGGGTCATCCCAACCCTCGACGTGGCCCTCACTGACCAGTTGGGTGAGGAGACGCTTGCTCATCACCGTATATTCCAGGTTGAGCCGGGAAAATTCGATCTGGCGCGGCTTGCAGGGTAGATCCAGATTATCGATCACCCAGTCGTAGAGGGGCCTATGGTCCTCGAACTCCAGGGTACAGAGAGAGTGGGTGATCCCCTCCAAGGCATCGGAGATGGGGTGGGTGTAATCGTACATGGGGTACAAACACCACTGGGTCCCCGTCTGGTGATGAGTTACACCGTGTTTGATGCGATACAGAACCGGGTCGCGCAGGTTGATGTTGGGTGAGGCCATATCGATCCTGGCGCGCAGGGTGCGGGCGCCATCGGGGAACTCACCTTCACGCATCCGATTGAAAAGATCCAGGTTTTCCGCGATGGTACGGTCACGAAAGGGGCTGTCCTGGCCCGGTTCGGTGAGGGTACCGCGATAGATTCGGGTCTGCTCGGCATCAAGATCGCAGACATAGGCCAGGCCCTTGCCAATCAGGTCCAGGGCGAAGTCATGGAGTTGCTGAAAGTAATCGGAGGCAAAGAAGGTACGTTCGCCCCAGGCATAACCCAGCCAACGGACATCCGCCTCGATGGCGGAGACAAATTCCAGGTTCTCCTTATGGGGGTTGGTGTCATCAAAACGCAGGTTGCAATGACCCGGATAATCCAGCGCCAGGCCAAAGTTCAGGACGATGGACTTGGCATGACCTATGTGCAGATAGCCATTGGGCTCCGGCGGAAAGCGGGTAAGGATGCGCTCGTGCTTGCCGCTGGCCAGATCCTGCTCGATGATCTGGCGAATGAAGTTGGTTTTCCCTGGCGCTTGGGTAGCGGGGGCGTTCTGGGATTCGGGCATGGAATCTGGACCACTGATGCGAGGGGAGGCCCAAGGGCCTCCGCGAAATATTAAAGTTCGAAGAATACCCGGATTCGGGCTTCGAGAGCCACCTTTTTGATTTGCCGGGATCGCTATGTTATTCAGACCCTTGACAGAGCCTTACTTGCCAGCGTCCCACTGAAATCCCTGGATCCCTTGGGCCCAGGCTTGCCGCAGGCTTCTCACCGCGACCTCCGGGTATTGTGCATCCGTGATGGCCCTCACCACGGCGAAGGAGCCGACGCCGACCCTAGCAATCTCGGGCACTTGCCCGGCTCCGATGCCACCAATCGCAACCAGCGAGCGATCCCGTAACAGTTGGGCGTAGGCGCGCAGCCGGGGGATGCCTTGGGGCGGCGTGGGCATAGCCTTGAGCGTGGTTGGGTACACGGCGCCAAGCGCCAGGTAACTCGGACCCAGGGCGTCGGCGCGCTGCATCTCGGCATAACCATGGGTACTTAAGCCGAGACGCAATCCGGCATCGCGTATCTCCGCCACATCGTCGGCACTCAGGGTATCCAAATCCTCCTGACCGAGATGAACACCATAGGCCCCGGCGGCGATGGCCTCGCGCCAATGGTCATTGATGAACAGCAGGCTCTGGGTGCCCTGGACCGCGGCCACCGCGGCGCGGATCTCGCTGCGCACGGCGGCAGCATCTCCGGATTTATAGCGCAATTGCAGGGTGGGGACTCCAGCGCGGGCCATACGTCCGACCCAGTCGGCAGTTGGCAGCACGGCATAGAGGCCCAACGCCTTGGGGCAGGGCGCGAAGGCGCGCGGGTGCGGTCCTGGGGGAATGCCAAAGTCGGTCGGATCGGCTGGCCAGACCTGAGGGTCGAAGAAACCGGTGCGCTCGCTCTGGGAATGCCAGGCGCGGGCGAGACATGCGGCGTCGGCGGGGATGAAGCCGAGGCGGCGCGCGGCGGCATAGGCAATGCCGTAGGGGCTGTCCTCACTGGGCAAGGCCTGGGGATCGGCATGGGTGCTTAAACCGAGCGCGGCATGCCGGCTGACCAAAGCGAGGGTGAGGTCCAGCGCATTGGGCATGGCCGAATCAGACCTGGTGCCAGAAGGGCGTACCCAACACCGGGGTACTGGGTTGGGCGGCATCCTGTGGTGTCATGGCCCCGGACAGAAAGGCGTTGCGACCGGCGCGGACGGCATCGGCGAAGGCCCCGGCCATCGACACCGGATCGCGTGCCAACGCCACCGCCGAATTGAGCAGTACGGCATCGTAGCCCCATTCCATCACCTGGCAGGCGTGCGATGGGAGGCCCAGTCCGGCATCGACGATCAGGGGCACGCTCAAGCGCTCGCGCAGGATGTGCAAGGCATAGGGGTTGATGGGGCCCTTGCCGGTACCGATCGGCGCCGCCCAGGGCATCACGGCCTGGCAGCCGACATCCACAAGGCGTTGGCACAGCACCAGGTCGTCGGTGCTATAAGGCAACACCTTGAAGCCACTCTTGATCAGTTGCGCGGCCGTCTCGACCAGATTGAGTGTGTCTGGCTGCAAACTGTAGTCATCGCCGATCACCTCGAGCTTGATCCAGTCGGTCTCGAAGACCTCCCGCGCCATCTCGGCGGTCGTGATCGCCTCGCGGGGAGTATGGCAACCCGCGGTGTTGGGTAGCACGGGCACCTGCATCTTCCTTAGCAAGGGCCAGAAACCCTGGCCGGGATCGAGACCCTTGGCACCCTGGCGTCGCAGGGAGGCGGTCAGAAGACAGGGTTGGGCCCGGGTGACGGCCTGTTCCAGCAGGCTGGGAGAAGGGTAGCGAGCGGTGCCGAGCAGCAAGCGGCTGCTAAAGCGCTCGCCATACAACAGCAGGGCATCATCTCTGGGCGCGGGGGCAAGGGTCATAGTGGAGCCTATCGAGGTGAGGAACTGCGGACTTCAACCGCCGGTGACGGGGACGATGATCTCAATCTGATCGCCCTCGGCAAGTGGCGTCTGGGCATGGCGGCCACGGGGCACGAAGGTCAGGTTGAGCGCAGCGGCATAGGGTTCGCTGGCCTCGACGGCCAGAATCGCATCGGCCAGGGTAGCGTTGTCAGGTAGCTCGAAGGGGGTCTGATTGATCAGCAAGCGCATGGGTCAGGTCCTTACAGCAGTGGTCGCGGTCTGGAAGCCCAACCGCAGACGCGCGGCGAGGGTGGTTTGGTCACAGTGCATCCATTCGATCACGGCATCCAGCAGGGCTGGGGCAATCATGAAGCCATGGCGATAGAGGCCGTTGACCTGCAGGACACGCGGGCGAACCTCGTAGACCGCTGGCAGGTTGTCTGGCAGCGTGGGACGACACCGGGTGGCGAGCTCGAGGATGCGGCCCTCACCGAAGCCGGGGTGGACGGCATAGGCGGCGCTCAGCAACTCCAGGGTGGAACGGACACTGGCCGGCGACAGATCATCGCTTTCGATCTCGGTGGCGCCGATCACGAACACATGCTCCTCCTTGGGGGCGATGTAGATGGGATAGCGTGGATGAAGCAACCGGATCGGGCGTTGCAGCGTCACATCGGGTGCGTGGACGCGGGCAACCTCGCCGCGCACCCCACGCAGGGTCGCCTCGGGTGCGCACCATTCTTCCCGGCTTCCCAGGCCGCGACAATCGAGCACCCAGCCGCCTTGACGATCCTGTATCTCCAGCGCCTCCCCCAGCGACAGGGAAGTATGCCATGAGATTGTCACGCCCAGGGCCACCAGGGTGTCGGTCAGGGCCTGCAGCAATTGGCGGTTGTCAAGTTGGGCCTCCCCCGGCAGGTAAAGCCCCTCGTGGAAACGCCCAGCCAGCCCGGGCTCCAGGCTGGCTAGGGCCTCGCCGTCGAGTGCAACTGGCTGAGGGAGTTCCAACATGGCTTGGCCGGTGGTAGCCAACAGGCCACTGAAGCGCCGTGCCTCGGGGGCGTCTTGCCGGTGCCAGAGGATCAGGGTGCCATGTTGCTGGAAAAAGACCGGGCGCCGCAGGCCGGCGATCAGGCTTGGCCAGCGTGTCAGCGCATACTGGCCCATGGCAACGACGTTGAGTTCGGTAATGGCCGACTCGGCCAGAGGCGCCACCATGGCGGCAGCCACCCAGGCGGCGGACCCACTACCGTCAGGTGGACCGGCATCGAGGATCCGGACCGGGTGCCCGGCCTGGCTCAGCGTCACTGCCAGCAGGCGGCCCATCAGACCGGCACCCATCACCAGCACCGGCTCAGAAGACGACTGATTTCGAGATTGCATAGGCATAGGTGATCCGACGTGGCGTACCTGCTTAACTGGTATCAGGGTCCCCGTGGGGACTAACCCTGCTGTGTAATGTATTCTCCTAGGAGCCCTCCCACCGTTCGGGAAAGGGAGCTGGCATTAGGGTAGCCTAGGGCAAGCTGCGAAAGCTGGCTATTATAAAGATCGAAGAGCGCAGAGGATTGATTACTAGAATGAGCCGAGAACCTCGGGGGGGGTTACAGCGCTAAGTCGCGTGATCGACGGCGAAGAACATATAACGGCGCACCCTTAGGGCAGTTTGCTAACACGGCCCCGAGGCAGGCTCCGGGTCAGTTGCAGCCAAGGATCTCAACTAACTGTATAGCAACACCCACCCGGCACAATTTTCAAGCCTTCAGAACGGAATTGCCGTCGAGAGCGTCAGGGAGTTAACTCCAGCAGCAGGCGACTACCACGTCATCGAGGGGCACGAATGGGGTGTCTGATACTACAGGAAGCGTAAGTCCGCCCACCAACTCTCAGTAATCACAAGCTATTTTAGCGCTGAATCTTTTCCTGCCGAAACCAGGGGAGCGCGAAGCATGCCACAATTGTTGACGGAAATTCAGCCCCAGAGTAGGTAGGCTCATCTTCAACAGGCTACGGAGTAAGGTTGTATGGGGTAACCATCAGAATGACTCCACTAGGAATAAGTTGAAACTAGGCAGATTCTGTCTAGTTCGGCAAACATAGAATCTGTCTAGTACCATAATTACGAAT
>CAZFZB010000133.1:5548-7230 GCA_964523415.1 uncultured Chromatiaceae bacterium | reverse complement strand
TCGTGGGCCTCAACTTCTCCTGCGACGGTTCCCACTACATGCCCTGGGACGATTTCCTGCATAAGAGCCTCGCCTTCTGGCTTGGGTCGGGTGAGTCTTGCGTCCTGGGGAACGAGGATGTCTCGGGTTGAAGGGCGTCAGGAGTTGGTGTGACCGCCTCCCCCTGCGCCCAGCGATAACAAAACCCTCGCCTCGCCGGGCACCAGATCCACCGGGGCGCCGGATTCGATGAGTTTCTGGGTTTCGAGCACCTCCAGTACGGCTTCCAACACCTCGGGATCCTGTTTGGCGATGGCGTTCAGGGCATCACCGACCACGGCGGGGCGGGCGGCGGAGGCCTCGGCCATCTTTTGGGAGACCTTGTAGGCGGTTTGGCTTTTGATGAGGCCCACGCGGTTCTCTCCGTCCTGCTTCATGGCGCTGGTGACCTGCACCAGACGCTTCACGACCTTTTCGGTGATGTTATCGACCATCTGGCGGTCCGTGAAGGCGACCTTGCGTATGTAGACGGAGCCCAGCCGGTAGCCCCACTTCTCCGAAAGGGGCGAAACGGTCTGGCGCACCTGCTGGCTAAGCTGGTGGCGATCCTCCAGCATCTTGTCCATCTCCAGATTGCTCAGGGTCGAGATGGTGGCACTGGAGACATTGGCCTCCAGGGACCCCTCCGGATTGGCATTGGCAAATAGATAGGCCACGGTGTCGTTCACCTGCATCTCGTACCAGATGCCCACCCCCATGGGTGTGCCCTCGCCGGAATTCACCATTTGATCGCGCAGATAGTTCTGGCGCAGCCGGGTATCGACCCGGTGCAGCTCGCCGAAAAAGGGTACCAGCAGGGCCTTGAGACCAAAATGGGCGATGGGGAAGCGGATACCCGGCTCGTCCAGGGTGCCCAGAACCTTGCCAAACAGGGTGAAGACCTGGGCCTCGCGCTCCCGGATGATGGCGTAGTGGCCGAGACGGCGGGCCAAACCCAGCACCAGGGGCAAGAAGGCGATCCCCAACAGGAGGGCCAGGAGGTTGTCGATCTTGTAGTCGCCTGTCATGTTGTTTCCCCTTCCTGCTCCGATTCAGGCCTGAATGTCCAGGATGCGGACGATGCGGTGAGCCCGGCCGAGCAGGGGCAAACGCATATTGCGCACATAGGCGCGCAGGACAGCGGAACCACCCTCGGCCTTGATGGCGGCCAGGGTCCCGGCCAATTCATGGAGGGGGGCTACCTCCGCCTGGGCATTGTTCGTGGCAATATCAACCGCCCGCTTGCTCATGGTGATCTGCTGCTCGGCATCGGCACGGGCGGTGCTGATATCGGCGGCGACATGGTTGCGGGTGCTGTTGATGGCCGACAGGGCCCGGTCCACCTCGGGGGGTGGGTCGATCTGGGTTATCAGGGCCGCATCCAGTTCGATTCCATAGCGGGCCCCGGTGGAGCGGCACTGTTGTTCCATGAAGTCATTGAGTAAGGGCAGATTTTTGCGCAGATCATTGATGGAAACCCCTTCGGAAAGGTCGGCGGCCAGGTGTTCCGGCGCGTCTTCCGACACCTCCGGGTTCCCGAGCAGCGAGGCCCCACGGGGATCGACGAAATTGGCTACCCGCTCCCGTAACACCGAGATGAAATAGCCCATGACATGCTCCAAGGGCTGGGCAACCCCGAAGAGATAGGCGTAAAGGTTACGTTC
>CAZFZB010000133.1:0-5448 GCA_964523415.1 uncultured Chromatiaceae bacterium | reverse complement strand
CGGGTACTGGATTGGATTCTTTGGCCCCTGTTCCTACTGCTGGCGGTCCTGTTGGTCTTTCAGGGCTTTACCCTGATCGCCAATCTCATCGCGGCGCCCTTCAATGGCCTGTTGGCGGAAAGGGTCGCGAATCACCTCCGGGGGGGGGCCACGGACGGTGGAGGAGGCACAGCACTGGTCTTGACCACTCTCCTGCCAACCCTGCTCGATGAGACCAGAAAGGTGCTTTATGCCCTCCTCTGGACCATCCCCTTCTTTATCCTCTCCCTGGTGTTACCCTTGGTCGGCCCCCTGCTCTGGTTCTTATTTTCCGCCTGGATCCTGGCGTTGGAATATCTTGATTACCCCATGTCCAACCAAGGCCTTAGGGCCCGGGAGATTCGGAGACGGCTGCGGGGCCGGCCGCTGTTAAGCCTGGGGTTCGGTGGGGCTACTGCCCTGCTGACCCTGATACCCCTGGTCAATTTCATCGCCATGCCCAGCGCCGTGGCAGGTGCCACGGCCCTTTGGGTCAAGGAATTCGGGCTTGAGCCGGAACGAGGTAAAGGGATTCCCCAATCCGCGGCCTGACGATCCCCCCTGACGGGGAGGCAAGGCCCTTCTGGGGTCCTTCAGACCACCCACTCGAAATCAAAGGCCTCCAACAAGGCCCCCGTGACGGCGCCCGCGATAAAGCCACCCAACATGGCCCCGGGCATGAACATCAGGATGGAGTCCAACAGGGCGTGATAGCCCCCATCGACGGCACCGATCAGGGGTCCGCCAAACACCCAGAGACTGCCGGCCGCGACAGTGGCGACCATGCCGATTACCAAGGCCTCGATGACTCGGCAGGGCCTACCCCCTTTTACCTTGGCCAGGCGCAGCCACCAGCCAACGGTGGCCGAGTAGGAGGTACCATTGACCGAGACCAGAAAGGCGACGATGGCGGTGATGTTGAAGTTCAGGGGGTGAATGAGTTCCACGGCGGCCAGTAAGGCCCCGCAGACCAAGCCACTGACCAGCCCCGCCACGGCCTTGCCTGGTGCCTGAAGCGCGCAACGTTCCGGAAGGCGCGCCATGCCTCCAAGCAGGGCACCCGCCAAGGCCGCTGCCAGGGATATCTGCCACAAGGGAACGGTACCGGGTATCAGGATGAAGAGAAGCGTGGTCGTTCCCAGGCCAATGAGGGCGCCGATCAGGGCGACCTCCCGGGCACTATAGAAGGCCGCTCCGACCGCGCCGGCGATGGCGGCAGCAGGGGCGAATGCCCAGTGCCCTAACCCCATAGCCTGGAAGAGGACGAAGAGGGCGGTGAAGAGGGGTGCATAAATGAGGCCGATGATGGACCAAATGAGTCCCCTGACGAGGACCAGGGACGCCCGCGAGACGGCAAGTGTGGTGGACATGGAGGTACCGAACAGTTACAGCATTCAGGCGCCAGGTGACGCCAGGTTTCGTCGGAAGATCCTATTTTCCATCGGTGCCCAGAGGCAGGCAACCATTACTATCAGAATACGCTAAAAAGACCAAATTTATTAGAGCTGCGCCTGGCTCCGACCGGACAGCCCTGGGTCATGCGGTTCGAAATCCTGGTGGTAGAGCGGCCACAATAAAAAACGGGGCCCGAGGGCCCCGTTTGTCACCAAACCTGGTTGAGTTTAGCCAGCCTTCAAGGTCCAGGAGGCGCACCAGCCATTGGCATTCACCGCCTTGCCAGGGAAGAGGGCGCAGGGGCGCCACTCACCCTCGGCGGCCTGAATGAATTGGCAGTTGGCGCAGTGCTGCTTGTCAGCCGGGGTGCCAGCCTTATCGGCGCGGGCGGCCTTGGTGGCATCGTGGGAATACTTCAGAGCCTTGGCGGTCGGGTCGTTGGCCTCGTCCACATGGGGCAGGTCCGCGGCCTGGACGCTGGACATGCCGACCAGGTTCAGAACGGGCACGGCGGCCAGGCCGGCGAGCATCAACTTCACGGCATCGCGACGGCTCTTGTTCAACTCGGACATTGCTGTCGTCTCCTCTGTAAGATTGTGGGATTGTTGGACCCGCAGGTCTAAAGTCAGGGGTCTGAATCGAATTCTGCACCAAGCGCGGGCGGAACTCCACCCCTCTTTGAGGCAATAGTGTGAAATCCGGCACCGTCTTACCTGCTCATGAGATGCAAGGGTCTCAGCGGAAATAGGTTCCCGCCCCCGTCGTATGGCTGCGCCAGAAGGTATCGGTGAAATTGGCTAACCTGACCTCCTCGGCGGTGGAGGAGGCATGGACGAAACGCGTGGGGTCAACCACCAGGCCAACGTGACTATCGCCCTTCACGCGGAAGAAGATAAGATCCCCAGGTCTGACCTTTGCCAGGGTAACGGGCTTGGACTCGGCCTTCTGGTCGGTGGAGACGCGCGGTATACTGAGCCCCGCCCGCTTGTAGGAGATTTGGGTCAGACCGCTGCAATCCAGGCCCTTCCCGGGCTTGGTACCCCCGTAGACATAAGGGGTTCCGATCTCCTCCAGGGCGGCGGTGACCGCCTTACCCCGGGGCCCGGAGGGAATCTTGATACCGTACTTATCGCCAATACTGCCGCAACCCGCCAGTAACAACAACAGGCCGCTCAGGGTGAGCCATCTGGGTAGGGTTAGGGTTTTCGCTCTCATCTTGCGTCCCTAAGGTCGAAGGCGATGCAACGCGATGGGTATTAGATTTATTAATACAGCCCGAATCGCTTGTCAACATCAGGGGCTCTAGGACCCTGAAAAACCCCTGGATTCCATGACCTTCCGGAGCACCCCCTTTCTCATCGTCTGGTTTACCCCTGCTTTGCCTTATGACCCATCAAGAACCTGTCATCGGTACCCTGAGCCCTGCTGAGATGGAGGACGACAGGCCTGGACCCTGGCTGTCACCACCAGTCCAGGACCCGGTCCCGTCTCCACCCGCACCCACGGATCCAGAGGAGGAGGCCCGTGTGCTGGGCCAGGCCTTGGGAGCCCTGATCCGTGAGGATGGCCCCGTGGCCCCCATGCCGGCATTCGAAAAGGAGAGTGCCACGCCCGTGCTTGCCCTGCCCTCGCGTGACTCATGGTTCGAGGATTACGACAGCAGGGGGGCATCCCACCCGCCCGGGACTCCTTGGCTGAACCTTCGGCGTCTGCTGGACCTGGTCGGCATGAGCCTGGCCTTACTCCTTTTTTGGGTCGCTTATCGCGGGTTCGTCGCCTTGCCCCGGGTCCCGAACCAATCGCCCTGGGCCCTGTTGGGGAGCGCGCGCACGGAGGTAACTCAAGCCCCGAACGCGGCGCTAGCCAGTGCCCCTGGGAAGCATCTACCCCCGATCGGCCAATTTGATTTTGGCCAAACCGTCCCTCCCGAGGCCCTGCCAGCCTTGGCTCAGCAGCAACCGGTGGAGCTGTACCGCTCCATCTACGAACTGGAGGATGCCTTCGACGCCAAATATGTGCCACCTTCGGCCTGTGTCAACCTGGAGGCCAATAATGCCGCGGACATGACGGATTGTGTCAACCATCGTCTGAGAGCACGTCGCGCCTTCCTGGCGAGCAATGGCCGGAGCCTGACGCCGGAAGAGGCCCCGTGGGTAAGGGCTTCCGGACCGGACTGGGGGACGGACGGTGAGGAGCCCTGGCTGAACCAACACTGATCAAAACCTCTTCTCCCGATCCACCCAGTACCAGGCGACGGTAAAACCAAGCGCGGCAACGAGGGAAGATGCGACGAAGGTAGCCTGGGGACCCGCCATGCCCCACAGGAGACCACTCCCCAAACTGCCAACGGCGCCACCGGCACCATAGACGAGGCTGCCGTAGAGGGCCTGACCCCGGCCCTGAAGGCGGCCGGTAAAGTAATGATGGGTAAGGTGGATGGCGCTGGCATGGAAACTGCCAAAGGTGGCGGCGTGGAGGGCCTGAGCCAGGATGAGGATGAGCGGCTCGGATACGAAGGCCCCGATCAGGAGCCAGCGCACCACGGCCAGGCTCAGACTGGCCAACAGGACGCGACGTGCGCCAAAACGCTCCAAAAGATGGTGCATGATCGTAAAAATCAGCACCTCCACCACTACGCCCCAGGCCCAAAAGGCGCCTATGGTCCCACTGGCATAGCCGGCTTGGGTCAGATAAATGGAGTAGAAGGCATAGTAAACGCCATGACTGACCTGCATGAGGAAGCCACAGAGCAGAAAGGCGGCGACCGCGGGACGGAGCGCCAGACCCAGCATGGAGACCCCTCCGGCAGCCGGACGGTTCTCCATCGGCCTTTCGGTCACCAGAAGGCTGGTGACCCAAATTCCAATCAGCAAAATCAGCGCCAGGATCGGCACCTCGCCACTACCCTGCCGCCCTATCAGGACCCCCAGGCATAGGACCGCAAGGATAAACCCGACCGAACCCCAGAGGCGGATACCCGCATAGCGCCGCATTCGCGCCCCCAGATGATTGATGGTCACCACCTCCATCTGCGGCAGGGAGGCGTTCCAGAAAAAGCTGAAGACCATCATCACCAGGGCCATGCCCCAGAAGCCCTGCACCGCGAAAATGCCCAGGAAGGCGAGCCAGGTCAGGAGCGAGGCCAGCCGGATGATTCTCATGGTTTGCCCCGTCCGATCCGCCAACCAGCCCCAGATGTTGGGGGCAACGACCTTGGTTGCCTGAAGAATGCCCATCAACTGCCCGATCGCCAGAGCCGTGAAACCCTGATCCTGGAGATAGACACCCCAGAAGGGCAAGAGGGCGCCCAGGGAGGCGAAATAGAAGAGGTAGAAGCTAGAAAGTCGCCAATAAGGCATGGAGTCAGCTAGGGGTGGCAAGCCATGAAACCGGGCAGGGAATCAGGCCATCAGGCCCGCTTGTCAGGCCCGGCCCTGAACCAAGCTAGGGGGAGCCGATCCCAGCAGGGATGCGGGGCGCTGCGGGGGTTACGTCCGCGTTCTGCCCCCGGTGCCGCAACCAATGGTCCATGAGCACCAGGGCGAGCATGGCCTCGGCGATGGGGGTAGCGCGGATACCCACGCAAGGATCGTGGCGGCCCTTGGTGCTGATCTCGGTGGGTTGCCCCCACCGGTCCACCGTTTGACCCGGCAGGCGGATGCTCGAAGTAGGTTTCAGGGCGAGCCGGGCAACGATGTCCTGGCCGCTGGAGATGCCACCCAGGATGCCACCGGCGTGATTGCTCAGGAAGCCCTCCGGGGTCATGAGATCCCGGTGCTCGCTGCCCTTCTGGGTGATAGAACGGAAGCCGGCACCGATCTCTACCCCCTTGACGGCATTGATGCACATGAGGGCGTGGGCGATGTCGGCATCCAGACGATCGAAGACCGGCTCACCAAGTCCCGGTGGCACAGCCTCGGCCACCACCGTCACCTCGGCACCGATGGAATCACCCGATTTACGCAAGGCGTCCATATAGGACTCCAGTTCTGGTAGAACCGAGGCATCGGGACAGAAAAAGGGGTTGAGTTCCAC
>CAZFZB010000132.1:0-7245 GCA_964523415.1 uncultured Chromatiaceae bacterium | reverse complement strand
GGAAACTCCACCCCCTGGGGTTAGCCCGGTCGCCTGGTAAAAGGCCAACCAAGGCCGAGCCCGCCCCGCGCCGGTAACCCAAACCAGGCGGGAAGGCCTGGGATCCGCCCCCCGGAGAAGGGTGGCCGACCCTGGCGGATTGTCCCTTTGCAGTCTTCACCCACCCCGGATGGGTTCGAAATGGCAGACACGGGTCAAGAAACCATCCTGATCGTCGATGACGAACCCTCGAACCTGTTCGTGCTCAATGAGGTACTCAGGGACCACTACAAGGTGCGACCCGCGATTTCCGGGAAGCGGGCCTTGCTGGCCACCGCGGTCTCCCCCCGTCCCGACCTCATCCTACTCGATGTCATGATGCCGGAGATGGACGGCTATGCCGTTCTGAGGCAGTTGCGCGATAACCCGGAAACGGCAGACATTCCGGTGATCTTTGTAACCGCCCTCGAAAATGAGATCAACGAGAAAAAGGGCCTCCAACTGGGCGCCGTCGATTATATCGTCAAACCCATCAAACCGGCGATCGTCCTGGCCAGGATCCACACCCATCTGGCTCTCAAGCAGGCACGGGATCAGTTACAACACCAGAACACTTGGCTCGAGGCCGAGATCCTCCGGCGCATGGAGGAAATCCTGCTCATTCAGGATGTGGGGATCCACGCCCTGGCGCAGCTCGCCGAGACCCGTGACCCAGAGACGGGTAACCACCTACGCCGTACCCAGGAGTATGTTGCGCTTCTGGCCCAGGAACTGCGATCCCTACCCAAGTACCGGGACCTCCTAGACGACCACTATATCCAGCTACTCACAAAATCGGCACCCTTGCACGATATCGGCAAGGTTGGCATACCGGATACCATCCTGCTGAAGCCGGGCAAGCTGACCCGGGAGGAGATGGCGGTCATGCAGACTCACGCCAAGCTCGGCGCGGATGCCATCGAACAGGCGGTGCGCGCTACCGGAAAACCCGTCAAGTTTTTGACCCTGGCCATCGAAATCGCTCACTGGCACCACGAGCGATGGGACGGTAGTGGCTATCCGGATGGACTCGCCGGCGAGGCCATACCCCTCTCGGCGCGCCTGATGGCCCTGGCCGACGTCTTCGACGCCCTGCTCTCGTCCCGAATCTACAAGCCCCCTTACCCCTTCGGGGAGGCGCGCGACATCATCATCCAAGGTCGGGGGACCCATTTCGATCCCGAAATTACGGATGCCTTCCTCGCCCGCTTTGGGGATTTCGTTGCCATCGTCCAGAATTACCAGGGCGGGACCTGATAGCAAGCGCCCTGCCTTGAAGAGAGCCATCAACCCTGAGCAAGCGGAACCTGGACCCTGACCGATCGGGAGTCGCACCATGCGGGCAACCACAGACATCATCTCGAGAGGGCTTTGCTGGATCCTGTTCCTTGCCGGGGTGACGACCCTGATAACCGCCTGCACCGAGACCCAGGCGCCGGAGCAGTTGGTCTTCGCCGACCCCAACCAGCCCATGGCGGCCCTGGTCTACATCGCCGAGGCGCAGGGCTACTTCAAGGACGAGAACCTCTCCCTCAGCTACAAGAAATTCACCTCGGGCCGCGACGCCCTCCGAAGCGTGCTGGCCGGCGAGGCCGATATCGGGGTGGCGACGGAGTTTCCCTTTGCCAGCAACCTCCAGCAAGGCGCGCCCTTGCGTATCCTGGCGACGCTCATGCGTACCAACCATTATGACGCCCTGGTGGGTCGCCGGGATCTTGGCATCGCCAGCCTCGCCGACCTGGCGGGGAAGCGCATCGGCGTGGCCCCCCATACCAACTCCGAATTCATGCTGTCCAGGATGCTGCTCGAGGAGGCCATCCCTGAAGACAGGGTCACCCGGGTGCCGCTCAAGCCGGAACAGATGGTGGAGGCCCTGGCGCGCGGTGAGGTCGATGGCATCGCCACCTGGATGCCGCATATCGCCGAGGCCCAGGCGCGGTTTCCCGAGGACCAGACCGTTACCCTGAGAACGCCGAGCTACATCAATCAGGCGCTCTTGGGTACGCAAGCCACCACCCTGGACGGAAGGCGCGAGGCCTTACAGCGCCTGCTCCGGGCCCTGGTACGGGCGAAGGATTATCTGTACGCCCACCCCGAAGAGGCCTTGCATCAGTTGGATCCGCACCTCGTCTTCGAACAGAGGGAGCGCATGCGGCAGGATTGGAACGACCTGAAGTTCCAGGTTCGTCTGGACAATGTGCTGTTGAAGACCCTCGAGAACGAGGGCGCCTGGTTGGCCGCCCGGGCCAGTCCCCAGGGATCCGTACCAGATTATCGGGCGGCCTTTGCGACGGAGTTTCTGGAGGCGGCGCGTCCCGAGGCCGTGACCCTGGAACCATGAGGGGCCCGGCCATGCGTGAACCAGGGCCGCGGCTCGGCAGCATCCAGACCAAGATCCTGCTGCCCTGGCTAGTTCTGACCCTGCTCGTCCTGGTTCTGGCCGGGTATCGCTACTACCAGACCCAGGAACTGGCGAGGATGGCGAATCACAGTCAATTACATCGCCAGGCCACCCGGTTGGCCTATGAGCTAAGCCTCCTGACCCAGGTACAGTTGGGGAATGTCCTGGCCTACCATGCGATCCAGGATCCGCAACTGATCAAGCGTTTCAAGCAGCGTGAGGAGGAAACTGACCGGAAGATCGCCATCCTGACCCACCTCTTCGATCATGAAGAGCATTATGGGCATCGGCTCGGCAGCAGCGATGAACTCATTCTGGACAGCTACCAACTCCTGCGTGAAGGTCAAAGGTCCCAGTACGACAGCCTTCTATCGGCCATCGCCACCGGCAACCTCAAGCGCCAGACCAGCCTGATCCCCTTGCTGGTCGACAGGGCGCGAATGGTGCGGGCCGCCCTGGCGGATCTCACCCACTATCACGGCAGGACCGAAACGAGGTTCGCCGAAGACCGGGATGGGCAGGAGCTTAGATCCAACAACCTCCTCCTGGTTTTGCTGGGCGCCCTGGTCCTGGTGGGGCTGGTATTTTCCTGGATTCAGACGCGCAGTATAGTGCGCCCCCTCCTGGGTCTGACCAACGCCGCCCAAGTCATCGGCTCGGGGGGGATTGCGGATCTGGAGCGGTATTCAGGACAAGACGAGATCGGGGACCTGAGCAAGGCCTTGTCGGCGATGGTGATCGCCTTGCGCCGGTCGCGCCAGGAGATCCTGGACCAGCAGGACCAACTGGTCCAGGCCTATGCCGAGGTGGAGGACCGGGTGATTCGGCGCACCGCCGAACTGACGCGGCGTACCGCCGAACTGGAAAAGGCCATCAAGGAGTTGGAGGGTTTCAGTTATTCCGTCTCCCATGACCTGCGCGCCCCCCTACGGGCCATCGACGGCTTCATCGCCATCCTCCTGGAGGATTATGCCGAACACCTGGATGCCGAGGGCCAGCGCCTGTTCGGGATCGTCAGCGCCAACGCCCGCAAGATGGGTCATCTGATCGACGACATCCTGGCCCTGTCCCGCGCCGGACGCCTGGAACTGGCCCCGACACCCGTCGACATGAATGTCCTGGTCGCCGAGGTCTGGGACAGCCTGGCCGAACAACGGGGTGAGCGCCCTATTGCCTTCCAGCCTGGGGAACTGCCGACGGTATGGGGTGACCCCCGCGCCCTGCGCCAGGTCTGGCAGAACCTGCTCGGCAACGCCATCAAGTTCACCCGCGATTGCCAGCCCGCCCGTATCGAGGTAAGCGCGGAGCAGGGTGACGACCTGATCTGGTTCTCGGTCAAGGACAATGGCGCCGGTTTCAGACAGGACTACCAGGACAAGCTTTTCGTCCTCTTTCAACGGCTGCATGGCATGGAGGAGTTCGAGGGCACCGGCGTCGGCCTGGCGATCGTCAAGCGGTTCATTGAGAGGCATGGCGGCCAGGTGCGGGCCGAGGGCGAGGTGGGTGCCGGCGCCACCTTCCGGTTCGGGCTGCCGGCCAACCCGGATCAGGGGCCTTCATGAGGGCCTCATGCCGGTTGACGGCGTCACGGCAGCCTGGGGTCATCGGGCGGAAAATCCTTTGCAAGGTCAAGATGTTGAAGGGGTGGCCCATGAAAATCGGGTTGCGAGTCCTTGGGGCGGGCGTCCTGCTCTTACTCCTGGTCGCCTGTGACGAACAACCCCGACAGGAGCCCCTGCATTACCGCCAGGCCCCCGCCGGCGATCAGGCACCGGGCTTTCGCCTGGCACCCCATCCCCTGTACAACCCGCAGCAACTCAGCGCCACCATCCAACCCCTGGTGGACTACCTCAATCGTCAGATGCCTGGTCTGCACATCGAACTGGAGGCCTCGCGGGACTATCAGGCCTTTGAGGGAAAGTTTCGGGTCCGCGAACCCGAAATCCTGATGCCGAACCCCTGGCAAACCCTCGAGGCCATGAAGGTCGGCTATCATGTCATCGCCATGTGGGGTGACGCCGAGGACTTCAAGGGAATCTTCATCGTCCGTAAAGACGGCGGGATTCAAAATCCAGAGGACCTCAAAGGCAAATCCGTCAGCTATCCATCCCCCACGGCCCTGGCGGCCGCTATCATGCCCCAGTACTTCCTGCACACCCAGGGTCTCGACGTCAACAAGGACATTCAGAACCTCTATGTCGGCTCCCAGCAGTCCTCGATCATGAACGTCTATTTGGGTCGCACGGCGGCCGGGGCCACCTGGCCACCACCCTGGCGCCTATTCCAGAAGGAACACCCCACCGAGGCGGCCCAACTTCAGGTGGCCTGGGAGACACCCTCCCTGGTGAATAATTCCGTGATGATGCGGGACGATGTGCCTGAAGCGGTCAGCCAGAGACTGCGAAAGCTGTTGCTCGATCTGCCCTCCACACCTGAGGGCCAGGCCATTCTCGCCGGGATGGAGACAGCCCGGTTTCATGCCGCCCATGACGCCGACTATGACCAGGTTCGGGACTATGTGGCCCGCTTTGAGAGGGATGTCCGCCCCGTGGAGCGCCACTGATGATCTCTCAGCTCCTCCAAAGGCTGTTCGGCAGCATACGCAGGCAATTGGTCCTGGGCCTGGGGTTGATACTGGCCCTGACCATGTCCCTCTTCGTACTGGAAACGGTTCGTCGCCAGCA
The DNA here is from genome assembly GCA_964523415.1 of uncultured Chromatiaceae bacterium. Classification (GTDB taxonomy): domain Bacteria; phylum Pseudomonadota; class Gammaproteobacteria; order Chromatiales; family Chromatiaceae; genus M0108. Next base: position 2,142 of record CAZFZB010000132.1, on the reverse strand, counting down.
ATCCCTGCTGCTGGAGCAGCAGAGGGGACAGACCCTGGCCCTGGCGCAAAGCGTGGCGGCCTCGACCGCCGTCTGGGTAGCCTCGTCGGACCTGGTGGGATTACAGGAAATTATCGATGGACTTCGGAGCTATCCCGATCTCAGTCACGCCATCGTGCTCGACAGCCAGGGCCGGGTGCTGGCGCATAACGAACCCGCTCATCGTGGGGAATACCTGACCGACCTGCCCCGAGAGGCCTCCCCGAGCATCCTTGCCGATAACGACAACCTGATCGATGTGGCCAACCCGGTGATGATCGCCGGCCACCTGTCTGGCTGGGTGAGGATCGGGCTGACACGCGCCTCCCTTAAGGCCCGTCTTGCCACCATCAGGCGGGACGGGCTTCTTTATGGGATGCTCGCGATAACCCTGGGTGCCCTGATCACCACCTTCTCCAGCCGTTACCTCACGCGCCGGCTCTATGCCATCCAGCGCGTCGCCGATGCGGTGAGGGAAGGGCGGTCGGATGCCCGCGTCGCGGTCGGCGGCCACGACGAGGCCGCGCAACTGGGACGGCAGTTCAACGAGATGCTGGACGACCTGGCCAGGCAGGACGCGCAGATTCGGGCCTTTTACGAACTGGATCTCGTGGGGTTGGCCATTACCTCACCCCAGAAGGGCTGGATTCGCATCAATAAATGCCTGTGCAGGATGCTGGAATATTCCGAACAGGAGTTGCGACGGATGACCTGGGCCGAACTCACCTATCCGGATGACCTGGCCGCCGATGTCGCCCAATTTACCCGCCTCCTGAACGACGAGATTCAGGGCTACAGTCTTGACAAGCGGTTCCTGAGCCGTACGGGCGGAATCGTCCCGACGGAGTTGGTCGTGCGCGCTATCCGCAAGGCGAATGGCGACATCGATTACGTGGTCGCCATGGTCAAGGACATCTCCGAACGGAAACAAGCGGAGAGGGAACTACTCAGTGCTCAGGAGCGCGCCCTGAGGGCGGAGGCGGACGCCAGGGCGCTCGAACAATCGAAACGGATGTTCGAGAATTCCCCGGATGCCTATCTGATCATGGCGACGGACGGCGGCACCGTCCTGGACTGCAATCACGCCGCCGAGGTGATGCTAGGCGGCACCCGGGACCAGATCATCCGGATGACGCCAGACCAGCTTTCGCCTCCCGTGCAGCCCGACGGCAGGCCCTCTATCGAGGCTGTGGCGGTCAAGATCGAGGAATCCCTGCGGCAACAGGGCCATCGCTTCGAATGGGTCCACAGGCGTTTCGATGGCAGCGACTTCTGGGCGGAGGTCACCATCTCGGTGACGGCCTACCTGGGACAGACGGTCCTGTTCGTCGCCTGGCGCGACATCTCCGACAGCAAGCAGGCTGAACTCGCCCTCAGGTCCGCCATGCAGGACATTTCGGCTCAGGCGCAGGCGTTGCAGCAGCGAACGGCGGAACTCGAGGTCGCCAACAAGGACCTGGAGAGTTTCAGCTATTCTATCTCCCACGACCTGCGCGCCCCCCTGAGGGCCATCGATGGCTTCATCGCCATCCTCCAGGAGGATTATGCCGAACACCTGGATGCCGAGGGCCAGCGCCTGTTCGGGATCGTCAGCGCCAACGCCCGCAAGATGGGTCATCTGATCGACGACATCCTGGCCCTGTCCCGCGCCGGACGCCTGGAACTGGCCCCGACACCCGTCGACATGAATGTCCTGGTCGCCGAGGTCTGGGACAGCCTGGCCGAACAACGGGGTGAGCGCCCTATTGCCTTCCAGCCTGGGGAACTGCCGACGGTATGGGGTGACCCCCGCGCCCTGCGCCAGGTCTGGCAGAACCTGCTCGGCAACGCCATCAAGTTCACCCGCGATTGCCAGCCCGCCCGTATCGAGGTAAGCGCGGAGCAGGGTGACGACCTGATCTGGTTCTCGGTCAAGGACAATGGCGCCGGTTTCAGACAGGACTACCAGGACAAGCTTTTCGTCCTCTTTCAACGGCTGCATGGCATGGAGGAGTTCGAGGGCACCGGCGTCGGCCTGGCGATCGTCAAGCGGTTCATTGAGAGGCATGGCGGCCAGGTGCGGGCCGAGGGCGAGGTGGGTGCCGGCGCCACCTTCCGGTTCGGGCTGCCGGCCAACCCGGATCA
>CAZFZB010000131.1:0-7246 GCA_964523415.1 uncultured Chromatiaceae bacterium | reverse complement strand
GTCAGCGACGCCACTCAACGATTGGTTATCGGCCACCTTCACAATATGAAGAAAGATATCAACATGCCGCGTGATTTTGTGTCCGGAAAAGGGTTGCCAGATCACCTTGCCCTCCTGGCCTGATCAAATTCTACTTATGAATGATGGGGTCATTCATGCCCGCGTCGAAAAATTCTTTATGGGCCTTTTCGAAAGCCACACAACCGGGACCACCGACCTCAAGATTCTGACGTGTACACTTGCGGGTGCCCTTGGCGAGGTCGGCACATGGTCCCCCGGGGGCAAAGACCGCGGCGCATTCCTTACTCATCTGCTGCTTCAATGCGGCCTCGTCCTCGGCGGCTGTGGCAACCGAGGCGAGAAGAAGCAAGGCGCAAAAAATTGAACTTTTCATGTCGTTTCCCGTAATTGCATTGAAGTGAATAACTGCTTAAGCAGTGTGCTCTCCGCAAAAGAATGTTCTTTTGCGTTAACCCATCATAAAGCCATGAAAAATAACGGCTAGGGATTTATTCTTGGGTTTCGTGCAGGGCGCGCCGAGTCTGGATTTAAGGGGTTATAAGGCACCTGGCGAGCCGATCATGGGTGATAATAAATCCTTGAATCACCCAGCGCCCGGCGAATGATAGGGTAGGAATGTGACGATCCTATGACCGAATTTGTCCATCGGTCAGGCCCTGCCTGGAGGAGAGGGAGGCGGGCATCCCCCTCTCGATGTCAAAGCCTGATCCTATGGTGGTGGAGTTCATAACCCCGGTCACGGTAGTAACGGAATCGCTCACGGCCCGCGTCTCGGGTGGCGATTTCCAGGTCGAGGGGTTCGCAGAGGCGCTCGAAACGGGGGAACCAGGGCGGGACCTTGGGATCGAGGTTGATCAATACCTGGTCATGATCGGGTAGAGGTTCGTCACCAATGAGAATGGGTGTCAGTACCGGATCGATCTGGCCGGTGCGGCCATGGGGAAGAAAACTTTGGTCGTCGAAGGTCCAAAGCAGGCGGTCGAGGTACTCTGCCTGGCTGGGGTCCGCAATCTGGATGTGGATGTGGATAGAGGTTTGGCTGCTGTTGAGGATGCGTTCCGCCAGGCGACAGGTGAGCAGGAAGCGATCCCCGCGGCTGTTGTCCTCCAAAGAGTAGAAATCAATGCGTGTCAATAGGTTGGGCTCCGATAATGCAGCTATGTCGGCTGGGTGACGCTTGATGGCGCGCAAGGGGTCATAGCTCTCCGCTGCGCTGGAGCAGAAACTGAACAAGCAGGGGTACGGGCCGCCCCGTTCCCCCCTTTGCCTTGCCGCTAACCCAGGCGGTCCCGGCGATGTCCAGATGGGCCCAAGGGTACTTGCTGGTATACCGCGACAGGAAGCAGGCGGCGGTGACGGAGCCGCCCTCGCGACCACCCACGTTGGCCATATCTGCGAAGTTACTATCGAGGAGGCTTTGGTAGTCTTCCCAAAGCGGCATGCGCCAGGCGCGATCAAAGGCGCGTTCGCCCGCAGCCTGGATCTCTCCGGCCAGGACCTCGTCCGTGGTGAAGAGGCCGGAGGCAATATGACCCAAGGCGACGACGATGGCGCCGGTGAGGGTAGCGATGTCGAGGACGGCGGCCGGTTCAAAGCGTTCGCAATAGGTGAGGGCGTCACAAAGGATGAGTCGGCCTTCGGCGTCGGTGTTGAGAATCTCTATGGTCTGGCCGGAGAGGCTGGTGACGATATCGCCGGGCTTGTTGGCGTCGCCATCCGGAAGGTTTTCAGAGGCGGGTATCACACCCATGATATTCAGCGGTAGCTTCAACTCCAAGACTGCGCGCAGGGTTCCCAGGACGCTGGCGGCGCCGGCCATGTCGTACTTCATCTGGTCCATGTCCTGACCAGGTTTTAGACTGATGCCACCGGCGTCGAAGGTGAGGCCCTTGCCCACCAGGACCACAGGTTTTGCGTCCTTCTTGCCCCCCCGGTAGTGCATGGTGATGAGTTTGGCGGGTTGACGGCTACCCCGCGAGACCGAAAGAAGGGCGCCCATGCCGATTTTGGCCATGTCCGCCTCTTCCAGGATCGTGACTTTCAGGGCTGGGAAGTCCTTGGCCAGGGCCTCGGCCTCATCCGCCAGATAAGTCGGGGTGCAGATGTTGCCAGGCAGGTTCCCCAATTCCTTAGCTAGAGCGACGCCCCGGGCCATGGCCAGGCCATGGCGCAGGGCCTGCTTGGCCAGGCTCGACTCTTCAGGATCGGAGATCCAGAGTTGGAGCCGCTGGAGGGGGTTGGGCGGCTTCTTCTCACTCTTGGTGATTTCATAGTGATAATCCTGGTCAAGGGCCTTGGTCACGGTATCGCGCACGGCAAGGTAGAGGTCCAACTCCTGGGGGGGGGAGGCGGGCAGGGCGCAAAGGGCCTCTGGGACGTTGGTCTCGTTAAGACGGGAAAGGGTGGCAGTTATGGCCTTGCCAAAGGTTTTGCGGTCATACTTGTCCTGTGGACCCAGATTGACGAGGAGAACCCGTTCTGCGGCCAGGGCTGGTACTTCGTGTAGTAAGAGGGTACGGCCGGCTTCGCCGTCCAAGTCGCCCTTGCCGAGGATTCGGCCCAAATACCCCTGGCTGGCCGCATCGATCAGTTGCGTGGCCGCCGTCAACTGGCGCTTTTCAAAAACGCCGAGTACGAGACAGGGGCTGGTTTGTCCCCTCAGATCGCCGCTCTTAATGCTGAATTCCATGGAAAATCTCTATTGGTGTAGGGGGTGGAGATCATGGGGGACTTGTTTGCGCCCTAGCTTCCGCCCGGTGTTAATATGGGAATCCGAGCATCCTACTAAAATCCGAGTTCCGCTAGAACCGCCCGGCTCGATCAAGCTGATGCGGTCCGGGACCGACGACGGAAACAAGCGTGAAGATCCTGGATCGATACCTGGGACGGGCCGTGATCAGTGGAACCTTGCTGACCATGGCGGTGCTGCTCCCCTTGATTGCCTTTTTTCTCTTGGCCGACGAGGTGAATGAACTAGGCGAGGGATATGGTTTCGTTGATGCCTTGGCCGTGGCGGGTCTGGGCCTGCCTCGCTATACCTACCAGCTATTTCCTATCGCAACCCTGATCGGGTCCCTGGTGGGCTTGGGGTCACTGGCAAGCCATTCCGAATTGGTGGCCATGCGGGCCACAGGTATGTCCATAGCGCGCATCCTCTTTGCGGCGCTCAAGGCCGGTATGGTGCTCGCGCTGCTGGCCTTGGCCTTGGGAGAGTTCGTGGCGCCACGCACGGAGCAGGCAGCGGTGCAATGGCGTAACGACATCAAATCTGGTCAGGTCACCATGCGCACGCCCCAAGGGTTATGGGCGCGGGATGGGGAATCTTACATCAGTATTGGGGAAATTTTGCCTGGCGCCAGTTTGCGGGACATCCATATTTACGAAATCGACTCCGATCGGCATCTGATTCTCGCCACCCATGCCGATAAGGCTCACTATTCCGAAGGCCAGTGGCTGCTTTCGGGCATCTCCCGCAGCCGGATCTCGGACTCGGGCGTTGAATCCCAGCCCCTGGCCAGTACGGCATGGTCTTCCCTTCTCAGTCCCTCACTGCTCAGATTGGTGGTAGTAGAACCCCAAGCGCTTCCGGTTTGGGATTTGGCACGCTATGTCCGCCATATGACTGCCAATGGTCAGGATTCGGGACGATACCTAACGGAGATGTGGACCAAGATCACACAGCCCTTCCTGATCCTGACCATGATTCTCCTGTCCATTCCCATCCTCTTTGGCTCCGCCCGTAGCACTGGCCTGGGGATTCGTCTCTTCTTCGGGATCATGCTAGGCATGGCCTACTATCTGGTTAGCCGCGGCTTTTACTTCCTCGCGATCTACTATGGCCTGGCCGCTTGGCTTGCGGCTATTCTGCCTCTGGCGCTGTTCAGCCTCGCGGCAATCGGGATCTTACGCCGATTGAGCTGAATGTGGGGTTATGTGTCCTCAGAAAGGGACGGCCTAAATCGTTTTCGTTTTGAGCGGCAATTCAATCGGGAGGGTTTGGGAAAGGCGGTCGTGGGGGGCCAGACCCTGCGGGTCGAAGGGAATCAAGAGGAGACCGACTGGCGCTGGAATGAGTGTTGCCCAGAACAGACGACGCCAGGTAGCGCCGCGCGACAAGGGTTGGCCGTTGTCCTGCACCAGGCGCATGCGCCAGGTGCGCATGCCTAGGGTCTGGCCCCCGTGAACCCAAAAATAGCCAACAAAACCGTAGCCAACGGCGACAAGGTAAATCCGGAACAGGATCAATAGCCATCCGTCCAGCCGAACCTCGGCTTCACTCAGGGTAGAGGCAGGGATTATCACCAGGCTGGTGGCGAGCAGAAGTATCCCGAATAGGACAATGAGGTCATAAAGCAGGGCGGCGAAACGCCTAGCGAGACCTGGTATTTGGGCCTGGTCAATTTTGAGGGCCATGGCTGAAGACTTGGCTCGAGGAAATCGGGGACGGGGATGCCGGATAGGGCCTATTGTCCCAATATTGGGTGAATCCGTCATCAGCCGCCGGCCCGCGCTGGGAGCCCAGGGGTTAACATGGCTCTCGGGCCTAATCCAAATTTCATGACTAGGGCCAGCCTCGTGATTCGTATCGACCTCAAACCCATTCTTTTTTGGCTCCTTCGTGGCGTGCCCATGCCCATCGTCTCCATTTTGGTGGGCCTGGTGGCTGGCCTCCTTGTCTGGGGGGTGCTTGAGCAAATCCAGAGTGAGCAGATCGGGCAGATCTTTGGCCAGGAACTCGAATCTCGTCTGGATCAACGGTCGCGGGAAAGCCTGATGCGCTTTGATCAGTATCTGGGGCAGTATGCGGCGGCCACACGATTGGTCGCCAAACACCACCTATTGGCGGAATATCTGGAAAACCAACTCTGGACCCAGGGTGAGGATTTCAACACCCTCCGTTACTGGGGTTGGCGTCCCCCCTGGTTACCCGACTTTCTGGAACGCGATGGTCTGACGCCACCTAGCCATGTCCTGCTGGTCGATGATGGTGGGAAGTTACGCGAAATCTATGCCGCGGACGATACCAGCCTGCCAGCGGAGATCGCGGCGGGGGTGGGGGCTCACCTGCGTCATGATCGCGAGGTCCGTTCCGTCTTTACGTTCTTTGACGATCGGGTCTTCCTCTTGCTAAGCGATGCGATTGAAGACCGCAAGGGCCTGGTCATGGGCAGTCTGGTGGTTATGGTTCCGGTCGATCAGGCCTTTCTGGTCGCCTCCCAACGGGGTCTGTTGTCCTCCGATAGCACCATCGCCCTGGTGAATTCGGATGATCAGCGTGTCCTGGTGAGTATGAACCCGGATTGGCTGACCGTGGGTAGCACCCTCTCCCAATGGAAGCAGTCCTACCTCATTACCTCCCAATCTCTGTCTGGCTATGAAGGGTCGGACCTGAACCTGCTGTTCACCACCCTGGTTTCCCATGACAGCGTGGAGAGGATGTCCCGCCATGTGCGGATCTTCGAACGCCGACAGCGTGGTATTGCCGCCCTCGTTTTCATCACGACCTTCACCTTGGTCATTTACCTGGTTTCGGCAAGGCTCAACAAGGTACTGCGTCGCCTGTCTGGTTTTGCGCGCCAGGCCCTGGAAATATCCGATCCGGGATTTAGTCGCGGCGCCAACCAGTTGATCCTGCTTGAGGATTGGGTGCAGCAATTCACCCTCCTGGTGTTGCGGGCGCGGGAGGAAACCAGCCGGCGCCATGAAATCGCCATGCGTGAAAGCGAGGCCCTCAAGGCGGCGGTCATGGAGGCCTCCCTTGACTCTATCGTCACCCTCGATCGCCATGGACATGTCCGGGAACTGAATCCCACGGCCGAACGCACCTTTGGTTATAGTCGCTATCAGGTCTTGGGCGAGAGTTTCAGCCGCCTCTTGTTGGCGGGATCGGCAAGGTCCAATTTTTACGCCCTGTTGCGGGAGGGGCGTCGCGCCCAGCGCGAGGGTCGTGAGCCCCAGACCCGTAGCGAACTACTAGCACGACGGGCGGACGGAACCCGGGTGCCCATGGAGGTCTCCGTCGTCCCCATACAATTGGAGGATGAACTTTTTCATACCCTTTACCTCCACGACATCACCAAACGTAAGGAGCGGGACCAGGAGATTCGGAGTCTGGCCGGCTTCGCCAGCGAAAGTCCCTATCCCATGCTGCGTGTCAGCCCTGCCGGCCATCTGCTTTACGCCAATCGGGCCAGTGAACCCCTGCTCGAGAAATGGGGAGTCGCGGGGCAGGGCCCCTTGCCCGCGCCGTGGCTGGCCCTGGCTCGAGAGGCCCTGGCTGAAGGCCATCAACGCGAGGGGGAGTTCGAGTGTGACAACCTGGTCTATTCCAGTCTCTTCGTCCCGGTCAGTGAACTGGGCTATGTCAACATCTACGCCCGCGATATCACAGCTGTACGCCGGGCCGAGCAGGAGTTACGCCGACACCAGGCGGAATTGGTTCATGTTTGTCGGCTCAGCACCATGGGTGAGGTGGCTACCGGCATGGCCCACGAACTCAATCAACCCCTGGCAGCCATTGTCAACTATGCCAGCGGCTGCGGTCGGCGTCTGCGACTTGGGACTGGTGATCCGGAGGAGTTGTCTCAGGCTATGGACCGCATCGGCAGCCAGGCCCAGCGGGCGGGGGAGATCATTCGTCGCCTTCGGGCCTTGGTTGGCAAGCAGGCACCGGTGCGCGTCAAGGGAGATCTCAATCACATCATAGCCGAGGTCAGTGCCTTTGCCGAGTTCGAGATCGCAAAGCTCGGGCTGACCATCGATCTAGACATGGCGCAGGGTGAGATTCCTGTCCAGGTCGATCTGGTGCAGATCGAGCAGGTCCTCCTCAATCTGGTACGTAATGCCTTGGATGCCATGGAGGATGTCCCGCCCCAACGCCGGCGGCTCACCATCAGAGGTCGGCGCGAGGGGCACTGGGCCGTGGCCATAGTAGAGGATACCGGACCCGGCATTCTGCCCGAGGTTAGGTCGAGGCTTTTCGATCCATTTTTCACGACCAAGATCAATGGCATGGGTATGGGTTTGCCGATCAGCCAGACCATTTTGGACAACCATGGTGGCGAGATCGAGGTTGATAGCGAGCCCGGACTTTGGACTCGATTCAAGGTACGCTTGCCCTTGGCCAATGAATCCGATCTTGTCGAGTAGGCATCCGGGGCTTCGGCCTAGGTGTCCCGTCCCGTGTGATTATTTGCCGAAAAGGAGCTACGCTTTGTTCCGTGCC
>CAZFZB010000130.1:0-7362 GCA_964523415.1 uncultured Chromatiaceae bacterium | reverse complement strand
GGCCAGATCCAGATCAATCGCGGCTACCGCATCGAGATGAACAGCGCCATTGGCCCCTACAAGGGCGGCCTGCGCCTGCACCCCACCGTCACCCTCGGCGTCCTCAAGTTCCTCGCCTTCGAGCAGGTCCTCAAGAACAGCCTCACCACCCTCTCCATGGGCGGTGGCAAGGGCGGTTCCGACTTCGATCCCAAGGGCAAGAGCAACAATGAGGTCATGCGCTTCTGCCAGTCCTTCATGACCGAGTTGTATCGCCACATCGGCCCCGATACCGACGTACCGGCCGGCGATATCGGCGTCGGCGGGCGCGAGATCGGCTACCTCTTCGGTCAATACAAGCGGATCGCCAACCGCTTTAACGGCGTCCTGACCGGCAAGGGCCTCGCCTATGGCGGCTCCCTGCTGCGTCCCGAGGCGACCGGCTACGGCGCCGTCTATTTCGCCCAAGAGATGCTGGCCACCCGGGGTCAAGAGGTCGCGGGCAAGGTCGCCACCGTCTCCGGCTCCGGCAACGTCGCCCAGTACACGGTGGAAAAACTGCTGCACTGCGGCGCCAAGCCCATCACCCTCTCCGACTCCGGCGGCACCATTCTGGACGAGGACGGCATCGACGAGGAGAAACTCGCCTGGGTCATGGATCTCAAGAACGTGCGCCGGGGCCGGATCAGCGAATACGCCAACCGCTTCCCCAACGCCCGCTTCCTGGCCGGCCAAAGACCCTGGGGCGTCAAGTGCGACCTGGCCTTCCCCAGCGCCACCCAGAACGAGGTGGACGAGAGCGACGCCCGGGCCCTGGTGGCCAACGGCTGCGTCTGCGTCTCCGAGGGCGCTAACATGCCCACCACCCCGGAGGGCGTCGAGGTCTTCCTGGCGGCCCGCATCCTCTACGGACCCGGCAAGGCCGCCAACGCCGGTGGCGTCTCGGTATCCGGCCTGGAGATGACCCAGAACGCCGGCGTCGTCGGCTGGCCCCGCGAAGAGGTGGACATGCGCCTCCAGCAGATCATGAAGTCGATCCACGCCAACTGCGTCCAGTATGGCGAGGAGGATGGCTTCGTCAATTATGTCCGCGGCGCCAACGTCGCCGGCTTCGTCAAGGTGGCCGACGCCATGCTGGCCCAGGGTTGCGTATAACAGCCTAGCCTGATCAACGAAAAGGGGCGGTCAGTGGCCGCCCCGGCTTGTGTCCGCTGAACTGCGGGGGCCAGGCTCCCCCACAGACACTAAGCGGCTAACGTGGCAACTCCGACTTGCCCATCAGGTACTCGTCCACCGCCCGCGCGCATTGGCGCCCCTCGCGAATCGCCCAGACCACCAGGGATTGGCCGCGGCGCATATCGCCGGCGGCGAAGACACGCTGCACGGAGGTGTGATAGGCCTCGGGGCCCTCGGTCCCACTCTTGACGTTGCCCCGGCCATCCAATTCCACCCGCAGATCCGCGAGTAGGCCAGCCCGCACGGGATGCAGAAACCCCATGGCCAGCAAGACCAGATCCGCCGGCAATTCAAACTCGGAGTCGGGAATCTCGGTCATGCGCCAGGAGCCGGTCTCGTCCTTCGCCCAAGCGACCCGCACGCAGGCTACTGCCCGTACCCGCCCCTGGCCATCGTCCAGGAAGGCCTTGCTGGCGACAGACCAGATCCGCTCGCAGCCCTCCTCCTGGGAGGAGGATGTGCGCAGGCGGTTGGGCCATTCCGGCCAGGTCAATGCCTTGTTCTCGCGTTCCGGGGGCTGGGGCAGGATTTCGATCTGGGTGACCGATCGAGCGCCCTGGCGGTTGGAGGTGCCGATACAATCGGAACCCGTATCGCCGCCGCCGATCACCACGACCTGCCGCCCCCCGGCCGTGAATCCCTCGACTGGATCACCGGCAACGCGCCGATTCTGGGGTTGGAGAAAATCCAAGGCGAAATGGACCCCATCCAGTTCCCGGCCCGGAATCGGCAGGTCACGGGGCTGCTCGGACCCGCCCGCCAACACCAAGGCATCGAAGTCGTCGAGCAACCGGCTCACCGGCATATCCACCCCAACATGGGTCTGGGTATGAAAGGCCACCCCCTCGGCATGCAGTTGGGCGATGCGCCGGTCGATGAGGGCCTTTTCCATTTTAAAATCCGGGATACCGTAGCGCAGCAGGCCACCGATCCGGTCGGCCTTCTCGTACACATGCACCTTATGACCAACCCGCGCCAGTTGTTGAGCGCAGGCCAGGCCCGCCGGACCCGACCCCACCACGGCAATGCGGCGCCCGGTGCGGTGTTTCGGGATGTTGGGCTGGATCCAGCCCTCCTCCCAGGCGCGATCGACAATGGAGCACTCAATGGACTTGATGGTCACCGGGCTATCGTCGATGTTCAGGGTACAGGAGGCCTCACAGGGGGCCGGGCAGATACGGCCAGTGAACTCCGGAAAATTGTTGGTGGAATGCAGCACCTCGCAAGCCCGCCGCCAATCGCCCCGATAGACCAGGTCGTTCCAGTCCGGGATCAGGTTATTGACCGGACAGCCTTGGTGACAGAAAGGGATGCCACAGTCCATGCAGCGCGCGCCCTGCTGACGCAGGTCTGGCTCGTTCAGGGGGATGATGAACTCCTGATAGTGTTGCAGACGCTCCGCGACGGGGGCGTAAGCCCGGTCCTGGCGCGAAAATTCCTTGAATCCGGTGGTCTTGCCCATGCTGGTGGTCTCCTAGGCGGCCTTGGCGAGCGCGGCCTGTTGTTCCGCGAGCAATTGAGTGAGGGCCCTCCGGTAATCCACCGGCATGACCTTGACGAATTTCGGCAGGCTCTCGTCCCAATGATCGAGCAGCCGCTGCGCGACCGGGCTGCCGGTGTAGCCGAGGTGCCGTTCTATCAGTTGCCGCAGACGGATGGCATCGAAGCGGGTCATGTCATGACTCACATCGACCCGACCGTGGGCCGCGAGATCACCGCCCTGATGATAAAGGGACTCCAGCGCCTCGTCCTCAGGGGGAATGGGCTCGAGTTCGACCATGGCCAGATTGCAACGCCTGGGGAATTGACCATCCTCGTCCAGGACATAGGCGATACCCCCGCTCATGCCCGCCGCGAAGTTGCGGCCCGTGGGGCCGAGGCAGACGACCACGCCACCCGTCATGTACTCGCAACCATGGTCACCGACACCCTCGACCACGGCCGTGGCCCCAGAGTTACGCACCGCGAAGCGCTCGCCCGCGACGCCGCGCAGGAAAACCTCACCGGAGATGGCACCATAGAGGGCCGTGTTGCCGATGATGATGTTGTCCTCGGCGCGGGCCAGACCCGTATTGGCAGGCGGCAGGGCGATGATGCGCCCCCCCGAGAGCCCCTTACCCACATAGTCATTGGCTTCTCCCACCAGGGCGATAGTGACGCCCCGCGCCAGCCAGGCCCCGAAGGACTGGCCGGCGGTGCCCTGGGCCTGAATATGGATGCAGTCCTCAGGCAAGCCGGCATGACCATAACGCATCGCCACCTGGCCCGAGAGCATGGCCCCAAAGGAGCGGTTATGGTTGCGTATCTCGATCTCGATCTCCACCGGCTGGCCATCCTTCAGGGCCGGCCCGGCTTGGCGTATCAGTTCGTGATCCAGGGCCTTGTCCAGGCCATGTTCCTGGAACTCACACTGGTGGGTCGCAACCCCCTCCCGGGCCGGCGGCATATGCAACAGGCGGGTGAAATCCAGGCCCTTGGCCTTCCAATGGTTGATGGCCCGGCGCATATCGATCAGATCGGAGCGGCCTATCATTTCCTCGAAGCGCCGGAAACCCAGCCGTGCCATCAGACGGCGGACCTCCTCGGCCACGAAGAAGAAGTAATTGATGACGTGTTCCGGCTTACCCGTGAAGCGCCGACGCAGCTCCGGATCCTGAGTCGCCACGCCCACTGGGCAAGTATTGAGGTGACACTTGCGCATCATGATGCAACCCGCGACGATCAGGGGCGCGGTCGCGAATCCAAACTCATCGGCCCCGAGCAGGGCGCCGACCACCACATCCCGCCCGGTGCGCATACCGCCATCGACCTGGACCGCGATGCGACCCCGCAACCGGTTCAGCACCAGGGTCTGATGGGTCTCGGCCAGGCCGATCTCCCAAGGCGAACCGGCGTGCTTGATGGAGGTCAGGGGCGAAGCCCCGGTCCCACCCTCATAACCCGAGATGGTGACGTGATCGGCGTGGGCCTTGGCGACCCCCGCCGCAACCGTACCGACCCCCACCTCCGAAACCAGCTTCACCGAAATACGCGCCTGCGGGTTGACGTTCTTCAGGTCATGGATGAGCTGGGCCAGGTCCTCGATGGAATAGATGTCATGGTGTGGTGGTGGCGAGATAAGGCCGACCCCCGGCGTCGAGTGCCGGACCCGGGCTATCTGCTTGCTCACCTTGTGGCCGGGTAACTGGCCACCCTCCCCCGGCTTGGCACCCTGAGCCATCTTGATCTGGATGTCGTCGGCATTGACCAGATACTCAGTCGTGACCCCGAACCGCCCGGAGGCCACCTGCTTGATCGCGGAGCGCTGGGGGTTGGATGTGCCGTTCGCCAGGGGCATGAAGCGCTCTGGCTCCTCGCCGCCCTCGCCGGTATTGGACTTACCGCCGATCCGGTTCATGGCGATGGCGAGGCTGGTATGGGCCTCCTGGGAGATGGACCCGAAGGACATAGCCCCGGTCGCGAAGCGCTTGACGATCTCCGCCGCCGGCTCGACCTCGTCGAGGGGCACAGGGTTTCGATCCAAGGCCAATTCGAACAAGCCGCGCAGGGTCAGCAGACCCTCGTTCTGATCATTGACGGCGCGGGAAAAGGCCTCATAGGTCGGCCAATCGTTGCCGCGGGTGGCATGCTGCAGCTTGGCGATGGAGTCCGGGGTCCAGGCATGGGCCTCACCACGGATCCGAAAGGCGTAGTCACCACCCACGTCCAAGTCATTCTCGTAAATGGGGTTTGCGCCATAGGCGTCGGCGTGCCAGCGTGCCGCCTCTTCCGCAACCTCCCTCAGACCGACACCCTCGATGCGGGTTGCCGTGCCGGTGAAATAGGTCTCCACAAAGTCACCAGAGAGCCCCACGGCATCGAAGATCTGGGCGCCGCAATAGGACTGAAAGGTCGAGATGCCCATCTTGGACATGACCTTCAGCAACCCCTTCTTGATGCTCTTCATATAGCGGTTGTGTAATTCCGCCGAGGAGATCTTCTCCGCGAGTTGGGGCCGCAGGGCCGAAAGGGTATCGAAGGCGAGATAGGGGTTGATGGCCTCGGCGCCATAACCCGCCAGGACCGCGAAATGATGGATTTCGCGGGCGGCCCCCGTTTCCACCACCAGGCCGGACTCGGTACGCAGCCCCATGCGCACCAGGTGATGGTGTACGGCAGCGGTGGCAAGCAGGGCGGGGATGGGGATCTGGTCCGCATCCACATCCCGATCCGATAGCACCAGGATATTGTGGCCATCGCGCACGGCACGCTCCGCGGCCGCGCACAGCAGGGCCACCGCGGGCTTCATACCCGTGGAGCCGTGATCCGCCGGATAGCAGATGCTGATGGTCTGGGTGCGGAAGGCCCCAGCCGTGTGGTCCTCGATATGGCGGATGCGGGCCAGGTCCGTGTTCGTCAGGATCGGGTGATCCACCTCCAGGCGCAGGTGCCGGCCACCATCCTGGATGCCCAACAGGTTCGGGCGCGGCCCGATCAGGGACACCAGGGACATGACCAGCTCCTCGCGGATGGGGTCGATGGGCGGGTTGGTGACCTGTGCGAAGTTCTGCTGAAAGTAATTGAAAAGCGGCTTCGGCTTGTTCGACAGGATGGCGATGGGGTTGTCCGCCCCCATGGAGCCCACGGGCTCTTCGCCAGTGATGGCCATGGGCGTCATCAGGAACTTAAGGTCTTCCTGGGTGTAGCCGAAGGCCTGCTGGCGGTCGAGCAGGGTCTGGGCATCGGGTGCCATGGGGCCGATATCGGGCGGCAACTCTCGCAGACGGATCTGGGAACGATCCAGCCATTCCTGATAGGGCTTGGCCATCGCCAGGCTGGCCTTGACCTCGGTGTCGTCGATGATGCGACCCTCTTCCAGGTCGATAAGGAACATCTTGCCGGGCTGCAGGCGCCACTTACGGACGATGCGCTCCTCGGGGATGTCGAGGACACCCATCTCGGAGGCCATGACCACCAGATCGTCATCGGTGACCAGATAGCGGGCAGGCCTCAGGCCATTGCGATCAAGGGTCGCGCCGATCTGGCGACCATCAGTAAAGGCCACCGCCGCCGGCCCATCCCAGGGCTCCATGAGGGCGGCATGGTACTCATAGAAGGCACGGCGCTTCTCATCCATCAGAGGGTTGCCCGCCCAGGCCTCGGGAATCAGGATCATCATGGCATGGGCCAGGGAATAGCCGCCCATCACCAGCAATTCCAGGGCATTATCGAAACAGGCGGAATCGGACTGGTTCTCCGGGATCAGGGGCCAGATCTTGTCCAGATCCGGACCTATGAGTTCGGACGCCATGTTGTGGCGGCGGGCCGCCATCCAGTTGAGGTTGCCGCGCAAGGTGTTGATTTCACCATTGTGGGCGATCATGCGGAAGGGGTGAGCCAGATTCCAGGTCGGGAAGGTATTGGTGGAGAAGCGCTGGTGGACGAGTGCCAGGGCCGACTCGAACAAGGGGTGGTGCAGATCCCGGTAGTAGCTCCCTACCTGATCCGCCAGAAACATGCCCTTGTAAACCAGGGTGCGGGTGGACAGGGATGCCACGTAAAAGCTGGCCTGAGGCAGCCCGGCGAAGCGGATGGCGTTATCCATACGCTTGCGGGTCACGAAGAGGCTGCGCTCGAAGGCATCCTGGTCCGGGTGCCGCTCCCCGCGGCCGATGAATAGCTGGCGTACCACGGGCTCCGTGGGCAGGACGCTCGCGCTCAGGATCCTGCTGTCCACAGGCACATCGCGCCACCCCAGGACGATATCACCGCCCTCGGCGATCTGGTTTTCGATGACCGTCTGTATCTCCCCATGGCGGCTGAAATCCCGGGGCAGGAAGATCATGCCGACCGCATAGCTACCCACCGGAGGGAGTTCGAAGTCAACCTCGGCACGCATAAAGGAATCGGGGATCTGGACCAGGATGCCGGCGCCATCCCCGGCCCTTGGATCGGCCCCCACGGCTCCGCGGTGCGTCAGACGGACCAGGATTTCCAGACCCTGCTCGACGATACGGCGGCTCTTGACGTTCTTGATATTGCATACGAAGCCGACGCCACAGGCATCATGCTCGTAGGCAGGGTCATAGAGTCCCTGCGCTGGGGGTAGGGAGTTCAGGCTCATCGCTCACCTCGTGAGAACCGGTATTCGGATTATCAGCCGCCAAA
>CAZFZB010000129.1:0-7428 GCA_964523415.1 uncultured Chromatiaceae bacterium | reverse complement strand
GCCTAATCAACTGAAACGCTCGGAGTGTTCCCATGAGCAATACGCTTCCTCCCCTTGGCATTCAACGGGTCAAGGTGATCGGCCTGGCGGTTCAGGATCTCGATCGCGCCAATGATTTCTACGGCACCCTGCTGGGACTAGCACCCGCCTACGAAGGTGCCGAACGGGTCGGTTGGTGGCTCGGCCAAATCATCCTGATGATGAAACCAGATTGGGCGGCACCGACGGCGCTACCCAATCCCCGGGTCACGCTGGCGACTGAGCAGGCCCATGCCACCCAAGCCGCACTGCGAGCGCGGGGAATTGAAATTGCCAACGAAGTGCAGGCCTATGGTGACTTTTACGTTGGCAGCTTTCTCGATAGCGAGGGCAACAAGCTGTGGTTCTGCTCGCCCGTCACCCCCTAGCAGTCCTGAAAAGTCTGGCGGAGATCCCCAACCCGAAGTCGATCTGCAACCCTGGATAGCGGGCCTGGCGAGCAGTTCGATACGTGCTTTAGGTGACTGCCAATAGTTGGATCGCCCGATGAGGTCGAGTATCCACCCCTGCGTCTTGACACTGGCATTAACACCACCATCGATATTTGACCCTGGCGCAAACGGCACCGGTACCGTGCCGCCGCCGTTGACCCCGACGTTGAGGTAATTGACATCAGCCAGCATGGACCACTTATCACTGCGACTGCGTGCCTCAAAGGCACCCATGAATGTCGTCTTTAGGATGAACCACCTGGGCAGTGACCAGACCTTCAGTAAAGGTGCCTGTCGTCCCGCGTTTACGCGAACCGCTATAAGGAAAGCATGGTTGCCAGTGCCGCCTCTCTGTAAAGTCTCCGGGTTCCTCCAGTGGTCGTGCCCGCCCTTGTCAGAGGCTCAGTGAAGCGATTCAGCAGTGCCGGGGGTCCTTGCGGCATTGAAAAGAGTCGTTATGGGCTCTTAGATAGGTTGCTGTCTGATACCTGTTTTCCCTCGGTAGGATCCCTAGAATTGGCCCCTGGGGGCCATATCGACTCGGCGATGGTGGCCCCTCTGGGGTTAGTCTCGCGGCTCAGTCGCTATTACTGATTCTTGGCGCTGGCGGTCACCGCCTCCATCACGCGGTCGAGGTTGAAGCTGCCGGGCTTCTGACGTGGGGGAAAGTCTCTGAAGCTCTGCAGCCACTGGGCGACGTAGGCTCCAGCGGGCGCGATGGCGAACATGTGCTCCAGATACCAGCGCTGGTAACCCATCGCGTGCTCCTCCTGGGCGCGTTCGAAGGGATCCATGCGCAGGTTGGCGAGCAGCGGGGCACGCAGTGCCGTGAATGGCTGCTGCCACACGTCCATGCCCTCCGCCTGCTGCTCGAGGAAGGTCATCTTCCAATTGCCGTAGCGTAGTGCGGCGACGTTGCCGTCGTCGGTCCAGTAGATGAACTCCTGGCGCGGCCAGGGTGCCTCGCCCCGCAACGCTGGCCCTAGGTCATAACCATCGATATGGACCTTATAGGTTGTCTCGCCGATGGCGCGGCCCTTGAGGAGGTCCGCCGTGGCCGCCGTGTCTCCAGCCGCCGCCACCAGCGTGGGCAGCATGTCCTCGTGTGCGCCGATCTCGTTAACGACGGTCCCGGGCTTGATGACCCCAGGCCACTTGATGAGGGTCGGTACGCGGTAGCCCCCTTCCCAATTGGTGTTCTTCTCGCCGCGGAACATGGTCGTTCCGCCGTCGGGCCAGGTGAAAGTCTCGGCCCCGTTGTCGGTGGAGTACATGACGATGGTGCTGTCATCGATGCCAAGTTCCTTGAGCTTGGCCAGGAGCTGTCCGATCTGGGCGTCGTGTTCCACCATGCCGTCGGCATAGATGCCGAGCCCGGTCTTGCCGATGGAGTCTAGCTTGAGGTGGGTGAAGATGTGCATGCGCGTGCTGTTCCACCATACGAAAAAGGGCTTGCTGTCCTGGTGCGCCTTCTCCATGAACGCGAGCGCCGCCTTGGTGGTCTCCTCATCGACCGTCTCCATGCGCTTCTTGGTCAGGGGGCCCGTGTCCTCGATCTTCTGGGTGCCGTCGGCATTGGCGAAGGAGTGGATCACGCCGCGCGGTCCGAATTTCTTCTTGAAGTCTGGGTTCTTCGGATAGTCCGCATTTTCGGGTTCCTCTTCGGCGTTGAGGTGGTAGAGGTTGCCGAAGAATTCGTCGAAGCCGTGGGCGGTCGGCAGCATCTCGTCGCGGTCGCCAAGGTGGTTTTTACCGAATTGCCCGGTCGCATAGCCCTGGGCCTTTAGCAGGGTGGCGACGGTGGGATCCTCCTTCTTCATGCCCTCGGGTGCGCCAGGCAGGCCAACCTTGGTCAGTCCGGTGCGGATGGGCGACTGCCCGGTGATGAAGGCGGCACGACCGGCGGTGCAGCTCTGCTGGCCGTACCAGTCGGTAAAGAGGGCGCCTTCTTTGGCGATGCTGTCGATGTTGGGGGTCTGGTAACCCATCATGCCCTGGTTATAGGCGCTGAGATTGAAACCGCCGATATCGTCGCCCCAGATGACGAGGATGTTGGGTTTGTCAGCGGCGTTGGCAGTGCCAGCCGTCAACGCCATCAGGCCCAAAGTGGGTAGAAACTTCAGCATGCGTGTCTTCATCGTGATTGTCCTGTTTGATGGTGCGTGAACGCTGGAGGCGTCGGGATTATGGAAATGTCAGGGCTGGAATTGTGTCCGAGTCTGGGGCCAACGTAGGCTGATCAGTCTACTTTTCCCCGTCCGCTGCTACCTTGCCCTCGGCGAGTAGCTTGTAGGCCAGGTAGTACTTGTAGATGTTGCGCACATAGACCACGGGTTCGCGGCTGACCACCTTGGCGGTGGCGATCTCCACGTTGTCGAGCCAGACGTTGGGGTCGAGGCCCAACTTCGCGGCGCGCTTGCGCGCCCTGGCAATATTCCCCGGCCCGGCGTTATAGGCGGCGAAGCTGAACAGGGTCTGGTCGAGCCTCGACAGGGACGGATCGGCGTAATAGCGGTTACGCAGGAACCGCAGGTACTTCACGCCCGCATGGATATTGGGCTCGGCCTTCAGGATATCGGGGATGCCGACATTGGGGTCCTGGGCGGTCGCAGGCATCAGTTGCATGACGCCGATGGCCCCGACGGCGCTGCGCTTGTTCTGGTCGAGCTGAGACTCCTGATAGCCCTGGGCGGCGACCATGAGCCAGTCGAAGTCGTATTTTCCAGCATAGGTCTTGAGCAGGTCGGCGATGTCCTTGAAGCGTTGCCGGTCTTCGGCGGCCAGGGCGTTCTTGGCCCACTTGGCGCTCTTGAGATACCGGGTAAGCAGGGTGTTGCCAAGCTGGGTCCCATGGCCTGCCTGGGCCACATAGCCATCCACCAACTTCTTAAGCTTGGGGCTGTCCTTGCGCATCGCCCAGGCAATGTGCTGCTCGGATGCCAGCACCAAGTCATCGCGTACACGCACATTGGCGAAGACCTGGGCGAAGAGCTTGGCCGCTGGCTCGTCGGCGATGGTGGCTGGGATGATCCCTGTACCCACCATCTCGATCAGGTCATCGTCGCTCAGATTCTCATCAGCGTCCATGACCGGAAAGGGCGCCTTGCCAGCCGCCACCCGTTTCGCGTTGAGTGCCGCGAGGTGCTCGTAGAAGCTGGTGGAGGGGCGCAGATAGATTTGGGAGGCGAGCATCTCCTCCGCGGTCTTGACCTCGGGGGCGGCGGGGCCGGTGACCAGTACCTCACGCACTTCTGTGTGGAAGGGCTCGCTAAAGTCCACCAGGGCGCGGCGACCCTCCGTGACCGTGATGGTGCCGGCGGCGATATCCGCCCGGCCATCGGTCAGCATCGGCAGCAGACCGGCGCGATTGGTGGGGAGGATCACCAGGGTCAGGTTTGTGGCCTCCTTGCCAAGCTTCTTCTTCGCCCACTGCTCGAAGGCCATGAGGTTGTCGTAGGTGAGGCCCCGCTGCTCCGGCCCGTCGTTGAAATAGGTCAAGAGCCCGTATGGCACGGCGACGCGCAGGATGCCCCGCTTCAGGATACCGTCCAAATCCCCCGTCCAGGGGGTCAGGGCCTGGTCGAGGATCGGGTCATCGGCCTCGGCGTTGGGCTGTGCGGCCGGTTCCTGGGCCAAAACCAGCGGTGCGAGCAGAAGCGAAGCAAGAATCCACACCCAATGCAACGCACAGATAAAACGGCTTAATCGAGACATGGAGTTTATCTCCAGAATGGAAGAGTCAAGGGTGGGCCCCGAACGAGAATAGTACGCCACTGTCAATACCTTATGGAAAAGCCCAGCGACAGATGATCCGTATCCGATCCGACCCCGCTCTGGGGGCGATTGGCCATGTAGGCGATCTGGACGCTCAGTTGGTGATTGAGTGGCCGGCCGGCGGAGATCCCGTAAAGCAAGTCCTCCCGGTAATCGGCCTTCACCACGCCTTCGATGGTGGATCGCCCACCCCAGTCGTAGGCGGCGCCAAGGGATACCCACCAGCCGCGCGGGGCGGTGTAGACCGTATGAGCTTGCAGAAGCAGGACCGGGTCCTGGGCGCGGGTTTCATTGACCAGGAAGTCGTGGTTGTCGGTGAAGAAGGCGACGGACCCGGTCAGCTCGTAGGACCAGGGACCGCGGGTGTGGACCACGCCTAGCTGAGGCTGGATGGCGAAGCGATTTTGGCCAAGGTTGAGGAGCTTATCGTCGAGGTATTCCCCGAAGGGCAGGGAGAGGCTGATGGCCGCCCCCACGACGGTGTTGATCGGGTGGGCGGCCCGATAGGCGCCGAATTCCTCGGCGCCGAGCGCCGGTGCACCGAGCAGGTCGACTGCGAGCCGAATGCTCGGATCGGCCAATCCGCGCCGATCGACCGTGCTCGGCTCCCCGTCGAATAGACCTTCCCAGCGGGCGTGTTGCTGGGGGAAGCGCAGCTCGAGACGCGCGGTCCGCCCGGCGAGGTCGAATGCCCGCAGGAGGGACACAACGGTGGTCGTGACCTTCACCATGGCGTCCTCGACCTTGAGCACGGGATCGAAGGCGACGTCCCCCTGACCCCGGATCACCCCGACGCCGAGCACCGTTGTACCGATTGGGAACGGCGTCCAGCGGCGGGGCTCAACGTCGTCGGCCGTCGCCACCGTTGCAACCAGCAGCAGGGGGAAGGCGGCGACCGCGAGATGGACGCTCGGAGCTCCCAATCCCCACCAAGGAACACGGAATGCGATCGGCGTCAGCCCCGCGAGAGAGGCTTGGCTACCGGGCAATGACGCCTGGCGCGAAATCCTGCCCGGCGTCACGCTCGGCGCACGCGTCCTGCCGCCTGTCCGTCCTTTACCCACGGAAGGACTCAAACACCGATAGCCGCTAATAGCCGGGTGGCGTCTTTGCCCAGGGGTAACCTTGTGCCGCCATGTCGTACGCGGTCTTGTACAAGGTACGCATGTACTCAGTGTCGAACTCCTCCCTGTGGGGGGCACGGAAGGTCGCGGGTATGTACGCAAGGTTATAGTCGACACCGTCGCGCTGGCAGGTGAGGTAGATCCGGTAGAGGTCTCCAATGCCTTGGGTGGTGATGAGCGAAGAAATGGCTCGACCGAGGATGCTCATGGTTCGCCGGTCAACCTGCGCCCAGTCGGGATCGAGGCGCGAGTTGCGGATAACGTAGGCCCGGCGCTCGCGGTCGAAGCGATTCTTCCTGCCCAGTTCCTTGAGGCGGAGTGCGGGCGGATAGACGAACACCTGCGCCATGGTCCCGCCGTCCACGTGCATTTCCTGGTAGGTGTGCCCGTTCGCCTCAACGTCGATCATTACGGGTGGGAAGGCACCAGGGATGGCGGCGGAAGCGATCATGATCGAGCGGAAGAGATCGAGCGCCTTGGGATGCCGACTGGCGGCGATCTTGGTCATGTTCCAGAGCACCGCCTGGCGCGCGTCCAGGTCCACGGTGGCGACGAGGAGCAGCCTGCCCTTCTCGTACTCCCGGGCAATGGCGTCGAGCAGCGGCCGGTCGACCTCCTTGCTGACTCGATTCCACAGTGGCTTATTGTCCGCCATGGCGTCGTCGGTCAGCGCGGCCAGAATTGAACGTTTCTCCGCGATGTCGGAGGGCGACGTGTTCGTGTAGAAGTCCTTGAGCCGGCCGTCGTAATCCGGACCCAGGAAGGCGAAGGGTGCGATCAGGGCGCCGGTGCTGATGCCCGTCACCAACTTGAACTCGGGTCGGGTACCGGCGGCTGTCCAGCCGTTGAGGAGCCCCGCACCGAAGGCGCCGTCGTCCCCGCCCCCCGAGACGGCAAGGAACGCGGCGGGCGGGAGGGTCGTGCCCTTTCCACTCGCCCCCAAGTACGCCTGCTCCCGCCGGACCGAGGCGAGGCCCTCCCGGAGAATTGCCTCATTGTCGATGCCGACGCGATAGCGCACATCGGCCAGGCCTGGCACGACGGCCTGGGTGGTGAGCGCCGCCGGCACTGCCTCCTTTCGCGCCGGACTCCCGCAGCCTTGGGTGAGGACCACCACCGTACCGACCGCAATCAGCAGGTTGGCAATCTTGACGAACATTCTTGTGTACCTCCGTGGGACTGACGTGCACTGCTCGATCAGATCAGGACACTGAAGCGACTAAGACTTCGCGTCGGTGCCGCTTACGATCTTGTTCTTCGCGCAGGAGCTCAATGCTGGGAACCAGATCACCCAATCGCGCCGGGCGGATGTTGCGGGCTGGGTTGCTCCCTGGGGATGCCGCTGCGGCATATTGGCTGTGTGAGGGGACAATTCCTGCTCAAAGGGGGGCCGTGCCCGGTGCCAGGTACCGGGTGGCACTCACACTGGAGAGTGATCGGTGCTCAGCGCGGCTCCACCGAGACAGCCAGGGCCTCCGTGGAGGTCACCTGCACCTTGTCGCCTTCCTTGAGGTCGGTGAGGTAGTGCTGCAGCTCGGGCTTGGCCATGGAGACTTCGCGCCAGCTTCCATCGGCGTCGCGGAAGGAGATGGCCTTCTTGTACTTGTCGATGGACAGGACCTCCACGGTCTTGGTGGTCTGACGGGCCATGGCGCCGCCGGGCATGCCCCCCTTCTCTGCACTGGCTTGACCCGTCTTCACGGTGTGTGCGGCCCCTTCCTCGCCCGGCGGGAGCACCGACACTGCCATCGACTCGTAGTACTTGACGTTGATCGTGTCACCCTTCTTGACCTTATCCAGGTTCTTCACCCGGGCATCGGCGTAGACGGTGACCATTCCGCCCTTGGGGCCCTTGAGCGTGACCAGGCGGTTCGCCTGGTCCACCGCCTCGACTGTCGCGTTCACCTCCACAAGTTTGGCGCCGCTCAGCGCCGCCGGCGGAGCCTCCATCTCGTCCTTGCCGCGGTAGACGGAAGCGGCTTGGTCAGCGGCGAATGCCTGCAATGCAACGGCAAGACCAAGGCAGATCATCAGGGGTTTGAAGCTCTTCATCATCGTGT
>CAZFZB010000128.1:0-7591 GCA_964523415.1 uncultured Chromatiaceae bacterium | reverse complement strand
GATGAATTCAGGAATGGCTTGGCCAACTTTACGAACCAGGCCCTACAAGTTGCCAAAATTTGTTGGATACTATGTCAAGGTCCAGGATTAATGGCCCCGCCTTTCAAAGCATGTCAGGAATCCTACATTGACGAAATCCATCGAAATCCCCGGTCCTCTTGGCACCCGTGGCCATCGAAGGCGTTTCTCTGGGCTCCGGCGACTACTGCATACCATCCTGTTGGTAACCGGGGAGGCGGTATCGCGGCTTCTGGACGTCCTCGTCAGCGGGACCCTGCTGCTGGTGCTGGCACCCCTTTGGATAATACGGGCCCTGATCAGCAAGTTCCAGGCAGGGATCCTCCTGACCCGGACACCCCGGCTGGGACGTTTCCGGATGCCCTTCGATGTACTCGGGTTCGCTGGCCGGGGGCCACTGCGAGCCCTCCCCATCTGGCTCAATATCCTGCGCGGTGACATGGCCATCATAGGGCCGAGAGCCTTGACGCCGGAGGAGGGTGCGGCGGTGCCGGTTCGCGACCAGGCCCGATATTCCGTGCGCCCCGGGCTGCTATCCCCCTATCGGCTCCGCAGCCGGGTTGGGATCGCGCATCAGCAGGAGTCGGAGCTGGATCGGGATCTGGTCTATGGCCAGAGCATGGGTGGCGACCTGGGGCTGGCGGCCCGCTCCCTGGTTGCCGGGGTCCTCGGGAGCAAGGCACCCACCGAGGCGCCCCCCCTCCTCAACTTCTTTGGCATCCCGGTGATCAATACGACCATGGCCGAGGCGGTGGGATGGATCCTGAGTCAGGCCTCCGCGGGGGGGCGGCACAGCCTCGCCTTCGTCAATCCAGATTGCCTGAACATCGCCTGGCATAACGAGGGCTACAAGCAGGTCCTTCTGGATGCCGATCGCGTGCTACCCGATGGCATCGGCATCCATATCGGCTGCCGCATGCTGGGCACGGCCTTACGGGAAAATGTCAACGGCACCGATCTCTTTCCACTCCTGTGCGAGGCGGCAAGCCAGACCGGCCTGTCGATTTTCCTGCTCGGGGCTCGGCCCGGGATCGCCGAGGCGACGGCCAATAACATGATGCAGCGCTTTCCGGAGCTGCGCATCGCGGGGGCCCGCGATGGCTACTTCACCACCGAAGATGAGCCAGCCGTGGTGGCGGAGATCAATGACTCGGGGGCGGCGATCCTATTGGTAGCCTTCGGGGTACCCCGGCAGGAACTCTGGATCGCCAGCCGGCGTAACGAGCTGAAAACTCCGGTTTGCCTCGGCGTTGGGGGGCTATTCGATTTCTACTCCGGGCGAATCGCGCGCGCACCCGTCTGGATGCGCGAAATTGGCCTCGAGTGGGTATGGCGTATGCTTCAGGAGCCCAAACGCATGTGGAGAAGGTACATCATCGGTAACCCCCTCTTCTTGTCCCGGGTGTGGCGCCAGATGCGCCATCCCGAGCGGTTCCCGCTGATAGTCCGTGCGGCGGGCAAGGCTACGGCAGCGTCATCGACCTTGGGTGACAGCAAATGACCATTGAAACCCATCAACAGAAAATGCGCGACCTGGTGCTGGCACGTTATGGCAATCTGGCAAGGGCCAGTTTGCTACACCGTCTGCGGTTCCGCCTCAAGCGTGCCGGTTGGGCCGGGGTGGTGCAGGGCTCCTACCTGCTCAAGCGGCTCATGGACATCATCGCCTCGACAATCCTGATGGTGCTCCTGATCCCGGTGTTTCTGGGGGTCGCCCTAGCGATCCGCATCGAATCCCCGGGGCCCATTCTGTTCCGTCAGACCCGGGTGGGTCGCTGGGGGGAATTGTTCACCATGTGGAAATTCCGCTCCATGTTTGCGGATGCCGAGGCCCGTAAGGCCGAGTTACTCAAACAAAACGAAATGCAGGGCGGGGTGATTTTCAAGATGCGCGAGGACCCGCGCATCACCCGGGTCGGGCGCTTCATCCGCAAGACCTCGATCGACGAGCTGCCCCAGCTATGGAATGTATTCAAGGGCGACATGTCCTTGGTCGGGCCGCGACCGCCAGTGCCCATGGAGGTCAATGAGTATTCTCTCGCCGATCGCCGGCGGCTCGAGGTCATCCCTGGCATCACCTGTATCTGGCAGGTCTCCGGACGCTCGGAGATTCCCTTCGACCAGCAAGTTGAGCTGGATGTGGAATATATCCAATCCCAATCCTTCTGGACGGACATCAAAATCCTCCTGAAGACTATTCCCGCCCTCTTGTTTGGTAAAGGGGCCTATTAGACCTTCAGCGCCTCTTCCAATCCAGGCGAAGAGGCGTCCTGGGAGCATTCAGCATGCGAGCACTTGTCTTTGCCGATCGCCAGGGTACCGAACTGGCCCCGCTCACCGAGAATCTGCCTTTGGCCTTGTTGCCCATGGTGGGCAAGGAGGTTTTGGTCCATGGTATCGAAGACCTTGTTGGCGCCGGGATCCGCGACCTGGTCATCGTCGTTTCCGCGCACGGCGACCGGATCGAGGCCGTCCTTGGTGATGGCCGGCGGTGGGGGGCCACCTTTCGCTTCGTCCTCAGCCGCGGCGAGGAAGACCCGGCCGAGATCTGGCAAAGACTGAACCTGGGCGATCAAGAACCCGTGCTGGTCATGCGGGGCGATGTGGTGCGTTCGCCAACGGTGGCGAGCTTTCTCGAACAGGCACAAGGCCGACCGGGCACGGCGATCACGGGCCTAGCCCCGGCCGACCCTCGTGGCTCCCTGGTCCTGCTTCGCACCGGAGCTGGCACCGGCACCTCTCCCTTGAGCGACCTGCGCTGGACCCATTCGGATACTCCAGCCCCCTCTGACGGGACGGAGCGGCTGGAGCTGGGGGCGATGGACCTGAACCTGCTTGCCGACATCGCCGATTATCACCGCGCCAATCGCGATATCGTCGCGGGCCGTTTCCATGGCATCCCGCTCCCGGGGCGAACCGTGGCCCTTGGGCTCACCCTGGGGCGCCGGGCCAGCGTATCGCCGAAAACCCTCAAACAGGGGGTTGCCTTCGTGGGTGCCAACAGCCGGGTGCATCCTGAGGCCGAACTCGTCGGCGAGGTGGTCATCGGCGATGATGTCGTCGTGGATCGGGGTGCCACTATCCGCGATAGCGTTATCCTGTCCAAGACCTATGTCGGCGAGTTGGTCGAGGTCGCTAATTGCGTGGTCGCATCGAATCTGCTCATCCGTGTCGACACCGGCGCGGTTCTGCATATCAGCGATGCCTTCCTGCTCGCCAACCTTGCCAAGGGGGGCATGGGCAGCGGAATTGGACGGTGGCTTGACCGGCTCATCGGTCTCCTGATGTTGATCCTCTCCCTGCCCCTCTGGCCAGTAGCTGCCTTCCTGGCAGGGCGGGAGGGTGGGGGCGGCCGCCTGCTCGAGGCCCGGGATATGGAGGGCGACCGGCGTGAGCACCCCAGTGATCCGACGAGTCCTCGGCGGACGGTGGTCCTGACCCATTGGCGCACCCGCGTCCCGGTGTTGCGTCACCTGCCTTGGATCTTGGCCGTGATCCGGGGCGACCTGCGACTGGTGGGCGTCAGCCCTCTGACCCCGGAGCAATCCGCCGCCCGGAATGAGGACTGGCAATTCGTCCGCGATACCGCCCCGGTGGGTCTTCTTGGCCCAACTCAGCTCCACGTCCCCGCGGACGCATCGATCGAAGAACGCCTGCTTAGCGACGCCTTCCATGCACGGCAAGGGAGCTTGAGGCGGGATCTGGTCCTACTCTGGGATGGTCTGAAGATGTTGTTCAGTGCCGATGCCTGGCGCCGCCCAGAGTGATCCACACCGGTATTTAAGAAACGAAGCACCCATCAAGACGTGCAGAAGGTTCCTTCCTTGACCAGGGAGATGCGGGATGTGCCGGGGTTTGCCTTGACAGATAGCGGCAAATCTAGCTGTCACTGCTCTGACAACCCAGGCGCATACCAAGCTGCCCTGCAATGGGATGGGTTTCTGGTCAGATCCCAATCCCATTTCATTCCCCCCCAGGGATCATTCCCACCTAGGGACTCCATAGAGCAAGACGAGGCTTACCCATGACAACCGAGCACCCCAAGGCGGCGGGCGATCGGCCCCAAGTGGCCATCGTGATGCGATCCTATAACGACCGCCCAGTCATCCGGCAGACCCTGGAGAGGGTATTGGGACAAGGTTACCGGAACTTTGAACTCTGGAACTTCGATTCCTCGTCGAAGGATGGCACCCTGGACATCATCCGGGAATACAACGCCCCCGAACGTATCCGCTTGAACGATTCCAAGGACTACAACCCGGGCCGGGTTCTCAATGATGCAGTAGCCACCATTGGTGGTGAGATCCTGGTCTTCATCAATTCGGATGCCACCCCGGAGACTGATGACTGGCTGGAGCAGCTGATCGCCCCTCTCGCGGATCCCAAGGTGGGTGCTGTCTATGGCCGCCAAACCGCGCGCCCGGACTGCCGTCCCCTTTTCATCAAGGATACCGAGCGGGCCTTTGGTGACGGCCAGGAGGCCGCCACCTGGGTACACTTCTTTTCCATGGCCAATGCCGGCGCCCGCCGCGAGATCCTGGAGCGGTTCCCCTTCGAGACCAAAATCCAGTACTCCGAGGATATTGAGTGGTCCTACCGGCTGAGACAGACGGGCTTGCGTATCGCCTACGTGCCGGAGGCTGCTGCCACTCACTCCCATAATTACACACTCCGTCAGTCCTATAAGCGCCACTTCGGCGAGGGTAAGGCCGAGGCCTGGATCTTTCGTCAGGGTGAACTCAACACCTCCCTGCTTCGCTACTGCCTGCTGCCCTTTGGCATGGAGGTCTTGCGGGACCTGCGCTGGGGTCTCGAGCACCGTTCCATGGAGGCGATGCTCGACACTGTGCCCCTTCGGGCGGTCCAGAAGTGGGCGCGCTGGCAAGGTCTACGCGAGGGGATTAAACGCCATGCCAAGACTTGAACCCGGTATAGATCCAGCCGATCGCGACCGCTACACCCTGGACGGTGACGAGGCCGTCGAGGCACACATCGCCCATGACCAACAGTTGGTAGCCCAGGCAGTCACCTCCATCCTGGCCCCACCCGCCCTCCGCGGCCTGGTCCTGATGGGCGGTTATGGTCGCGGGGAGGGCGGCTACGTCCAGCGTGACGGCCATCCCGAGCCCTACAACGACTACGACTACTTTGTGGTGGTGCGGGGACTGGATCGGGCGGCGCGGGACGACCTCAACCGAAACCTGGGGGTGGCTGCCAAGGCCCTCGAACACCAGATCGGTGTCGAGGTGGACTTCGCCCTGCTGCGCGAGGATCGGCTACCGGGAGCCGAATACTCCCTGATGAATGCCGAGATGCTCTGGGGTCACCGAGTCGTAGCGGGCGACCCGGAGGTACTCTCGACCATGCCCGCCATGCCCTTCGCCAGCTTGCCGCCGGGGGAATACACACGCCTCCTGCTCAACCGGGGCAGCCTGCTGCTGCTGAATCAGCGCCGCCTCGCCAATCCTGAGCCCTTCGCCGCAATCGATCAGGAAATCTTTTTCAAGTATCTGTTCAAGGCCATCCTGGCCTGTGGGGATGCACGACTGGCCGGTAACGGTTGCTACCATCCCTCCTACCGCAAGAAGATCGAGCGCCTGGCTAAGCTGGACTGGCCGGGGCAGGCCGACTTCATGGACCTTTACCAACAGGCATGGGATAACAAATTTCACCCCAACTACGCCCGCTTCGCGGCGGAGAACCCGGCGATCTGGCAAGGGCGCCTGGTACCCATCTGGCTCGCGACCCTGACCTGGTTCGAGCAGGGGCGTGCTGGCCGGAACATCCCGGACTGGAATAGCTACGGTTCTCCCGGTTTTGCCAAGGGCCAGGGGGGGAATTCATGGGGCGGCCTGCGCAATGCTCTCATCACCCTGCGGGACTTTGGGCCCGCCGAACTGCTGCGACGCCCGGTCTGGTCCCTGCGTTATCCTCGGGAACGGCTCATCTCCGCCCTGCCCCTACTGCTGGAAAAACCCGGTGCCTCAGCCTCTCCGGTGCTGGCCAATGCCCTGGCCCTAGCTCCCGGCACTGCCTGGCCTGACGCAGTGGCCGCCTTTCTGGGACTATGGCGACGTTTCGCCTGAGCCGGTAAGGACCACCACAACCTCAGATCGAGAGCGGTCGGCTCCCGATGCCCCTAGCCCTGGCTTCAGGCCAGGGGAATTTCGTCAGCCGCCGTTCCGCCCCTCTGGGCAGCAACGGCATCAACCTGATTTTTTACCGCAAAGCCCAACCATGGCCGATCACATCCTGCTGTTGTGGGGTGACCAGTACTCCCGTTCAGAATCCATCACTGACCTGCGGCATCGCGGTTATGAGGTAACAGCCTGTGGGGATGTCGCCGAGGGTCAGCGTGCCCTGACGGCACAACCACCAGACCTGATCCTCCTGGAACATCCCTGGCCCAAGGACTTGGACAAAACCCTGCTGGGGCATTGGGCTCGGGAGTATCCGGTCCTGGTCCTATGCCTTGAGAGCGGGATCGATAGCGCCCTCCATCTCCTGCGCCAGGGGGCGACGGAATTTCTGGTCAAGCCCCTGGATCGGAATGAGTTGGCCGATGGCATCCGGCGCATCATCGATAACGCCCTCCTTTACCAACGCGGTGAGTTTTCACCAACATCCTGAGGTACGAGGCCCCGAGCCAGTTGGTCGGGGCAAGCGCGCCCCTGCTCCGGCTACTGACCGAACTCCGGGCCGTAGCCCCGAGCGAGGCAACCGTCCTGATCCTGGGTGAAAGTGGGGTCGGAAAGGAAAAGGTTGCCCAGGAGATCCATCGGATGAGCCACCGGGCAGGAGGCCCCCTGGTGGCGGTGGACTGTTCCTCCATACCCGAGACTTTGTTCGAGTCGGAACTCTTTGGTCACGAGCGCGGGGCCTTCACCGGGGCCGCTCAGAAAAAACCGGGGCTCATCGAGCAGGCCAAGGGGGGAACCCTCTTTCTGGATGAGATCGGCGAGCTTCCCCCTCTGATTCAGGTCAAGCTCTTGCGCGTCCTGGAGACCAGGCGCTATCGCCGTCTGGGCAGTACCTCCGATTTTCAGGCGGAGGTCAGGATCCTTGCCGCCACCAACCGGGACCTGGAGGGCATGGCCCAGCGGGGGGAATTCCGTCAGGATCTCTGGTATCGCCTCAACACCATCGTGGTCTCAGTGCCGCCCCTGAGGGAACGCCGGGAGGACATAGCCCCGCTGGTGAGGCATTTACTGATGCACCTCGGCTGCTCCCAGCGGATCGTCAAGCGCGTCAGCGAAGCGGCCATGCGGCAATTGCAGGAATATGACTGGCCAGGGAATGTGCGGGAGATGCGCAATGTGATCGAACGGGCGATCCTCTTATCCGGCAATAAGGTCAAAATCGATACGGAGCATTTAGCCCTGCCGCGGTCCCTCGCGGCGACCCCTGCCAGCACCGACAAGATCACCCTGACCTTCGATCGCGAACCAACCCTGGCCGAGCTCGAGCAGAGCTACCTCAAACTTCTGCTAGAGCGGCGACCTGGCAGCCGGGCCGATATGGCCCGGGTAATGGGTATAGGTGAGCGGACCCTGTATCGGTTATTGGCGGACCT
>CAZFZB010000127.1:3567-7606 GCA_964523415.1 uncultured Chromatiaceae bacterium | reverse complement strand
CCTCACTGGTCCTGATCGTCATGGCCGACCAGCTCGGGCGCAGTGTCGGCGATCTCTACATGGGCGCCTTCATACCTGCCTTCAGCCTGGTGGGACTTTTCGCGTTCCTGATCATTCTCCTGGCCATCTTCAGGCCCAGCCTGGTGCCGGCCCTACCCCCCGAGGCTCGCACCTACCAGGAGCCGGACGGCCGTTCCGGCCTGCGTTCACTGGCGCTGTTTTCGCTGATCATCCTGGGCATTGCTGTGACCTTCGGCCTCCATTACGGAGAGATCCTGTCGGCCCTTCAGGGCAGTGAGGTCAGTCCGCCCTTGGACGAGACCATCGTCGTCGTCCTCACCGGTGGCACCCTCCTGGCCTGGATCTGCGCCGTCATCAACAGGGGTCTGGGCCTGGGGCTGCTGTCCCGCATCACCGAGCGCGTCACCTTCGTGCTGATTCCGCCGTTGATCCTCATCTTCCTGGTACTCGGTACCATCTTCCTGGGTGTGGCGACCCCCACCGAGGGTGGCGCCATGGGCGCCGTCGGGGGCATGATTCTGGCCATGGCGCGCGGCCAGCTGAGTTGGAGTCTGTTCCGGCAATCCCTTGAATCCACGGCCCGACTTTCGGCCTTCGTGCTCTTTATCCTCATCGGCTCGACCACCTTCAGTTTCACCTTTACCGCCGTCGATGGTCAGCAGTGGGTCCAGCATCTGTTCGACAAGTTGCCAGGGGGCGAGATGGGCTTCCTGGTCTTCGTCAACTTCGTCATCTTTATCCTGGGCTTTTTTATTGACTACTTCGAAATCGCCTTCATCCTGGTGCCCCTCCTGGCACCGGTAGCGGACAAGCTGGGTATCGACCTGGTATGGTTCGGCATCCTGCTGGCCATGAACCTCCAAACCTCCTTCCTGACGCCGCCCTTTGGCTTTTCCCTCTTTTTCCTGCGCAGCGTGGCCCCTGCCAACGCATTTATCGACCGCATCACCCACCAGCCGGTCGCGGGGGTCAAGACCCTGGACATATACCGTGGCTCGATCCCCTTCGTCATCATCCAGATCGCCATGGTTGTCATCCTGCTCGCCTTTCCCGAACTGGTCACCCATTCCCTGCACAAGGGTGTCAAGGTCGACCTGGATAGCATCCAGATCGGGGTACAGAGCGGGGGGGGCGATTGGGGTCAAGACGCGAATTGGGGTTACCAGGCGCCTGGCGAGACTGGCATGGCTGGCGACCAGCCACCTCCGGGGGATAGGGATGGGACCGATGCCGTTCCCCCAAATCCAGGTTGGGGCAATCCCCGAGGTGGCTGGTAGGCCCAATTCCGTGGTGGATCTGGGGTTGGGGTGCCTGACCAAGGGTGTGTCCTGGTGATTACCCACGCACCCTTTGCTCTATACTAGGGTCTGCCCGCCTGGATTCTGGCTGTACTCGGCGGCTTCCACCGTTGAATCCGAGGAGGCCCGATGCGTCGTTCCAATCTGATCCGACAACGCCTGATCGCGCTGGCCTTTCTAGGCGCCTTCCTCTTCTTCTCGCCTCTAGTACTGCTGTTCGACCAGGCCCCGGCGATCGGAGGTATCCCCCTGCTCTACCTCTATCTCTTCGGGGCCTGGGGGCTGATCATTGGCCTGAGTGCCTGGATCCTGGGGATGGATCGGGAATGAGCCCCGGAACCTTTGAGATGGCCTGGCGGGTGGCTTGGCCTCGATGACCATCGGCGGCCCCCTGATCGCGGTCGTCGCCTTCGCCTATCTGGGGATCTTGTTCGCCCTGGCCTTTTGGGCGGACCGGCGAGCGGACCAGGGACGATCGGTGATCGCAAGGCCCACGGTCTATGCCCTGTCCCTGGCGGTCTATTGTACGGCCTGGACCTTTTACGGCAGCGTGGGCCGGGTGGCCAGTGGCGGCATGGGCTTCCTGACCATCTATCTGGGGCCTACCCTCGTGGCGCTGTTGTGGGGATCCCTGCTGGTGAAGATGGTGAGAGTCAGCAAGGCGGAACGCATCACCTCCATCGCCGATTTCATCGCCTCGCGCTATGGCAAGAGTCACCTCCTGGGCGGCCTGGTGACCCTGATCGCCGTGGTGGGGGTGGTGCCCTACATTGCCCTGCAACTCAAGGCGATATCGCGCAGTTTCACCATCCTGCTGGAATATCCGGCCATCGTCATGCCCGATCCGGCGGCAACCCTGCCCATCTGGCACGATACCGCCTTTGTGGTGGCCCTGCTGCTGGCCCTCTTCACCATCCTCTTCGGTACCCGTCACCTGGATGCCAGTGAGCGCCACGAGGGTCTGGTGGCGGCCATTGCCTTCGAATCCATCGTGAAACTGGCAGCCTTCCTGGTGGTGGGGCTCTTCGTGGTTCTGGAACTCTTCGGTGATGCCGCCCTCAGTAGCGGGTCCGCCCAGGCGATGGGCACACTGAGAGGGGACGCCCAGGCCCTCTTCGAGCCGCACATTGGCAACTTCGCGGACTGGTTCGCCATCTCCCTGCTGGCCGGGTTGGCCGTCATGTTTCTGCCGCGTCAGTTTCAGGTGGCGGTGGTAGAGATCAGCGACGAGCGCCA
Organism: uncultured Chromatiaceae bacterium; assembly: GCA_964523415.1. Lineage (GTDB taxonomy): Bacteria > Pseudomonadota > Gammaproteobacteria > Chromatiales > Chromatiaceae > M0108. The sequence continues at coordinate 5,051 of CAZFZB010000127.1, read as the reverse complement.
TATCCAACGCGCCATCTGGCAGTTCCCACTCTATCTGTTTCTAATTAATCTCTTCGTCATCCCCATTGCCCTGGCGGGGGTCCTGACCTTCGGCGGCGACAGCGGGGTGGATGGGGACAGCTTCGTGCTGACCGTGCCCATGGCCCATGGCCAACCTTGGTTGGCCCTCTTCGTGTTCATCGGTGGCCTCTCGGCGGCGACGGGCATGGTGATCGTGGAGACCATCGCCCTCTCCACCATGGTCAGCAATGACCTGATGCTGCCGGTCCTGCTGCGACGCTGGCAGGGTTTGCCACCCGAGGCGGATATGGTCAAGCTGCTGTTGCGCATCCGGCGCGGGGCCATTGTCGCCATTCTCCTGTTGGGATATCTCTATTACCGGCTGGCTGGAGACGCCTATGCCCTGGTGAGCATAGGACTCATCAGCTTTACCGCTGTTGCTCAGTTCGCACCGCCCATCATCGCCGGTCTCTACTGGCGCGGCGGGACCCGTGGCGGGGCCCTGGCGGGGCTCACGGCGGGCTTCGCCGTCTGGATCTATACCCTGTTGCTTCCCTCCTTTGCCAAGTCCGGCTGGTTGCCCCTGGGGTTTCTGGAGCAGGGCCCCTTCGGAATCGAACTCCTGAAGCCCCAGGCCCTGTTGGGGCTGTCGGGCCTCAACGAGATCACCCATGCCCTGATCTGGAGCCTGACCGCCAATATCGGCACCTTCCTGATCCTGTCCTCACGCCGGATACCCAATGCCGAGGAGATGGCCCAGGCCAGTGCCTTCGTGGACGTCCTGAAGAACCCGCGCCAGGCTCACATCGCCCTCTGGCGGGGTAATGTCGAGGTGGCGGAGCTGATGGCCCTCGCGGAGCGCTTCTTGGGTGCGGAAAGGGCGCGAACCGCCTTCCTCCGCTATGCCAACTCTCGTGGGGTGGAGCGGGTGGTGGAACTCCCCGCGGATGCCCACACTGTCTATTTCGCCGAGACCTTGCTTTCTGGCGCCATCGGAGGTGCCTCGGCGCGGGTCATGGTCGCCTCGGTTACTCAGCAGGAGACCCTGGGTTTGGACGAGGTCTTGAATATCCTCGACGAGGCCTCCCAAATCCGGGCCTACAGCCACGAGTTGGAACGTAAATCCCAGGAGCTGGAGGCGGCGACGGCGGAACTCAGGGCAGCTAATCTGCGGCTTCAGGAGCTGGATCGCCTGAAGGACGATTTCATGTCCTCAGTCACCCACGAGCTGCGCACGCCTCTGGCCTCGATCCGGGCCTTCTCGGAGATACTGCACGACGACCCGGACCTGGACGGGGCGGAGCGCCAGCGCTTTCTCGGAATTCTGGTCAGCGAAACCGAGCGCCTCTCGCGACTGGTCAATCAGGTTCTGGACCTTGCCAAGATCGAATCCGGTCATGCCGACTGGCGGACGGAGGAGGTCAACCTTGTGGAGGTCATCGAACAGGCGGTGGTCAGCGTGGGGCGGCTCCTGGAAGAGGGGG
>CAZFZB010000127.1:2026-3467 GCA_964523415.1 uncultured Chromatiaceae bacterium | reverse complement strand
GTGGAGGTCATCGAACAGGCGGTGGTCAGCGTGGGGCGGCTCCTGGAAGAGGGGGGACTCAAGGTGGAGTTGGAGCTGGTTCCGATGGTGCCCCCTCTCATCCTGGCGGATCGCGATCGCATGATGCAGGTGATGGTGAACCTGCTGGCGAATGCCGCCAAGTTCTCCCCCCGGGGGACCGGGCGTATCCAGGTACAACTGGAGGGGATGGCCACCTGCTGGCGGGTCAGCATCCGGGACAATGGCCCGGGCATCCCGGCGGAAGAACTGGAGCAGGTGTTCAAAAAATTTCACCAGGCCAGCGCGGGCGGCAGAAAACCCCTGGGTACCGGCCTGGGTCTGCCCATCTGCAAGCAGATCATCGAGCATTTCGATGGCCGAATTTGGGCGGAATGCCCCCCGGGAGGGGGCGCCCGCCTCGTTTTCGAATTACCTTGCGGGCAGCTGTGCCCCAAGGGCGCGATGGATCCTCGTGATCCTAACCATCCAACTGAGGTCAAGAACCCGGAATGAGCAAGCAAGTCCTGATCGTCGATGACGAGCCCAACATCGTTATCTCCCTGGAGTTTCTCATGAAGCGTGAGGGCTTCGAGGTATCGGTGGCCCGGGATGGCGAGGAGGGGCTCGCCGCCATCCAGGCCGGGCATCCCGATCTGGTGGTCCTTGACGTCATGATGCCCAAGCGCAACGGTTTCGAGGTTCTGGAGGCGGTACGCGCCGATCCCTCTCTGGCGGGGGTGCGTATCCTCATGCTGACTGCCAAGGGCCGCCCTGCGGAGAGTGAAAAGGGGCTGGATCTGGGGGCGGACGCCTATATGGCCAAGCCCTTCTCCACCCGCGAACTGGTGGACAAGGCCAAGGCCCTGTTGGCCGGCGGGGGCAGGCAGCCATGAGTGCCTCCCCCAACCCCGATCAGGCCGAGGCCCCTACGGGCGGCGCCCTGGGCCTGGAGGGAGGTGACCATGCCCCCTTACGGAGCCTGGCCAGTCGGTCACCCCTAGTGATGGCCCCGGCCACGACCCTGCGTGAGGTGCTCTATGCCATCAGTCAGGGTCGCGAGGACGCCGTAGTGGTGGCCGACGAGGCCAGCCAATTGCCCCTGGGCCTGGTGACCTTGCGCGAGCTCCTGCACGTCATCACCTTCGAGGGTGGCGATCTGGATGCCCCGGTGGCCGCCTACATGACCGGCGCCCCCCTGACGGCGGCCGCGGATTCGCCCACTCATCGCGCCAGGGTGCTCATGGCCAAGAAGGGGGTCGCTCATCTCCTGCTGGTGGAGGCGGATGGTCGCTTCAGTGGCCTGATTCATCAGGCGGACCTCCTGGGGTTGCGCGCCGGCGGGGCCGAGGTCCTCATCGCCACCATCGCCGCTGCCCGGGACCTCAAGGCCATGGTCCTCGTCGCCGATCGGGTGCGCCGTCGCGGGGCGGAACTTTTTGCC
>CAZFZB010000127.1:0-1926 GCA_964523415.1 uncultured Chromatiaceae bacterium | reverse complement strand
GACTGCTGCCTGAGCAGCGACGAGTGGATGACGCGCTTCTCGAACTGGCTGCGGGTGCCGGACCCCGAGGCCTTGCTCCATGGCACCATCTTTTTCGACTTCCGGCCCCTTTATGGCCGCTACGAACTGGCTGACCGGCTGCGGACCTGGTTGATGGCCAGGGCCCCGGAGCACCCCCTCTTTCTGTGTCTCCTGGCGGAACTGGCATTGCAGGTGGGTCCGCCCCTGGGATGGGCCGGCCGCTTTAGCTATGACCGCAATCGCGCCTATCCCCACACCCTCGACCTCAAGTACCAGGGTGCCCGCCTCTTTGTCGATGTGGCCCGGATCGGGAGCCTGGCCAAGGGCATCTGGGCGACCAACACCGCCGACCGCCTGCGCGCCGCCGGCACAGGGCCGGGCCGCTCTGCCGAGGACATTGCCGCCGAGGTCGAGGGCTTTCACCTGGTGCAGCGCTTCCGCATCCAGCAACAACTGGCGACCAAGGACTACGAAGCCGCCAACCGCGTGGACCCCGCCAGCCTCAACCCGCTCAATCGGCTCATGCTGAAGGAGGCCCTCAAGCAGGCCAGGAAGATGCAAGCGCGGCTGCGGCAGGAGTATGGGCTCTGAGCGGGGGCCCTGGCTTCAGAACCCCGGCGTTGCCCGCAGGAAACAGGTCTTGAGATAAGCGGTTTCGGGGATGGCCGGATGGATGGGGTGGTCCGGACCCTGGCCACCGAATCCTAGCAGTTGCAGCCCCATGTTGGCACGGCGGGCGCCCTGCTGGATGGTGCGTAGCAACTCGTCGCGGCTCAGGTGAAAGGAGCAGGAGGATGTCACCAGCAGGCCGCCGGGTTCCAGTACCTCCAGGCCGAGGCGATTGAGGCGCTGATAGGCCTGCAGACCCTCGCGCTCGTCCTTGCGGCGCTTGATGAAGGCCGGTGGGTCGAGCATGACCAGATCGAAGCGCTCGCCCTGTTCTTTGAGGAGGCGCAGCACCTCGAAGGCATCGCCCTGAACGCCCGTGACCCGGTCCAGAAGGCCATTGCGCTCGGCATTCTCACCCAGCCGTTCCAGGGCCGTCGCCGAGCTGTCGACGCAGACGACCTCCTCGGCGCCGAGGCGGGCGGCCCGCAGCCCCCAAGCCCCGATATAGCTGCAGACGTCCAGGGCGCGTCGCGGATGGCCGAAGCGCGCCAGGCGGTCGCGATTCTCCGACTGGTCGTAGAACCAACCGGTCTTCTGGCCCGTCAGGGGCGAGACCAGGAAGCGGTTGCCCTGCTCGGGGAGTTCGATGTCAGCCGGCGGAGCGCCCAGCACCACCTCGTTGACCAGGGGCAGGCCCTCCAGTTCGCGCACGGAGCTATCGTTGCGTAGTAGGATGCTAGCCGGACCCACCACATCCTCCAGGGCCGCGAGAATTTCCCCACGCGCTCTTTCCATGCCGGCGGTGGTGATCTGGACCACCAGCAGGTCGCCATAGCGGTCCACGACCAGGCCGGGGAGGCCATCGCTCTCGCCAAAGACGAGCCGGTAATAGGGCTGGTCGTAGAGTTGCTCTCGCAGTGCCAGGGCCTGGCGGATCCGCTGCTCCCACAAGGTCGGACCCAGGGGCCGGCGCGGATCATGGGTGACCAGACGGGCGCAGATCAGGGAGTGCGGGTTGACATAGCCATGGCCGAGGGGGTGGCCGCCGTGGCTGAGGATCTGGACCGCCTGGCCGGGCTCGAGGCCCTTGAGCGGCGTCGCCTGGGTATCGACCTCGTTGCTGTAGATCCAGCAGTGGCCGGCAAGCAGGCGGCGATCCTGATCCTTGTTGAGGCGCAGCGAGGCGAGGCTGGTCATGTTTGAGTTCTCGGCGATGGCCTGGCCTCGGCTGGATGCCGGGGCAGGCGTTGGCAAGGGGGGTTGGGTACTTGGCCCGGCAGATTAACAGATTCGCGG
>CAZFZB010000126.1:0-7720 GCA_964523415.1 uncultured Chromatiaceae bacterium | reverse complement strand
CTAGCTAAGGTCAGTTGATCAACCGGGCTTACCTCAAGGTACCCCCGCGAATTCTTGGCAAAACTCCCCACTATCCCTTAAGATCGGCTTAATAATTAAAACGAATCCCAGCCCCCTTACCGCTGGGGTTGTGGCTGCAATCCCCTTGAGCCACCCATCCGCTGTTGACACCGCCACCCGAGGATTTCCATGGCCAAGACCGAAGGCTCCTCCCTAAAAAAAGTCATTATCGTTTCCGCTCTTATATTCGTGGCGGGCATCGTTTTCGCCGGACTCTTCAACGCTGGTCTGGCGCACACCAACACCACGGAATTTTGCACCTCCTGTCATTCCATGCAGACGAACTTGGAGGAGCTGCAACAATCGGTTCATTGGCAGAGCGCCTCGGGCGTCCATGCGGGATGTGCCGACTGCCATGTCCCCAAGCCCTTTATTCCCAAGATGATCGCAAAGATCATGGCTGCCAAGGACGTCTATCACGAGTTTATGGGCACCATCGATACCCCTGAGAAATACGAGGCCCATCGTTGGGACATGGCCAGCCGGGTCTGGGCTAAAATGAAGGCTACCGATTCCCGCGAGTGTCGTTCCTGCCATGATTTTGCCCATATGGCCTTGGATACTCAGTCCCGTTCCGCCCGCGCCCGGCATAGCAGCGCCCCTGACAAGGGTGAGACCTGCATCGACTGCCACCAAGGCATTGCCCATACGCTGCCGGATGAGCCGGAAACCCCGGATGAGGCAACGGCATCAAACCAGGCCGACGTGAAAACCAGCACCCAAGCCAAATCCGAATGATCCCCGGACCCCACCCCGGAACTGATCGCCTCGAGGCGCCGCCGACATGACAACCCGCTATCAGACTGCCCTGCCCCTCCTCCTGGCACTCGCCGTGGGCCTGCCAGCACAGGGAGCCGAAAATGCCATTGGCAAAGAGATGCGCATGGCTGCCGCCGTCGGCAACACCGAGGAGGTCACCCGCTATCTCGACCAGGGCGTGCCCGTCGATAGCCCCAACGAACTGGGGAAAACGGCCCTCATGATGGCCGTAGAGGGCGATAACCTGGAGACTGTCGCACTGTTGCTGGCGCGGGGCGCCAATGTCAACGCCCGCGCCAACGCCAATTGCACCGCTCTGACCTTCGCCGCCGAAAACGGACATATTGGTATCACCGCTCTCCTCATCGAGCGGGGCGCCAACCTGCATGACCGCACTCGGGGTGGCTGGGACGCCCTCATGATCGCATCGCGCTACGGCATCGCCGACATGGTAGAACAACTGCTCTACAAGGGCGCCGACCCCAAGGCCTCGGATAAGGAACATCGTACGGCCATGATGACCGCGGCTGCCCGTGGTCACGCCCAGGTTGTGAAACTACTGATCGAAGCGGGCGCCGATCCGGAGGCCAAGGATAAGGATGGGGCGACCGCCCTCATCCTCGCCGCAGGCGAGGGACAAACCGATGCCGTCGCAACCCTTCTCGCCAAGGGGGCCAATCCCAACGCCCATGACAAGCTGGGGGGGACGGCCCTCATTTGGGCCATCGGCAATAATCGCGCCGACGTCGTCGAACTGCTGCTGGCCTCTGGCGCAGATCCCAACCAGCAGGATACCGACGGTGTCAGCGCCCTCATCGAGGCCGTCAACACCAGTCACGGGGACTTCATCGGTCCGCTGTTGAGTTACCGCGCGGACCCAAGCCTCAAGGATGCCAGAGGTCGAACGGCGATGGACATCGCCCGTCAGAAGGGTAATCAGGAGGCCGTTACCCTGCTGTCAAAACCCTGAATGTGATCGAGGCTGGGTGTATCGTTCGAGGACACCCGTGCCGACAAACTATGCGAAAAGGAGCGTCCTAGCGGCGTTTCACGCATGACGGAGATTTGGTTCTCCAGGTAATCTGTGAAATTTTGTCACCCAAAGGAGGAATCATGGCCAAAAAACTAATGAAACTGGCCTTGCTCGCGAGCGCCGTTACCCTAGGTCTCGCTACCACCGCTTACGCTGCAAAGGAAGAAGCCAAACCCGCTCCAGCCGCTGCCCCGGCTGCTGCCCCTGCCGCCGCCCCGGTCGAACTGGTCTCCGGCGCCACCGCCCAGATGCTGAGCGACACCTGCAATGGCTGCCACGGCACCGACGGCGCCAGCTCGGGACCGGCCTCGCCCAACATTGGCGGGCTGCACCCCGAGTACTTCGCCGAGGTCATGAAAAGCTTTCAGGATGGTACGACCTACTCCACCGTGATGGGTCGCATCGCCAAGGGTTACTCGGAGGGCGAAATAAAACTCATGGCCGAATTCTTCTCCGCCAAGCCCTATGTACCCGCTAAACAAAAATTCGATGACAAGCTTGCCGCCACCGGCAAGAAGATCCATGAAAAATGGTGTGAGAAATGCCACGCGGATGGTGGCAAGGTGGTAAAGGACGAGGAATATCAGGTCATAGCTGGGCAGTGGACCCCCTACCTGAAATACTCCATGGAAGACTTCCAGGCCAATAAGCGTGAGATGCCCAAGAAGATGAAGGAGAAGTTCGACGGCATGGTCAAGAAGGAAGGTGACAAGGGACTCGAGGCCCTTTACGCCTTTTACGCCAGCCAGCAATAAGGACCAGGAGCAACCCAGCATGAAAATGAATCGTCGTGACTTTGTAAAAGCCACCGGTACGGCCGCCGCCGTTGCCATGGTAGGAATGCCTCATCTCGCCCTAGGTGCCACCAGCAAGGTGGTGGTCGTCGGCGGGGGTACCGGCGGAACCACCGCCGCCAAGTACATCAAGCGCCTCGACCCCTCCATCGATGTCACCATCGTCGAGCCCAACAAGACCTATTTCACCTGCTACTTCAGCAACGAGGTCATTGCCGGCGAGCGTGACATCAAGTCCATCGAGGTGGGCTATGAAGATGTCAAGAAGATGGGAATCAACGTCGTCTTTGACTCGGCGGAAGCCATCGATGGTGCCGCCAAGACCGTCAAGACCGCCGGTGGCCAATCCCTGGCCTTCGACCGTTGCGTCGTCTCCCCTGGCGTCGAGTTTGTCTATGATAAGATCGAAGGCTACTCGCCCGAGGTCGCAGAGAAACAAATGCCCCATGCCTGGAAGGCTGGCCCTCAGACGTTACTGCTGAAAAAGCAAATAGAAGACATGAAGGATGGCGGCGTGGTCGCCATTGTCGCCCCACCGAACCCCTTCCGTTGCCCCCCCGGGCCTTACGAGCGCGCCAGCCTCATTGCCCATTACCTGCAGAAGCACAAGCCCAAGTCCAAGGTCGTCATCCTGGATGCCAAACAAAAGTTCTCCAAGCAGGGCCTCTTCATCCAGGGCTGGGAGAAATTCTATGGCTACGGAACCCCGAAGGCCTTGATCGAATGGCGCCCCGGTCCGGATGCCACCGTTAAGAAGGTCGATCCCGCCACCATGACCCTGACCTATGGCGAGGTTGGCGAGGAGATGAAGGCGGATGTCATCAACCTGATCCCACCCCAGCGTGCTGGCAAAATCGCCCAGGCCGCCGGCTTGGCCGACGACAGCGGGTTCTGCCCGGTGGATGGACGCAGTTTTGAGTCCAAGAAGGTGCCTGGCGTCCATGTCATCGGCGATGCCTGTATCGCCGGCGCCATGCCCAAATCCGCCTATGCCGCCAACAGTCAGGCCAAGGTCTGCGCCGCCGCCGTCGTGGCCCTGCTCAAGGGCGGCGAGGTCGGGGTACCCTCCTTCATCAATACCTGTTACTCCCTCATCACCCCCGACTGGGCCATCTCCGTCGCTGGGGTCTATAAGCTGGGGGCAGACGGCAAGATCGCCGAGGTACCCGGCTCGGGTGGCCTGACCCCCATGGATGCCCCCGCCGAGGCCCATGCCCGCGAGGTCCAGTACGCCTATAGCTGGTACACCAACATCGTTAACGACATCTTCAAGTAACAAGAAGAAGGACGCGCCCTTAAGGGCGCGTCGTCGTCATACCTTGGGGGCCTGCGGGCCCCTTTTTCGTGGGGGCCTGCCAGCCTTACCTCAATCGACGATCTCCCCCTCCAACACCCTTTCAAAGGCCAGGGCACCATCCACGGCCTCGACCTCGATGACATCACCTGGGCCAAAGCGGCCGGCGAGGATCTCCTGAGCCAAGGGGTTTTCCAACTGGGCGCGGATGGCACGCTTCAGGGGCCGGGCCCCATAGACTGGATCGAAGCCCGCCTCACCCAGGTGATCGAGGGCGGCATCGTCCACCACCAGTTTCATGTCCCGATCCGCCAATCGCTTCTGCAGGAAGAGGATCTGGATGCGGGCGATAGCCCGGATCTGGTCGCGATGTAGGGGATGGAAAACCACAATCTCATCGAGACGATTTATGAACTCGGGACGGAAGGCGAGACGCACCACCTCCATGACCGCCGCCTTCATCTCGGCATAGCGCTCCTCCCCCGCCATTTGCTGAATGACGTCCGAGCCTAGATTGGAGGTCAGCACGATGACGGCGTTGCGGAAATCCACCGTCCGCCCCTGACCGTCGGTCAGGCGCCCGTCATCCAGGACCTGGAGCAGGACGTTGAAGACGTCCGGGTGGGCCTTTTCCACTTCGTCCAAAAGGATGACGCTATAGGGCCTGCGGCGTACCGCCTCGGTAAGATAGCCCCCCTCCTCATAACCGACGTAGCCAGGCGGGGCACCGATGAGCCGTGCCACCGAATGCTTCTCCATGAACTCGGACATGTCGATGCGGACCATGGCCTCCTCGGTATCGAAGAGGAACTCCGCCAGGGCCTTACACAGCTCCGTCTTGCCCACCCCCGTGGGGCCCAGGAAGAGAAAGGAACCGATGGGGCGCATGGGATCGGACAGCCCCGCCCGGGACCGGCGAATGGCATCGCTAACGGCGGCGACGGCCTCGCCCTGCCCCACTACCCGCTTACCCAGGGCGTGCTCCATGCGAAGGAGCTTTTCGCGCTCGCCCTCCAGCATGCGCGAGACGGGGATGCCGGTCCATTTGGAGACGATGTCGGCAATCTCCTCGTCCGTGACCTTATCGCGCAGCAACGTCTTCTCGGCAGTCTCGGCGGCGGATGCGGACTCCAGGCGCTTCAGTAGCTCCGGAATCCGTCCATATTGGAGTTCGGACATACGCGCCAGATCACCAGCGCGACGGGCGGTCTCCATCTCCACCCGCACCCGGTCCAACTCCTCCTTGATATGGGCGGTACCCTGCAGGCTCGCCTTCTCTGCCTTCCAAACCTCATCGAGGTCGGAGAACTCGCGATCCAGCTTGGCGATCTGTTCCTCCAGATCCAGCATCCGACGCTTGGAAGCCTCGTCGGCCTCCTTTTTCAATGCCTCGCGTTCGATCTTGAGTTGGATCAGGCGCCGATCGAGGCGGTCCATCTCCTCCGGCATGGAATCGATCTCCATGCGAATCTGGGATGCCGCCTCGTCGATCAGGTCAATGGCCTTGTCCGGTAGCTGGCGATCGGCGATATAACGGTGCGACAGGGTGGCTGCAGCGACAATGGCGGGGTCCGTGATCTCTACCTTGTGATGGACCTCATAGCGCTCCTTGAGCCCACGCAGGATGGCGATGGTATCCTCGACATTAGGCTCCTGTACCAGCACCTTCTGGAAGCGACGCTCCAGGGCCGCGTCCTTTTCGACATATTTGCGGTATTCGTCCAGGGTGGTGGCGCCAACGCAGTGCAACTCACCCCGGGCCAGGGCCGGCTTGAGCATATTACCGGCATCCATGGCACCCTCGGCCTTACCGGCCCCCACCATGATGTGCAACTCATCGATGAAAAGGATGATGTTCCCCTCCTGACGTGCGATGTCATTGAGCACCGCTTTGAGGCGTTCCTCGAATTCACCGCGGAACTTGGCGCCAGCGATCAACGCAGCCATATCGAGAGACAAGAGCCGCTTGGTCTTGAGCCCCTCCGGCACCTCGCCATTGACGATACGCTGGGCCAGACCCTCGACGATGGCAGTCTTGCCGACGCCTGGCTCGCCGATCAGCACCGGGTTGTTCTTGGTGCGGCGCTGCAAGACCTGTATCGTCCGGCGGATCTCATCGTCACGTCCGATGACAGGGTCCAACTTACCTTGCTCGGCGCGCTCGGTCAGATCGATGGTGTACTTCTCCAGAGCCTGGCGCTGCTCCTCGGCGTTGGGATCGCTCACCGCCTGACCGCCGCGCATCTGCTCGATGGCCCGTTCGATAGGCCCCTTGCTGGCCCCTGCCTCGCGCAGCAGCCGGCCCAATTCCCCCTTATCCTCCACTGCCGCCAGCACAAACAGCTCGGACGAAATATATTGGTCCTTGCGCTGTTGGGCCAACTTATCGGTTTGGTTCAATAGTCGGGTCAGTTCATTGCCGAGATGCACCTCCCCGGCGTTACCCTCCACCCGCGGCAGACGCTCCAGGGCCTCGCCCAAGGCCGAGCGCAACCGGTTCACGTTCACATCCGCCTGTGCCAGCAGGTGCCGAGAACTGCCGCCCTCCTGATCCAGCAAGGCCGCCATCAAATGGACGGGTTCGATGAACTGGCTGTCGCGCCCCACCGCCAGGCTCTGCGCATCCTGCAAGGCCATCTGGAACTTGGATGTCAATTTATCCATGCGCATGGCTAAGAATCTCCACTACTGCAATCGGTTATGGTGGCTAGTTTGGGAAGACCGTGATGATTTCAAGGTTCCTGGGCCTGGAATTCCCAACCTCGCAATCTGCCCCTAATCCTAGCAGCTCCATCGCAACCCATAACCCCTGAGTCGGAGATATATTCATCCAGGCGCTTCTCGTCCCTGACCGCCCCCGGATCGGTTAGGTTCTCCGCGCACATCCCACGCCAACCAGACACTCACTCCACCCCAAGCTAGACACCTATACCAAGGCAAGGGGTTAACTACACCAGTTCCCCGTTGCCGCCCCTGAAAGACACTAGTGAGGCGCCCTGAGAGGAATGTCAGGTACCATAGGATTAGCTTGTCGGAAAACGAAAACCCGTGGAAGGGCCATGACCCAGGATTATCGGCACCATGCGTGACACGATCCGGTTCGCTACCCATCGCGATCAGGAGCTTGTGGATATAACCGCTCGGGTAAGGTCCCTGGTGGATCGCAGCGGTATCCAGGAAGGATTGGTCCACGTCTATGCCCAGGGTGCAACCGCGGCGATCATGATTCAGGAGAATTGGGACGAGAGTGTGCAGGAGGACGTGATCGCCTTTCTTGCCCGGCAGATCCCCAAAGGAGTCTGGCGACACGACCGGCAGGACGGCAACGGCGATGCCCATATCAAGGCCGGCCTGGTGGGGCCCGGAGAGACCCTGCCCCTGATGGATGGCAAGCTGGGGCTTTCGACCTGGCAAAACATCTTCTTTTGCGAATTCGACGGCCCTCGCAATCAGCGAAGCGTGGTGGTTACCATCATCGCCGACCTCTGAGCTCCATGGCGGGTTCAGCGAATCCCTGGCTGTCCTGTCTCGTCCCTGCTTACCCAGACGGCCAGGGCGAGGCCTCGGGGATAGCCCAATGGCCTTAAGAACCGGGCCGGGGGATTGAGCTCTCGGGGGTCCAGTGAAGGGAAGGTCCTGCTGACCTGAAGCCCCACCCTGGTAACGGCAAGCCATGGGTGGTTCGTGAATACGCCCCCGATTTGCGCAGGGTCAGCCCTTAATCCGGGAGGACTTCCACCCGGACCTGGGCAATTCCATCGATTTCCAACTTTCGCGCCG